>JBAXAO010000003.1:0-58620 GCA_037142435.1 Actinomycetes bacterium | reverse complement strand
GTACTCGTTCGCACGGTAATTCCGCCGTTATGAAGTGGATCGTTTCATTAGATGCTCACGCGCAGCCTCCCACCTCGGAAGCGTTGCGAGCCACTTTGGTGAAGGCGTTGCAGGGCGAGATCGATTTGACTTCCAGAATTGACGAACGGATTCGCCTCTACAAAAAATATCCGGGGATTCCAGTCGCTCCTCCTGTGGTTTCGGCCAGCAATGACACGGCAACAGATGCGACCCTCTTGGAGGTGAGAATGCACGATCGTCCGGGTGTTCTCTTTGCGGTCAGCAAGGCAGTAACTCGCTTTGGGGTCGATATTAGGGCGGCGATTGTGGCGACCTTAGGCGCGGAAGCCTTCGATACTCTCTATTTAACTGAAGCGTCCGGTGGCGCATTATCTGAAGAACGTGCTGTTCTCTTGGCTAGCCAAGTAGAGAAGTTGCTTCTGACTCAGTAATTCTGGGGCAGTACGATACCGACATGTTTGATTCACTCTCTTCAAAATTTGCTGGTGCTTTTGCCTCATTGCGCAAGAAAGGCAGAATCAAAACTGGCGATTTGACCGAGATTCTGGATGAGATACGCCTTGCACTCTTGGACTCCGATGTAGCTTTGAGCGTCACTGATTCCTTTCTTCAGCGAATTGAATCCAGAACCGCTAATTCCCTAGAAGAAATCAATCGTGGGGTCAATCCTTCGCAAGCGATTTTCGACATTGTTCATGAAGAACTGGTCGCGATTCTTGGTGGCAGCGCCCGCAGAATTAGATACGCGAAAGTCGCTCCCACCGTCATTTTGCTTACGGGTCTGCAAGGTGCTGGAAAAACCTCTTTGGCCGGAAAGTTGGCCAAGTACCTCAAGGATCAAGGCAATACTCCAATTTTGGTAGCTTCTGATTTACAACGTCCCAATGCAGTCACGCAATTGCAGGTCGTCGGTGATTCGGTGGGAGTTCCGGTGTTCGCACCCGAACCCGGCAACGGAATAGGGGACCCGGTCAAGGTTGCTAAGGCTGGTTTGCAATTTGCAAAAGATAAAATGCATAACGTTGTTATCGTCGACACCGCCGGCCGTCTTGGCGTCGACGTTGAACTTATGGCGCAAGCGAAAAAAATTCGCGATGCGGTTAATCCCGATGAAGTTCTTTTTGTTGTAGACGCCATGATTGGCCAGGATGCAGTAAAAACGGCACAGGCCTTTTTGGATGGCGTCGGTTTTGATGCCGTAGTGCTGACCAAGCTTGATGGCGATGCCCGAGGCGGTGCCGCACTTTCGATCACCGAGATCACGGGTCGTCCTATCATGTTCGCCGCAACTGGAGAAAAAGTTGGCGACTTCGACCTCTTCTACCCCGACCGTATGGCTTCTCGAATCCTTGGTTTAGGAGATGTGCAGACATTGGCCGAACAAGCCAAGAAAGCATTTGATAGCGAAAGTGCAGCCAAACTTGAGGACAAATTCGCCAGCGGTGAATCTTTCACTCTCGACGATTTTCTCTCGCAACTTGAAGCCATGAAGAAGATGGGCTCGATGTCCAAATTGCTAGGCATGTTGCCGGGCATGAATTCGGGTGCAATGAAGAAGCAACTTGATAACTTTGATGAAAGCGAACTCGTTCGCACTCAAGCGATCGTGCAATCCATGACGCCAGCCGAACGAACTGACCCCAAGATCCTCAACGGCAGTCGGCGAGTTCGGATCGCCAACGGCAGTGGACGTCAGGTGTCGGAAGTAAATTCCCTAGTAGAACGGTTCACCCAAGCTCAAAAGGTGATGAAGCAGATGCGCAATGGTGGGGGAATGCCGGCGGGAATGGCGCTGCCGCCAGGGATGGCTTTGCCTCCGGGGGCAGGACGAGCTCCAGGAAGGCCAGTGCCTGGCAAGAAGAAATCACGCTCAGGAAACCCGGCTAAGCGAGCCCTAGAGAGCTAAAAATTTGGGTTTGCCCCATCTTGCTGGCAAGATTAGCCACCTGCTTAAGGGCCCTCTACCCCTTAGCAATCATGTCCAATTAGGACTGCTGAAATGGCGACGCTCCCACTGTCGACATGGAAGTTCGGTCCGATTAAAACAAGGAGAACGCCCTAGTGGCTGTAAAGATTAAATTGATGCGTCTCGGAAAGATTCGCACCCCGCACTACCGAATTGTCATTGCCGATTCCCGCACCGCTCGAAATGGCCGTGCCATTGAAGAGATCGGTCGCTATTCGCCCGTTTCAGAGCCTTCACTCATTGAAGTTAACTCCGAGCGCGCTCAATATTGGCTAGGCGTAGGAGCACTTCCAACTGAAGCAGTAGAGGCAATTTTCAAGATCACTGGTGACTGGCAGAAGCACAAGGGCTTGCCGGGCACCGAAGGAACACTTCGCGTTGCAGCTGTGAAGCCTCACAAGCGTCTGGCTTACGAAGCCGCAGTTAAAGAAGCTATGGACGAGCCAAAAGAAGGCGCGACCACTATGAAGAAGAAGGCCGCTGACAAACTTGCTGCTAAGAACGCACCTGTTGTTGAAGAAGTTGCTCCCGTTGAAGTTGTAGCTGAAGCAACACCAGAAGTTGTAGCTGAAGCAACACCAGAAGTTGTAGCTGAAGTAGCTGCAGTTGAAGTTGCCGCTGAAGTAGCTGCAGTTGAAGTTGCCGCTGAAGAAAGTGCAGCCGAATAAAAATGATTGATGAGGCTCTAGAACACCTCGTCAAGGGGATTGTCGATAATCCAGAGGATGTCGTCATCACCGAAAAGACTCATCGCCGTGGCACGACACTTGAGGTTCGTGTAAACCCAGATGATATTGGCAAGGTAATTGGTCGTAACGGTCGCACTGCACGCGCATTGCGAACTGTCGTCAGCGCAATTGCTGGCCGATCAATTCGAGTTGATCTCATCGAGGCTGACGAGGCTCGATAATTGTGCTCCTCGTCGTAGGCCGCATCGGCCGCGCACACGGAGTCCTTGGTGAAGCGACTATTGAGGTTCGCACAGATTCGCCAGAAGAACGATTCGCTCTGGGTTCGGTACTAGTTACCGAGCCCAGCATCGGTGGTCCATTAACTATTACATCCGCTCGAGTGCATAATGGAATTCTTCTTTTAGGGTTTCAAGGCGTGAATGATCGAAATCAAGTTGAAAACCTTCGTGACACAATCTTGTTGGCTGAAGTAGATGTCAATGCCGCTGGTGAAGATGAAGATGATTTTCATGTTCTACAACTCATCGACTGTGACGTCGTTACATCTGCCGGAGTTGAACTTGGAAAAGTTACTGACGTGATCGCCCTTCCCGGGCAAGATCTCCTCTCCATAGCTGGTAACAATGGTGAAATCCTCATTCCATTTGTTTATGAATTGGTTCCCGATGTGGATATAGCAAATAAGCGAATCACCGTAGTTCCTCCTGAAGGTTTGATCGATGGCGCGTAATTTGAAGATCGATGTAGTCACAATTTTTCCGGATTACGTTGTAACGCCACTTGCTCAATCTCTTATCGGCAAAGCGGGTCAATCTGGATTAGTTGATATCACTACTAATGACCTTCGTGATTTCACGACCGACGTTCATCGAACGGTCGATGACACTCCATACGGAGGCGGCGCTGGAATGGTCATGATGCCGACAGTCTGGGGCCAGGCCATTGATGCCATTGCCGTGTCTTCTGAATCTTCACACCACGAACTCATCATTTTGACGCCTGCTGGCGAACTATTTTCGCAAGCAATGGCAGAAGAGCTCAGTTCTGCAGACCACCTCATTTTCGCTTGTGGGCGCTATGAAGGCATAGACCACCGCGTAACTGAACATTATCGAACCCGTTCTGATTTTCGAGTTCGCGAGGTCTCTATTGGCAATTATGTGCTTAACGGCGGTGAAGCTGCCGCATTGGTAATGATCGAAGCCATTGTGAGACTGGTTCCAGGCGTGCTTGGAAATCCCGAATCTCTGACCGAGGAGTCTCATTCCATCGTTGCCGAAGGCCAGGAAACGCTCCTGGAATATCCCAGTTATACCAAACCTTCTGAATGGCGAGGCTTATCAGTTCCTGCGATCCTTACGTCAGGAAATCACGGCCTCATCGCCAAATGGCGACGCGAGCAAGCAATCTCACGTACCCGCCAAATTCGCTCAGAAACTGACGAGTAACACCAGAGCGTGGGGTAGCGTGTCCGCCTAGTAACTGCAAGAAGATGAAAACGGAGAATTAATGTCTGAAGCCGCCAAGGCCGTTCAATCTCGATTGATTCGAGATCTTGAGCCCGTTGTTGCCGTGGAGTTTGATCGCCACCTCAACACGACCAAAGATTGGTACCCCCATGAATATGTCCCATGGAGCGAAGGCCGAAATTTCCCTGGTCCGCTCAATGGCGATGCGTGGGAGGCAAAAGATTCTAAGCTCACATCTATTGCTCAAGATTCCCTGATCCTTAATTTAATGACTGAAGATAACCTTCCTAGCTATCACACCGAAATCGCTCTTTCTATGGCTCGCGATGGCGCATGGAACTCATGGATTAATCGTTGGACAGCAGAAGAAGCCCGACACAGCATTGTTCTCCGAGATTATTTGATGGCGACTCGAGGCGTAGATCCCAACGAACTCGAAGATTTGCGTATGGCGCACATGCAGGTTGGGTACGAAACTCCCTACGAAACCGACATGTTGCACACGGTCTCCTACGTAACTTTTCAAGAATTAGCGACGCGCATTTCCCATCGCAATACTGGCAAGATTTCAAATGATCCGATTTGCGAAGGCATGTTGGCACGAGTCGCCCTGGACGAAAATTTGCACATGCTCTTCTACCGTAACCTTTTAGGTGCCGCTCTAGAACTCGAGCCAAACGCGGCGATGCGCGCGATCACCGATGTTGTAACTAATTTCCAGATGCCTGGTGCCGGCATGCCCGGATGGGGCCGCAAATCTGTTCAAATTGCCCTTGCTGGTATTTACGACCTGCAGCTTCACTTAGAAGATGTAGTGAATCCAGTCCTGCGAGCCTGGAATATCTTTGACTTGGATACGCTCTCAGGAGATGGTCAAGCGGCTCGAGATGAACTCGGTGCCTGGCTAGAAAAGGCAGCGGTCGAGGTCTCTTCCTTCACCGAAAAGCGCGATTCACATTTCGAACGTCTAGTTGCCCGCGGGCAAGAGCCGATTCGCCTCCAGTCGTAGAGTGCTAATTCACAGCACATTTTGACCTTAGCCCCCCATTCGCCTTCCCTATATGGGGAATAATCCCGACACGCCGAACGTTGATTAGGCAGAAGCGAGCGTTTTAGGGGATTATCCGCCCGACGCAAGGTTTTCTTCCTTGTCCACTGTTTGAATCGAGTTTTAACTATTTTTAGAGGAGGTGCCATGGCTACCGATTACGACACCCCCAGAAAAACTGATGAAGAATTACATGAGGAATCGTTAGAAGAACTCAAAGCACGGCGCGCAGATGCGCAATCAGGTCAAGTTGATATCGATGAAGAAGATGCCGCTGAAAACCTAGAACTTCCGGGCGCGGATCTTTCTGGCGAAGAGCTAACGGTGCGCGTTGTCCCAAAGCAAAACGATGAGTTCACATGCTCTCGTTGCTTCTTGGTTCATCACGTCACGCAGCTCGCTCGTGGCGAAGGTACCAAAGCTGTCTGCAAAGATTGCGATTAATTTATTTTCTTCAGGGCATCCTTAAGGCTGAGGCCAACTTGTCAGGATTGCGAGTACTAATCAGCCAGTAGGGTGTCATATCCCTTGGGTCATCGATCTCTATTTTTATTCCTTCGGTCACCCAGAATCGAATTTCCAAGTAACTCGCTGGATCGCTTTCTGGACCACGAACTTTTCGCATCGTCGGCCCATCGAGTTCGATGATACTTGTGATGTATTTCGTTTCAATTTTTGCTTTTCCGGCGAAGAGCCATCCCTCACTGACGCGAAGATGCAAAGAGCTCTTTAAATAAAATATGACAAGGAGCACCAATTCACCAAGTGAGACCGCCATGGCAATGGCAGTACCCAGCGCTGCCCAGACTGCAAGCGAGAGCGATCCCAAGAGAAAGGCAAAAAAGAACCAGATCCAGAGCGACCAACGGATGGTCTCGCGATATCGGGGGAAGGCCATAGCCTTAAGTTACTTGAAAAGCCGATGAAGTATTACCCTTGGAGCATGTCACGTGTACCAAGCACAATCGCGCCGGAAGGTTCGGAAATTCCAGCTCGGCATGCCAAAGCACCTCTACCTGGCTCTAAAATCCCATCTCATTTTGGCCATTGTTTTGGTTGCGGCGATTTGCATCCGACCGGCCTACATCTTGTTGCTCATGCCGGTGAAGGACAAAATTTAACTGCGGTATTTACTGTTACCGAAAACCATCAAGGCGCCCCAGGTCTCGCTCATGGTGGATTACTTTCCTTAGCCTTCGATGAAGCTCTTGGAAAATTAATGTGGCTGATTCGCTCGCCCGCAGTCACTGCCAGACTTGAAACTGACTTTCTTCTTCCAGTCCCCATGGGATCGACGCTTCATATTTCTGCAGAAATCACGGGCCAAGTAAACCGCAAGGTGTACACGGCTGCCGTTGGCCGATTGGATTCTCCGGATGGCCCAATTGCAGTTCGGGCTGCCGCTCTCTTTGTAATAGTGCCCATGAAGCACTTCATGGAAAATGCTCCGAAAGAGTATCTAGCCCACGTCACCGCCCATCCTGAACTCTTGGCTTTCGTAGATCCAGATTTCGAGATCAACCCCTGATGGTGCAAGTTCTTATTACTCGAACCGACGATTCAGTTCCACTTCCTTTCTATGCAAAAGGGGGAGACGCCGGAGCAGACCTCACCTCAAGGATTGAAATAACTTTGCAACCAGGCGAGCGCGCTCTGGTTCCTACTGGAATTTCAATAGCGCTTCCTGACGGTTATGCCGCTTTTGTTCATCCTCGATCTGGTCTAGCGATCAAGCATGGAGTTTCAATGGTGAATACGCCAGGAACGGTCGATGCCGGATTTCGCGGAGAACTGCAAGTCATATTAATTAATCACGATCCAAAGGAGGCAATTAGCTTCCACAAAGGTGATCGAATAGCGCAGCTGGTTATTCAAAAAGTTGAGCGTGCAGATTTCGTCGAGGTGGAATATCTGCCAGGATCTGAGCGCGGCCTGGGTGGTTTCGGTTCGACGGGGAGCAGTTTGTGAGTTACGAAGGTCACGAGGAAGATAAAGCAAAGATCATCAGCGCATTAGGCGGGACCAGAGGGCTGATCGATTCTGGATTACCCAGCCTTCTTTTTCTCATTGCATTTAATGTTTCACATAATCTCAATGATGCGCTGCTGGCTTCCCTCATTTTGTCAGCCGTACTTACATTGTTGAGATTAGTGAAACGTGAGACCTTGCAGCATGCAATTTCTGGGCTAGTTGGGATTGCGATCTGTGCATTGCTTTCTCGTCATACTGGCAAAGCGGCTGATTTCTATTTGCCCGGTCTGATTACAAATGCGGTTTATGCGGCGTTGTACTCGGCACTCAATTTGGCTGGCTGGCCGCTTATGGGCCTAATGCTTGGCCCGCTACTCGGAGAAAATCTCATGTGGCGAAAAGATCGCATGAGAAAGAAAGCATATGTTCGCGCGGGCTGGCTCTGGGTAGGACTTTTTCTTTCACGTCTAGTTGTTCAATACCCACTCTATAAAACCGGGAACATCAATGCTTTAGGAACCGCTCGATTGGTAATGGGATATCCACTGTTTATTCTCGCTGGGTGGGGTACTTGGCTGATTTTGCGAAAAGTACCAACGACAAAAATAGATGAGCCGGAAGCTAGTTAATAAAGCAAGCCTTTAATTTATCTTCGGCATCAGAAGTAGCAACAAAGAGAAGTTCATCTCCTGCGGCAAACATATCGTGCTGGTGCGGTGATATGACTCGGCCATCTCGGACTATTGCGGCCAGAGATGCCCCTTCTGGAAGAGCAATTTCCTGGACGGTACGACCAACAACAAGAGCGCTATCGGGAAGGGTAATTTCAACGAGGTTCGCTTCACCTTTTCGGATGGAAAAGAGTCGAACGACATCGCCAACGCTCACAGCTTCTTCAACAAGTGCGGAGATGATGCGTGGGGTTGATACGGCTACATCGACACCCCAAGAATTGTCGAATAACCATTCATTCTTTGGGTGATTAACTCGAGCAACGACTCGAGGAACCCCATATTCGCTCTTGGCTAAAAGCGATGCCACTAGATTCACCTTGTCATCGCCAGTCGCAGCAATCATGACCTGACAGGTATCGAGCTTGGCATTGTCCAGCGCCGTGATTTCACACGCGTCGGCCATCAACCATTCGGCACTGGGTACGCTTTCCATTTTAAGGGCTTTAGGATCGCGGTCGATCAACAAAACGTGATGGCCGTTTTCAATGAGTTCGCGCGCAATAGCACGACCCACGTTTCCCGCTCCTGCAATGGCAATACGCATTTAGATCTCCTCGGGAGATTTAGAAAGTGCAAGTTCCACTTGGGCAATCTCGCTCTCGGCAACCATCACATGGACAAGGTCGCCTTCTTGCAAAACGGTATGTTCATTAGGCACCAAACCTTCACCAAGTCTGGTGATGAATGCAACGCGTGCTTTAGTTGACGTTTCGATCAGATGGGCAGGATTGCCAAACCAACCGGCATGAAGATGAACCTCGCATAATTGAATCGTTCCGCTGGCATCGCGCCATTCAGAGCGAGAACCTTCTGGGGCCAGGCGGCGCATAATTTGGTCCGTAGTCCAGAGGACTGTGGCAACAGTAGGGATACCCAAGCGCTGATAAATTTCAGCTCGAGCTGGGTCGTAGATTCGAGCAACCACGTTTGCAACCCCATAAGTTTCTCGCGCGACCCGAGCTGCCAAGATATTGGAATTGTCGCCGTTGGAAACCGCGGCAAAGGCATCGGCATGTTCGATTCCTGCCTCGAGCAAGGTATCTCGATCAAAACCCACGCCAGCAACCGTGCGACCATTGAAGTCTGCACCCAGGCGTCTGAATGCCTCGCGATTTTGGTCGATTACTGCGACTGTATGGCCGGCGGCTTCAAGGTCCTTTGCCAGACCTGAACCAACTCGACCGCAACCCATGATGACTACGTGCACGGGAGAGAACTTACACCCTTAGGCTCTGCACTATGAATGAAGAGAAGACCCCCGTTTCGACTCTAGAAGTCGGTCAGATTTTGACGTTGGAGATAGGACCGGTAGCTCATGGCGGTCACTTCATCGCTCGTCATGAAGGTCGGGTTATTTTCGTGCGCCACGCCCTAACCGGTGAAGTCGCCAAAGTGCTCATCACTCAAGTTACCTCCAAAATTTGCCGCGGTGATGCCGTTGAGATCATCGAGCCCTCATCTCATCGAGTTGTTGCCCCATGTCCATATTCCGGGTCTGGGGGATGCGGTGGCTGCGATTTTCAGCATATAGAAGTCGCTCATCAGCGCACATTGAAGGCTGAGATTATTAAAGAGCAATTTTCCCGTTTGGCCAAGATCGCCCTTGAGATATCTGTGATTGGCGTTGCCCCTGAAACCGGATTGGAATGGCGAACGCGCATGGACTTCGCCATCTCACCTAGTGGGAAAATTGGTCTTTTCGGATCTCGGAGCAACGATGTGGTTGAAATTGAAGATTGCCTGATCGCCGTACCCGAAATGAATATCGCCGCTATAGCATCCCGCAAGTGGAGCGGGGATCAACGCCTGGAAGTCGCAGTATCCAGCACCGGCCAAGTAAATGTTGCACGTGGTGGTCGTTCGATTTCTGGACCAACAAGACTCGTCGAAAAAGTTGGATCGCATGAGTACTCCATATCTCCCCAAAGCTTTTGGCAGAGCCATATCAATGCCCCCGCAACGTTGATGCGCGCCGTTGTCGATCAATTGGATCTTCAATATGGCGAACACGTGTGTGATCTTTATGGTGGCGTAGGACTTTTTACCGCCGAACTGGCTCGGATAGTGGGAAGTTCTGGCAAGGTTCATCTCATCGAAAGCGATCGGAAAGCGATCTCCGATGCGGAGAAGATTTTCGCTGACCGCAAGAATGTCGTGATTCACAATGGCACGGTAGAAAGTCAACTACCCAAAATCTCCAAAGTCGACGCAATTTTGTTAGACCCACCTAGAACTGGTGCAGGTGAGATGGTTGTCACGTCGATACTTCGCATTAAACCTAGGACGATTGTTTACGTCTCATGTGACCCAGCTTCGCTGGCTCGAGATGCCAAGTTCTTGGTTGATGGCGGGTACCAGATCGACCACATAGTGGGATTTGACCTATTTCCGATGACCCAGCACGTAGAAACCGTGGTGAAATTTAGTCGAAAAAACTGAGGCGGACTAGAATGGGGTTATCAAAAGAGCCTTAAGAATGAATAATTCTAGAATGACAGGGTGGATGACTAGAAAATATGAGTAAAAATTCCTTCAATTCAAAGACCACATTAAATTCCGGCGGACAAGCCTACGAAATATTCGACATTTCTGGACTTGAAGGAGCTGCGACTCTTCCCTTCAGTCTCAAGGTACTTCTTGAAAATTTGCTGCGCACTGAAGATGGTGCCAACATCACCGCCGAGCAAATCAAGGCGCTCGCGTCTTGGGATCCCGCTGCTGAACCGGATACTGAAATTCAATTCACGCCAGCGCGCGTGATTATGCAGGACTTTACCGGCGTTCCTTGCGTCGTCGATTTGGCCACTATGCGTGAGGCGATCGCCGATCTTGGCGGTGACCCCACAAAGGTAAATCCGTTGGCCCCTGCCGAACTCGTCATCGACCACTCGGTCATTGCCGACGTTTTTGGTACGAAAACTTCTTTTGAAGAGAACACAGATATTGAATACCAACGTAATCGCGAGCGTTATCGATTCTTGCGTTGGGGCCAAGGCGCCTTCGATGAGTTTAAAGTTGTTCCACCCGGGACAGGAATTGTTCATCAAGTAAATATTGAGTACCTGGCTCGAGTCGTTATGACGCGTGTCGTCGATGGTGAGCTTCGCGCTTATCCCGACACTGTGGTTGGTACAGATTCACATACCACGATGGTCAATGGCCTTGGTGTCCTTGGTTGGGGAGTGGGCGGAATTGAAGCTGAGGCAGCTTTGTTGGGTCAGCCGGTTTCCATGTTGATTCCACGAGTCGTCGGATTCAAGCTCAATGGTCAGATGCCCGTTGGCACAACTGCGACCGACTTAGTACTGACCATCACCGAAATGTTGCGTAAGCATGGTGTTGTTGGAAAGTTCGTGGAGTTTTACGGTCCAGGTGTTTCAGCGCTTCCTATGGCTAATCGCGCCACGATCGGAAATATGTCACCAGAATACGGTTCGACTTGCGCAATCTTCCCTATTGATGAAGAAACTCTCAAGTACTTGTCTTTGACCGGCCGCTCTGAAGCTGAACTCGAGCTCGTCGAAAAGTATGCAAAGAAGATCGGTCTCTGGCACAACCCAGATCACGCACCTCGCTTCTCCGAGAAACTCGAACTTGATCTGGCAACCGTTGTTCCTTCTATTGCCGGACCAAAGCGTCCGCAAGATCGCATCTCTCTATCTGCGGCAAAGGGCTCTTACGAGAAAATCTCTCCTTCGTATTTCTCCGAAAAAACTGCACGCGAAGCTGTTGCGGTTTCGGTCAACGGCAAACCCACATCAGTACAAAATGGTGCAGTTGTAATTGCATCCATCACTTCTTGTACGAATACATCTAATCCATCAGTCATGATCGGCGCGGCTTTGCTTGCCAAGAAGGCCGTAGAGAAGGGGTTGCATAGCAAGCCTTGGGTTAAAACCACACTTGCGCCAGGATCTAAGGTAGTGACTGACTATTACGATCGCGCTGGTTTGACCACCTATATGGAGCAATTGGGATTCAACTTAGTCGGCTACGGCTGCGTTACCTGTATTGGTAACTCGGGACCACTACCTATCGAGATCAGCAAGGCCATTAACGAAAATGATCTAGCCGTTACGGCTGTTCTCTCCGGTAACCGAAACTTCGAAGGTCGCATTAGCCCAGACATCAAGATGAATTATTTGGCTTCGCCACCGCTAGTTGTCGCATACGCCCTTGCTGGCACGATGGATCACGATTTTGAATCTGATCCACTTGGCACAGACACCCAAGGCAATGACGTTTTCTTGCGCGATATCTGGCCCACGACAGAAGAAATCAGCGCCGTAGTCGGCTCAGCGATTTCATCCGAGATGTTTACCAAGGATTACGCCACCGTATTCGACGGCGATCACCGTTGGAAGTCTTTGGATACCCCAACCGGAAAGACGTTCGAATGGGATGCCAATTCAACCTACGTCCGCAAGCCACCGTATTTTGATGGCATGCCACGCGAACCCAAACCCGTAACCGATATATTCGGTGCACGAGTCCTTGCAATCTTGGGAGACTCAGTAACCACAGATCACATCTCCCCGGCTGGCAATATCAAAGCAGATTCACCTGCTGGCAAGTACTTAGCCGAGCATGGCATCGAACGGATCGACTTTAATTCTTACGGCTCGCGCCGTGGCAATCACGAGGTCATGATTCGCGGGACTTTTGCCAACATTCGCCTCAAGAACTTGTTGCTAGATGGAGTCGAGGGTGGCTTTACTCGTAATTTTCTTGATGGGGGTGCTCAAAGCACAATTTACGATGCTTCCATTCAGTATCAAGCAGCGGGCGTCGGTCTCATCATTTTGGCAGGTAAAGAATACGGTTCTGGGTCTTCGCGCGACTGGGCGGCAAAGGGCACAGCGTTGCTAGGTGTCAAAGCCGTAATCGCCGAGTCCTTCGAACGTATCCACCGATCTAACTTGATCGGCATGGGCGTTCTGCCTTTGCAATTCTTGCCGGGCGAAAGCGCTGCATCCCTTGGCCTTACTGGTGATGAAACTTTTGCTATCACTGGCGTCACCGAACTCAATAATGGTTCTACTCCCAAGCAAGTCAATGTGACCGCAGGGGATAAGACCTTTAAGGCGCAGGTACGTATTGATACACCGGGCGAAGCGGATTACTTCCGCCATGGTGGCATCATGCAGTACGTCCTCAGACAACTGCTGAACTAAATCACTTAGCTATTGAGGCCACCCCTGGGGCGTGAAAACGTGTTCCGGTGGTGGCTTCGCTAATTCCTTCGCGATCTAGGTAAGGCAAGATGCCACCTAAGTGCAAGGGCCAACCACAACCCAGAAGCATGCAGAGATCAATTTCTTGCGGGGTTGCGACCACACCTTCATCCAGCATCATTCGCGCCTCTTCGGCGAGTGCCTTTAATGCTCGAACTCGAACTTGCTCGGCGCTCGAGGCGGTATTTCCTTGTTGAAGCAATGCAATGGCTGCCGGATTTTGCGAGAGAGTTCCATCGTCATTCTTGAGATAGAAAGAGCGAATTCCTTCCCGGACAAAGTTAGTCATGGTCGGAGAGATGCGATAGCGAGGTCCCAGATTTACGTTAAGAGTTTCGGCCACGTGCAGCGCAACTCCAGGACCGACTAGTCCAAGTAATTCAAGAGAGCTCATGGGTAAACCGAGTGGCTTCATAGCGCTGTCGGCAACGTCAGGGGGAGTGCCCTCGTCAATTGCATCAGTAATTTCTCCCATAAAGCGAGTCAATAATCGGTTGACGACAAAAGCTGGTGAATCTTTTACGATCACCATTGTCTTCTTCAACTCTTTTCCGATGGCTACTGCCGTGGCAGTAGACGGGTCATCGGTCTTTGAGGTCCGAGCAATCTCAAGGAGAGGCATTACCGCAACCGGGTTGAAAAAGTGGAACCCAACAACTCGCTCAGGATTCTTGAGACCTTCGGACATTCGTTCTACCGAGAGCGAAGAAGTATTTGTAGCCAAAACGCACTCTTGTGAAACGATACCTTCTAGTTCGATGAAGAGTTTCTGCTTCAGGCTGAGCTCTTCAAAGATTGCCTCAATAACAAAGTTGGCATCAGCAAATCCAGATTTATCGAGCGAGCCGGAAACTAATGTAGAAAGTCGGGCAGCAGTCTCAGCTGACATGCGACGCTTTTCAACAAGTTTGGTGAGTTCGGCACGTATGTATTGCAAACCCTTGTCGATGCGCTCCTGGTCGAGGTCGGTAATTACAACCGGAACTTTGAGATTGCGCAGCATGATCAAGGCGAGTTGAGAGGCCATCAAACCAGCGCCGACGACGCCGACTTTTGAAACCTTTCGTGCTAAAGCCGCTTTAGGAGCACCTTCAACTTTTTTGCGCTTCTTTTGAATGAGATTGAATGCATACAAGGAAGCGCGCAGCGGATCACTCATCGTGAGCGAAGTGAGTTCGCGATCCTCGGCATCAAATCCTTCGCTGAGTGAATTGGTGCGCGAAGCAGCAATGATTTCCAATGCCTTGCGCGGCGCAGCGATATCCGCCCCGCCATATTTCTTGGCAGTTGCAGCCTTGCCAGTAGCAATCGCTTTTTCCCAAGCAGGAAGATCGCCAGAGAAGTCAGCGCGTGCAACAGTTTTCTTTCCCGAAAGAACATTTGCGGCAAATTGAATTGATTTCTCGAGGTAATCGGCTGGTTCAAAGACCGCATCAACGACTCCGAGCGCAAGGGCATCTTTGGCCTTCAACATCGTGTTGTTGTTGAGGGCATTAAGAATGATGACTTGTACAGCCTTCTCCGGGCCAATCAGTTTCGGAAGCAACGTTGCTCCGCCCCAGCCGGGTAAGAGACCTAAGAAAACTTCAGGAAGTGCGGTAAACGCTGTCGATGCCAATGTGCGGTAATTGCAGTGAAGACCAACCTCTAGCCCGCCGCCCAGAGCTAATCCATTGATAAAGGCAAAAGTTGGTTTCTTGCCTTCGCCAAGTCGGCGAAAGACGTCATGGCCCAGTTTGCCGAAGCCAAGCGCTTGCTTTTCATTGGTCACGAAAGCAATCCCCGTGAGATCTGCCCCCGCTGCGAAGATAAAAGGCTTACCCGTGATTGCGATAGCTACTGACGAGCTCGCTTCGGCGGCCGAAATTGCCGCGTTGAGCGCAACCAATGACTGTGGTCCGAAGGTGTTAGGACGATTATGGTCAAGACCGTTGTCGAGCGTGATGAGGGAGAGCGTGCCGCTCGCGCCGAACGCGCTTAAGTCGACCTCGCGAACGAATGCCTGAGTAATGACTTCCTCGGGAGTGGTTGCTGCGTCGCTCATTTACTTTGAACCTCCAACATAATGTGGGTTTTCCCAAATGATGGTGCCGCCCATGCCCAGACCAATACACATAGTTGTAATTCCATAACGCACTTCCGGATGTGCTTCAAATGCGCGCGCGAGATTAATCATCAATCGAACGCCCGAAGATGCGAGTGGATGGCCCACGGCAATTGCGCCACCATAAATATTCACACGGGAGTCATCGTCGGATATTCCAAAGTGATCTAAGAAGGAAAGTACTTGAATAGCAAAGGCTTCGTTAATTTCGAAAAGACCGATGTCCTCAATTTTTAATCCAGCTTTTGCAAGCGCCTTCTCGGTACTCGGGACTGGTCCAAAACCCATAATTTCTGGCTGAACTCCGGCGAAGGCAAAAGTCACCATCTTGGCTTTGATAGGCAAACCAAGTTCTAGGGCTTTGCTTTCGCTGCTCAGGATTGCCATGGCAGCGCCATCATTAAGACCGGCAGCATTACCTGCGGTTACGCGTCCAGCCGCACGAAAAGGGGTCTTGAGCGCAGCCAGCGCCTCGAGTGTGGTTGTAGGTCGTGGTGGCTCATCTACGCTAGCAATTCCCCAACCGAGCTCAGGAGTTCTGACCGCAACGGGAATAAGGTCGCGTTGAATTTCGCCTTTTCCGTAGGCGGCTGCGGTCTTTTGTTGCGACGCGAGCGCATATTTATCTGCGCGTTCTTTGGTGAGGTGTGGAAAGAGATCGTGCAATCTTTCAGCAGTCGCTCCCATTTGCAGCGCATCCGTGTCAACAATCTTTTCGGCTAGATATCGTGGATTGGGATCCATACCTTCACCCATGGGGTGGTTGCCCATATGTTCAACGCCGCCGGCGAGAGCAATGTCGTAGGCGCCCATGCTGATGGCACCAGAGATGGTTGTGACCGCAGTCATGGCACCTGCGCACCAACGATCAACGGAATAGCCCGGCACCGAATTAGGGATTCCGGCCAACAGTGAAGCCGAGCGACCGATATTCATACCCTGGTCCCCGTATTGGGTTGCAGCGGCGATGGCAACGTCATCGAGAGTTGCGGGATCTACTTTCGGATTTCGTTCGAGTAATCCTCGAATCGCACGGACGACAATGTCATCGGCACGAACTCCGGCATAGAGACTTCCGGCTTTGCCAAAAGGAGTACGAACTGCATCTACCAAAACCACGCGCTGATCCATTGTTGCCCCTTCATGGCTGTCGCTCGTTATGCGACACGATTATGAAAGGTTACTCGTCAGTAATGAAAAAGGAAATGAGGCGCGATTATTGCGGCTGAGCGACTTTTACCGGAAGAGCACGAGTGTAGAAACGAAGGGTGAGGATTAAGTAGGCAGCCCAGAGGATGAACTGGAACCACGTCAACTCTGTGCCGATTCCGATGGTGCCATCGAGCAAAGTGGTAAATATGTTGGTGCCAGAAAGGTGCCAGATATAAGCGGAGCCACCAGGCAAGAAGCCTAATTCTTGATATTCGCGCAGACCGTGCGAGAAGACCCCGGCGGCCACTGTGATCAACGCTATGCCGGTGATCGAAAAGAACTTACCTAAGTTGAGCGAGAGGGTCCGTCGATAGATGAGATATCCCAAGGTAATTGCACTAGCCAAACCTAAAATAAGACCCACCGAAGGGGCGGTATCGCTGGCAACAGTTTTGAAATTGGAGTAAATGAAAAGCGCGGTCTCAAGACCTTCGCGTGCCACAGCCAAGAAAGCGGCGAAGATCAAGGCGATTTTGCCCATGGGTAGCGCTTCGGTGAGTTTGCCTTCAAGTTCGCGCTTGAGTCCACGAGCGCTGCGCTTCATCCAAAAAACCATCCACGTCACCAAAGCAACTGCGGCCAAGGAAGTAGTTCCCGCGAAGACTTGCTCGCCTCGAACAGAGAGTTGAGTGGAGGTGAAGCTGAGGAAAGCGCCTAACCCGAGACTGAAGGCCACAGCCACTACAACGCCAAACCAAAGGAAAGGTAGGAGCAATTTCTTCCCCGAGCGGGTCAGATAGGCAACGAGGATCCCGACGATGAGTGAGGCTTCTAGGCCTTCGCGAAGCGCGATAAGAAAGGTGCTGAGCACAGCCCGAGCCTAGAGCCGCCAGGTGGAATTACGCAACTTAAGTGTTGCGTAATTCGAGTGAATTAGGCCTCCTCGGGCGAATTCTCGGGCTCTTCCTCAGGCTTGGCGGGCAGCGGTTCGGTCTGCTGCACGGCAGCCACGAGCGCCTCCAAAATCTGATCGATCTGCCAGCTGCGGGCGCCCAGGTGAAGGAGCTGCTGATGAATCTCGGTGTTTAGAGCTACAGGTTCGGTGGCAATGGGATCGTTCCAACAGATCCGGCGCACAAATTCTGGAGAAATGAGATTTTCAGCGGGAATAGCAATTTCATCCGAAATCTCTAGAACCGATGCCCGAGCGTGTGAGAGCCGGGCAAAGGCCAGTGGATTCTTATCTCGCCACAATTTAATCGGAGGCAATCCCGTCGAGGGCGTGCGCAATTCTGGAAAGCGATCATTGGTCCAGGTCAGAACATCGGTAAGGATTTGGTGCCATTTCTCGACCGGAGGATTTTCCACTCGGCTCCGCCTGGCAACAATTTTAGCTAAATCGGTAACACTCTTCGGACGCTTGGTCGCGATTTCAACGAGTGCCTCGTCATTAAAGACTCTGCCGGGGGAGAGATCAATCCTCTTTGCATATTCATCGCGCGCAACCCAGAGCTCGCGAATAATCGCCAATGTTTGACGATCTCGAATCTTGTGCATCCCGGATGTGCGACGCCATGGATCTTTCTTGGGTGGGGAAAGGGGCGCATGAATAATGCTGTTGAAATCTTCCATGGCCCAATGCAGTTTGCCCTGTTCGAGCAACTTTATCGCCACTGCATCGCGAAGTTCGATCAGAATTTCTACATCAAGAGCAGCGTAGTTCAACCACTCGGCGCGCAAGGGTCGGAGCGACCAATCGACGGCGCTGTGTTCCTTAGCCAGCGAAATTTCAAGTAGCGACTCTGCAAGCGGGCCTAATCCCACGCGCTCGCAACCTGCAATCCGCCCGCCGAGTTCGGTGTCGAAAAGAATTTTGGGTTGAACACCAAGTTCGCGCAGACAAGGTAAATCTTGGGTGCTGGCATGAATGATCCATTCTTGATCCGAGAGCGCATCGCTCAGTTGGCTCCATAAATGTGTTGGGCCAATAGCAATGGGGTCAAGAAGATGCAGCCCACCATCTTTTCTCTTTATTTGAATGAGATAAGCCCTTTGGCTGTAGCGATAACCAGAAGCTCGTTCGGCATCGATTGCGATGGGACCAGAACCGGAGAGAATGTCAGCGATTGCCAGTTCGAAATTCGAAACGGAGGTGACGAGTACCGGCACGCCATCGTGTGGTGCTAATAAAGGAGTGACCATTGGGTTGGCTTATCTACGAGTTATGGCGTGCAAGTTGAGTGACGCCTTCGGGAATCGGGGCCAAGCCTGCGGCAATCTCTAACAAATCAATCCAAGCCCTGACGTGAGCCGAGACGTCCTCGCCTTCGATGGGCGTCCATGACGCCCGTACTTCGAGTTCGCTCTCTTCGTCGCGATCGACCAACGTGCCGAAAGAAGAACTGGAGACTCGAGTGACAGTGCCGCTGGGGGCGATAAATTCACATTTGTATTTTTTGAGAGATTCCAACAACCAGGTCCAGCCCACGTCGGCGAGGAGCGGATCGGAGACCATATCGGTTTCAATATCAGCGCTCACGTACGTCACGCAGCGGTACTTTCCAGACCACCCATCCTGACCGGCGGGGTCGTGGAGCAAGACAAATCGTCCGGAGGCGCGATCTCCTTCGACATCTGCCGATAGCGCCAATGAATATGGCGCTAATTTCTGAGGGGCAGGTACTTCGGAGATTTCGATCTCGTTGCGAAAAGAGATGGTTCTTATTTGCGCCAGCGCACTATCAAAACTCTGGGAAGACACGGTTCTAGGGTAATAACTGAAAGGGCATTTGAGTGACAGGCGCGAGCGAGAATGCCGTGTAACCTCTCGGGGTGGCATCCTTCCTTGCACTTTTCTCGAGCGTTCTGTGGGGTACAGCCGATTTTCTCGGAGGAAATCTCTCCAAACGTTTTAAATCCCTAGCGGTGACCGGTGTTTCGCAGGCCTTTGGCCTGATATTCGGAGCGCTACTCGTCCTGCTTACCTCCGGATGGATTGCACCAAATTTGAGTTGGAGTGGGTATTTTCTTCCAGCAATTTGTGCCGGCATTGCTGGCTTCTTGGGCCTCACCGCTTTTTATGCCGGACTTTCAACTGGTCGAATGGGCGTCGTCTCTCCGATTAGTTCGCTCAGCGCGCTAATTCCACTGACGGTGGCCTTCATCGATGGCGAACGCCCCAAAGCAATCCAATTTGTAGGAATGGGCATTGCACTTACCGGGGCTTTCTGTGCCAGCGGTCCGGAGATAGCCGGTGGTGTCTCGGTTCGCCCGCTCTTGCTAGCACTCGGAGCAGCTTTGGGATTCGGAACTGCCTTGGCTTTTATGGCGGTAGGTTCACGCACGAGTTCGATCATGACCATGACAACCATGCGGTTATTTACCGTGGGATTTTGTATTTTGATTGCGCTGCGAATGCGCACTGTCGGCGGATTCACTACCAAGGAACTTCCGGTACTCATTTTTATCGGTATAACCGATTTTTTAGCCAACTACCTTCTTGGGCTAGCGACTACCAAGGGTTTGGTTTCCATCGCGATGGTTTTAGGTTCACTTTTCCCTATCATGACCGCAGTTCTCGCCTTTCGCTTTCTTCACGAACGATTGCACCGAATTCAATATCTAGGAATATTTTTAGCAGTTGGCGGAGTCGCGCTGATCTCGGCGGCCGGATAAGGCCAAATTATTGTGCTTTTTGTGCTTTTTGTGCGCGGGCATAGAAAGAGAAAGTTTCTGCTTCTTCCTCGTATCGCTCTAGTTCAACAAACTCTTGCTCGGCAAAAAAACCTTCGAGAACTTTCATGTCCAATATATTCTCACCAGTACTAAGCGGAGTGCGCGTCAAGTAGATGCCATCGAGTTCTTGGGTGTGCAATGCCGAGAGAATCAGAGTTGTGCCAGCTTCCAAAAGAATCTTGTTGAAACCGAGAGCGCGTATATGGATGAGAGCATGGTGAAGATTCATGTTGAGTAAATGAGCATGATCATTACCTGCAACTTTTTCGGCCAGCGCACTTTGGCGAGATATTACGAAGAGCGGCTTGGGAGTTTTGGAGTATGGCTCGTTCCGGCTGGTGTTGCCTCCGACGATCAGGGCATCGGCGGACGCTCTGATCTGGTGAAAGCGAGCACGGTCTCGCGTCGAACTCAGTCCTTGTGATCGCCCGCCCAGAGTCGTAGACCCATCCCGGCCCAGGACAACGTTGGCCATCACCCAGGACTGCTGCTCTCGGGGATCGGTTGTACGATGAGAAAGTGGCACAGGGCAACGCTAAGGCACGAGCGCAGCGGGGGAGTGTCAGTGGCGCTCGCTACATTTCTGAACATGATCATCGATTGCGATTCCTGCACCATGCGCGACTTGGCCTGTGAAGATTGCGTTGTTTCGGTCCTCCTTACCATCGCCAGTCCAGGTCGGACAGCGCCGGAAATATCCGCCCAGGAAAATCTAGCCCTAGGCGTTCTCGCCGAGCACGGGCTGGTTCCACCCTTGCGTTTCGCTCAATAGCCCCCTCGCGAGTTATCGCTCAATAGCCACCACGTGCTTTAGGTTTCTGCACATTTCGGGCAAATTCGACCGGTTCTAGCCGATGTGAGCGTGGAGGTGAGTAGATTCCCAGCCCAAAAGCGCCTTCCTGGCTTGAATCAGGCGCGCCGAGGTGGTTAGCCTTCCTCAGATGAAAGCCCCGTTATCTCTTCCTCGCTTTGGGATAGCGCTGGGTCTTTCACTTACCTTCTCGCTCTTGCCCCAAACTTTGCCAGCCCAAGCCGCTCCCAACTTGGCGGCGATCCAGGCGCAGATTCGCTCGCTCCAAGAGCAGGCAGCTGCTGCAGGAGAAGCCGCACAACAAGCCCAAGTTCAACTCAATACCCTCAACCACACTTTGGCTTCGGTTCAACAGGCTGCCTCGCAAGAAGCGGTGACTGTTAATTCTTTGAAAAAATCCCTAGGTGCAATCGCCCTCGAGCAGTACAAATCCGGGGGATTGAGCCAAAGCATGGAGCTCCTTTTCTCCTCCAATCCTTCGCTCTATCTTTCTTCAGCCGGTTCCTTGGAATCTGTAACCCGCAAGAAGGCGATTCAACTGCGAAAGTACAGCGTCGCTAAGCAGCGACTCAACGCCACGTCAATGACCGTCAATGACAAGGTGGCATTGGTGAAGGCTGCTCAACGTCAGTATGTCGCCCAACAGAACGCGGCTAAAGCTAAGTTGGCGGAGGCACAAAAACTTTTCTCCAAATTATCCAAGGCGGAGCGTAAACGGTTGCAGGATCTCATTAATAACCAAGAGAACTCCGACCAGAAGAGCTCAACCGCACTCGCGCTGAAAGCCAACCTCGGGTCTGGGCGCGGAGCTATTGCGTTGCGATTCTCCATTAAACAAATTGGTGATCGCTACGTATTCGGAGCCGCTGGCCCGACATATTGGGATTGCTCGGGTCTCACTATGCGCGGATTCCAAAGCGCCGGTGTTTCCCTTCCGCATTCTGCCGCTGCGCAATACGGGTACGGCAAGTTTGTGCCCTTTAATAAATTACGAGCTGGAGATCTGGTCTTCTTCGGTCATCCGATTTCACATGTCGGAATTTATCTCGGTGGTGGGCGGATGGTGCATGCTCCCCATCCCGGCGCTCGCGTAAAAGTCGCAAGCTTTGGATATCGATTCGGCAATTTGAGTTATGTCGGCGCTCGAAGGATTTAACCCGCGTCCGATTCTTTTGGTCACCAACGACCTTGGTCCCCGAGCTGGTGGAATCGAAACGTTCATCCTTGGTTTATTGGAGCAACTCGATGGCAATCAAATAGTCATTTACACCTCATCGCAACCCGGTGATCGTGCCTTCGATCTTCATCTGATGGAAAAATTTGGAATTATTGTTGTGCGCGATCGCGCAAAGATTCTCTTGCCCACGCCCAGAGTGAATCGTTCGGTTGCCAAAGTTCTTCGCCAATATCAATCTGAATATGTTTGGTTTGGTGCCGCTGCGCCCTTGGCTTGGATGGCACCAGTCCTTAGAAGAGCTGGCGCTAAACGTTTGGTTTCGCTCTCTCACGGCCACGAAGTCTGGTGGTCGACCTTGCCACCGTTTACTTGGATCATGCGCCATATTGGGAATTCGCTCGATGCCATCGGATATTTGGGCTCTTTTACCCGAAATGCTTTGAGCAAAGCGGTAGGCAAACGGGTGACTTTGGCCCGAATCGCTCCCGGAATCGACCTTAGTCACTTCACGCCGGGCGAAAAAGATCCAGTCTTAGTCGAGAAGTACCGGCTGGCTGATCGTAAAGTCATTATTTCGGTGGGCCGTCTCGTGCATCGAAAGGGTCAAGACAAACTCATTGAAGCAATGCCAGAAATTGTTCGATCAGTTCCCAATGCGCTTTTGATGCTGATTGGTCAAGGTCCTTACAAGGAGCATCTTGAGAAGTTAGTGGAACAGACCCAGATGGGCGCCCACGTTACTTTTATCGGCCGTCTTTCGTATGCAGAATTACCGTCGTATATTCGCTTGGGGGAGATCTTTGCTATGCCCTCGCGATCACGATTTTTCGGATTGGAAGTCGAAGGTCTAGGAATCGTGTACCTCGAAGCTAGCGCATGTGGATTGCCGGTAGTGGCAGGCGATTCTGGAGGTGCGCCTGATGCTGTGATCGAAGGTGAAACCGGCGAAGTTGTAGATGGAACCAATATTTCTGACATTGCGGCAAAGATTTCGAAGTTGTTGTTGGACCCCTCGACCTCTCAAGCGATGGGCGCAAAGGGGCGCGCTTGGATTGAAACTGATTGGGATTGGAAGTTGTGGGGAGCAAAGTTCTCAGCTCTTCTCATGGGAAAGTAAATCATTGTCGCGACCGACTTCGATAGCTTGTATTCGATTGGAAACTTCTAACTTTCGATAGAGCGTCAGTAGATGTGTCTTCACCGTCGCCTCAGAAATAAAAAGAAGCGATCCAATCTCTCGATTCGATAAACCTTCCGGCAACAGTGCGAGAATTTCACTTTCACGTTGGGTCAGATCTCTCACCTTTTTTGAAATACTCTTGACATTTGCACGAGAGAAAAATTTCCCGGGAGATGCTTGTAGGAATTTCAAGGCAGTAACTAATTCCGATAAGGGTGCTTCTTTCAGCACATAAGCGCTGGCTCCGGCCTGCTTTGCCTTCGCCAGCACACTTGACCGGTCATCCATCGTTAGAACCACTATGGGACAGCTGCTTTTTCGCAGTCGGGCCCATTTAATGAAATCAAGACCTGAACTTGATCCCAAATTGAGGTCCACGATCACAGCACCTAGATATTGTGAATCAAATCGAGCCATGCCCTCCTCCAGCGAAGATGCTTCGCCAACAACCTGAAAATCTGTACCGGAGAGCGCTCTACGTATGCCTTCCCGAATGAGGGGATGGTCATCAATAATCAACACATTGGTCATTTTTCGGCATTCCACGTCAGTGTGACTTTTGCACCAAAAGTATCCGAGGCAAATTGGATTTCAGCGCCTATCAGAGCCGCCCGTTCCTTCAATCCAGAAGCGCCCCATCGATCGTTATCGAAGTTATATCGCCCACCACCGTTGTCACGAATGGAGATGGAATTGGTAGTTTGGGAAATTTCCACCTTTGTGGCTTGAGAATGGCTCTTGGTGTTTATGAGAGTTTCTTGAATAATCTTTATTAACGTCGATCGATATCGTTCGTCTATCTCAAATGGCAAATTTACTTTGACGACGACCGCTTCATCTTTAAATATGGATTCACCGATGGATTCAATGACTTCGCGAAATGGCCGGGGATCAAGACCTCGCAACCGAAAAATCTCATCACGGATGTTTCCAGAAATTGTGGTAATTCGAGTACGGATCTCGCGCAACTCCGCGCGAGTTGTCGATGAAGTATCGCCATGGCCGATCACTTCATCTAAGCGATAGCCCAGAGCTACAACCTCTTGTGCAATGCCATCATGGAGCTCTCGAGCGATTTCTAGTCGAAGTGCGACCGATTCATCCATGATCTGCTCATCTACTTAAGATCTACGAGAAGAGCGCGGCAATCTCGGATGCGAATTCCTTCGCAACCACATGCCGTTTGACCGACAATTTTGCGGTTAGCTGTCCGCCGGCAATGGTGAAGTCAACGGGAAGAATCGCAAATTTTCGAATCGATTCGGCTCGAGATACCGCTTTGTTTGCCTCGTCAATGGCGGTCTGTATGACCGAATTGAGGGTCGTGTCATGAATTAAATTCGCTACGGTGCCATCCATTTTCTTATTGGTCGCAGCCCATGCCTTAACGGCGTCAGCGTCGAGTGTTACTAGCGCGGCGATGAATGGTTGGTTGTCGCCCACCACCATGCATTGGCTGACCAAGGGATGTGCGCGGACCCGATCTTCCAAAATAGCTGGTGCAACGTTTTTTCCACCGGAAGTAACAATCAATTCCTTTTTGCGTCCAACAATCGAGAGGTAGCCTTCTTCATCAATAGCCCCCAAGTCGCCGGTGCGGAAGAAACCATCATCGGTAAATACCTCAGAGTTGGCGGCATCATTTTGCCAATATCCGCGCATGACGATGGCACCCTTTATAAGGACTTCGCCGTCTTCGCCAAGCTTTATCGTTGTTCCAGGAATAGGGCGACCGACTGAACCAACGCGATGGAATTGAGTGAGATTGAGAGTTGCTCCCGCAGTCGTTTCGGTGAGTCCGTAGCCTTCGAGAACTCGTATGCCTGCTCCACGATAGAAATGTCCTAACCTCGTACCAAGAGGTGCACCGCCAGAAATTGCGGCTTCAACCCGACCACCCATAGCTGCACGGATCTTGGTGTAAACCAATTTGTCGAAGAGCGCATGCTTCAAACGAAGTGCCATCGGAATAGATTTTGCATCTAGAGCTTGGCTATAACTTTCGGCGACGGCGGCAGCCTTGCGGAAAATAGAACCTTTGCCTGCGGCATCTGCTCTTGCTTCGGCGCCGTTGTAGATTTTTTCAAAAATGCGTGGAACTGCCAATACAAAAGTTGGTTTGAAGGATGCCAAATCTTGAGGCAGGCGTCCGATATCACCGCAGTGCGCTAAATGCAGACCAGCATTGATAGCCCCGATTTGGACCATACGGCCAAAGACATGCGCAACTGGAAGAAAGAGCAAGGTCGATCCACCAGGCTTTAGAAAAAGATCGCTCGCTCCTTGGACCACATTGCCGCATTCAGCCAAGAAGTTGCCGTGTGTTAACTGGACGCCTTTTGGCTTACCGGTTGTGCCCGATGTATAGATCAATGTTGCCAATGTGTCCGGATGAAGTGCCTGTCTGCGGTGATTGATCTCATCGTCAGATACTCCGGATCCAGCGGCTATGAGAGTTGCGATGGCATCATCAGTGATAGTCCAAAGCCCTTTGAGATGTGAAGGCAGGACCGGTTGCACGAGTTCGAGCAAAATGGGAGTCTCGACAACAAGTGCGCAGGCTCCGGAGTCAGTGAGAATCCAATTGACTTGTTCGGCACTGGATGTTTCATAAATAGGAACCGTGACCGCACCTGCGAACCAGATGGCGAAGTCCAAGATGGTCCACTCGTAACGAGTCTTGGCCATTAAGGCGACACGATCGCCGATAAGGATGCCGGCGGCAATTAACCCTTTGGCTACTGCTCGGATTTCTTCGTCGAATTCTCTGGCGGTGACCGGTTGCCAGCCTTCGCCCAAAGGACGCGAGGCCACTATGCGCTCTGGCTCAAACCAAGCTCGCTCTGCGACGAGGTTGGTCAGGTTGCCCGTAGTTGCGGGCGGAATGATCGAGGGAACGGAGTATTGGTCCATATCCCAACGCTAGTGGCTCCTATGTCCGAATTGCTAGATCCGAGAGCTCTTGCAGGTAATCTTTCCTTATGAGCGAATTCTCCGAAAATTCCATTTCCATCGATGCTGATCCAGATTCAGTTCGAAAGGTCCTCTTCGATCTGGCCGGGTACCCAACGTGGTCCACGGAAATCAAGTCCGTACAAGTCATCGAGAATGACGATCAGAACCGCCCCACAAAGGTAAAGATCGCAGTCGACGCGGGTGTACTTCGCGACAGCGTGATTCTTGATTACGACTACAGCCAGGCACCGGCCAAGTTAAGTTTCTCTTTGGACGACGCCGATCTCTTGACCGAGATGAGCGGAGCTTATCTAACTGCCGAGAATAGCGAAGGCGGCACCTTGGTGACCTACCAAATGAAGGTGGGCTTATCGATGCCAGTACCGGCGATGATGCGACAGAAAGTTGAACGCGCGACTATTGACCTGGCGCTCAAGCAACTGAAGAACAAGATCGAGGGCTGACATTAGTGTCTGAACTCAGTATCGGAGTTGATGTCGGCGGAACCAAAGTCCTCGGCGGAGTTGTCGACTCACAAGGAAATATTTTGCTTCGCTCTCGTCGCGATACGCCGCGACAAGGTGGAAGTGCACTTACCGAAACCATCGCCGAGGTAATTCGCGAATTGCTCGCCACTCATCCGGTTGAAAGTGTCGGAATTTCTGCAGCTGGTTTTGTCTCATCTGACCGCAAGACCATGCTGGCGACTCCGAATATATCGGGATGGAATGGCGTAGATCTGCAAAGAGAAATTTCGGATCTCGTTGGCTTAACTGTTGTTATAGAAAATGATGCAAATTCTGCTGCGTGGGGTGAAGCCAAGCACGGAGCTGGTCGCGGTGAAGCCGATCTGATGATGCTTACAGTCGGAACCGGAATTGGTGGCGGAATTATTGTTGATGGCAGTTTGTATCGCGGTGCTTATGGCATCGCTGCCGAATTTGGTCATATTCGTGTGGTGCCAGAGGGTCATCTCTGTGGATGTGGAGCTCGCGGTTGCTTTGAGCAATACGCATCTGGAAATGCGCTTATGCGCCACGCTCGCGAGGCTATCAACGCTGCCCCGGATGCTGCACATAACCTGTTAGCGCGTGGTGATGGCACTCTTCAAGGTCTTTCGGGAAAGCACATCACTGAAGCGGCCCGCGAAGGCGACATGGTTGCTCTGGCTGCATTTAATACCACTGCTCAATACCTAGGTGCGGGAATTGCGACACTTTCCATGATCTTGGATCCCGCCTGCGTTGTTATTGGTGGGGGAGTCATTGATGCTGGCGAAATACTTTTGTCCCCAACTCGCATCGCGCTCGAGCGATACCTGCCTTTTGTGGGCAAACATCCCAGTCCAAAGGTTATTGCTGCGGAATTAGGAAATGATGCTGGTCTTGTCGGTGTTGCGGATTTGGCGCGGCGTTAATACACCAATCCGATTTGTTCTCTAATTTGATCCATGCTTTCTAATATCTCCAGAGTCTCCGACAATTTCATCATGGGACTTTCTAAAAGCCCTGCTCTGACACAGCGTGCGAATTCGATTGCCTCTTCGCGGGAGCCCCGTCCATCATATATTCGCGGATATTCTCTCGTTTCGCCGTTGCGCATTATTAGTCGATATGGGCTGACTGCGTAGAAGCGCGTGTCAATTTCAATTCTGCCGAGAGTTCCGGTGATGACTGCCTTGCACGGCGTGGCAGCATTTAATGTGCAGGTAAGTATTGCCTGCGCTCCTGACTTATAAGAAAAGATCGCCGAGGTTTGTCCATCAACACCGGTGAAAGTTTTCGTGGAGGCGGAGGTAATGGAATCAGGTACCCCAAGAACCATGTGGGCGAAACTGATCGGGTAAACACCGAGGTCGAGAAGAGCACCGCCGCCTACCTCGGGATCGAAGAGTCGGAACTTTGGATCCTGTGCAAACCATTGGCCATGGTCGGCTTCGACCGTCATTATTTCGCCTAACACTTTTGTTTCCAGAAGTGACCTTATGTGGATTATGTGGGGGAGAAATCGTGTCCACATCGCTTCCATGAGCATCAGATTCTTCTCGCGTGCTTTCGCAATCATGGCTCGAGTTTCTGTGGCGCTCATGGCAAATGGTTTTTCGCAGAGAACAGGCTTGCCTGCCTCAAGTGCTAACAAAGTGGCGGGTAGATGATTGGGATGCGGGGTTGCGACATAAATGCCGTCGATGTCGGGGTCGGAAACAATTGCTTCGTGGCTGCCATAAGCACGCGCAACTTCAAGTTCGGCAGCAAAACGATCAGCACTTGCTTGCGTGCGAGAACCAATCGCCAACACTTGGTGACCAGACGTGAATTTGAAATCTCGAACAAATTCCTTGGCAATCCCACCAGTACCAATAATTCCCCAATTAAAGTCCATGATTAAACAATAGCTCCATCATCGAAATCGTCCTCTGGCCTGGCGGTGCGCCACACATAAATTCCTATACCAGTAAGAAATGCGATGATTCCAGGCCATGGTCCTAATCCCAAGAAATCAAAGTGAAAGACTAAATGCACGAAAAGATAAACAACTCCTCCAATGAGTCCGGCAAGGCCAGCTCGTTGGATTTGATCAGGAGGAGGGGTGGTCGGATCGGGTTGGCGAAACTTATCTTGCTCTTCGAGGGAATCCATTTCGTCCAGGAATGTGGTTGGTGCGGACTGGTCGAGGGAGAGACCCGAGACAATGGCGCTGAATTCGGCGTCGATGAGGTCTCGTTCATCTTCATCGCCGGATCTAGTTAACTCCCCAGTCAACACGTCATGGATGAATTCAACACTTTCTTCAACGAGCGCCTCGGCTTCAACATCTAGGGCGACGTTGTGAAATGATTTTTCGAAAATTACTTCACGTATATCCACGGAGTAGACGTTATCGATCACGGTCTCGCTGTTTGCCGGATGAACAACGTGATCGTTTATGGAATAGCCGACCATTAATGGGGTATCAACGAGATGAAGATCGTCTTCAACAATTCTCCATAATTTCCGTAATGAGTTCAAAGCTCGAAGCGGAATTCTGCCGTAGCTGTGGCGGGGCGCATTTGCGATAGAGACATCACTGCCACTTGATTTAAGAGAAGGCAAAATATGTTGAAGCATGGGTAGAAGGCGAAAGAACTTGCGCTCATCATAAATTGAAGGGTTGAGAACGATTAAACCTTCCATCTCGGATCCGTGAAGTTCTGCCAACCTAAGCGCTAAGGCTCCACCCATTGAGAATCCGGCCACAAAAACTTTGGTACACCCCTGCTTCAAAGCAAGGAATTCTTCTTCCGCGCTGCGGTACCAGTCCTCCCAGGTAGTCTCATTCAGATCTTCCCAGCGAGTGCCATGACCGGGCAGCCTGGGGGCTCGAACCGTAAACCCGGCCGCGTGGAGCCCGTTTGCCCACGGCGAGATCGAGGCGGGGGATCCAGTGAAGCCGTGCAGGACCAAGACCCCGATCTTGCCGCCGGGAAGGATCAAACTGGCGGAGTTTGGGATATCGGTCACCTTCAGATGGTGTCACATAAGGGGGAATAACCCCTAAATTATGTTCTGTAATTTCGCGACTTCAGGAAGTTGTCGCTTCTAGGAGCTTCGGAGGTGAGTCGTGGCATATCGCCTTTTAAAATCTTTTCTCATTCCGATCCTGACTCTGCTTTTCCGCCCTAAGGTGACGGGCTTGCGCAATGTTGCCCACACCGGCCCCGTGATCATCGCCTCAAATCACCTCTCCTTTAGTGATTCAATTTTCATGCCCTTGGTTGTGCCACGAAAAGTAACCTTCTTGGCCAAGAGTGAATATTTTACTTCACCGGGGTTTAAAGGCTTTCTGAAGAAGATCACATTCATAGCTCTTGGCCAAGTGCCAGTCGACAGATCAGGCGGGCGTCGAAGTGAAGCCGCGCTTTTAACCGGGCTAACTTTGCTCGCAGATGGTGATTGCATCGGTATTTATCCCGAGGGAACTCGATCTCCTGACGGACGTCTCTACAAAGGACGAACTGGCATTGCGCGTTTAGCGATCGAGTCTGGTGCGGCTGTAGTTCCGGTGGCGATGTTTAATACTGCGGAAATTCAACCAACTGGTCAGGTAGTTCCCAAGGTCCGTCGAGTTGAGATGATTTTCGGCGAGCCAATGTATTTTGAAGGTGATAGCAATGATCTCAAATTGTTGCGCGAGATCACCGACCGCATCATGAACACAATCCAATCGATTTCCGGTCAAGAGTATGTAGATATGTACGCCTCGGAAGCGAAAATTGCATTGATGAAAGAAGCACGTGAAAATAAAGCCGAAGAAGAGTCAGACGATGAAAGCGAGGACGAGTAAAACTACTCGTTACCAAGTATTTCTCGACGATTTGATATGTAGCGACATTGATCGCATGTTGGCTTAGAAGCGGGAACTTCAGCAGATATGACTCCAATGAAATCCTTCAAGCGAGCAGCAAGCGCCTGCGGGTTGCGTTGAATCGGGTACCAACTACAACTGAGTTCAAGTCCAAAACCAACTGCTGCATTGCCGCGAGGACGTACAGGAGACCAGACCAAGAGACCTAGAGAAGAGATCTTTTTAGGTTCGCCCTTTGCTGGATTTTCTAATGCAAATGCATATGCTTCTAATTGCGGCGAATAGAAATCGCTCTTGTCGTTATCTCGCGCTTGGAATTTACAATCGATCACTCCATAAGTTCCATCAGGAAATTCCATCACCAGGTCGTATTTTCCACGAATGGCAAAGGCGGAGTCGACGCCATCTATTTGAATGGGACGGGATTGCACAAAGCCACCGTGGCTATGAACCTTTCCGGCTGGAATGGCGGCATGTAAGTGTTCAGAGCTGGCGCCGATGAAATAGCGCTCTTGCATATCGGCAAGTTCTGCAACAAGTGGCATGAAGTTAGGAGCTTTGACTTGATGGTTGTAGTAAAGCCAAAGACAACGGTGGCAACCATCCCAAGAGAAGGTGAGGTCGCTGGGGCTGATGAATGCTCGGGCGTTGCTCATATATACCTGCTTTGCTCGCACACCAGACCGCGGTGTTCATTTTTAAGAGGAGTTGAAGTCTTGCCGTTGCCACTGACATAGGCAACAACCACGCCCGAAAAGCGTGCCCAGAAATTAACTGGATCGAATGGCCGAAATAATCGTAAAGAGGCCCAGAGCAATCATCACTGAGCCACCCGCTATGCGCATCCGCACTAGTCGCTTTATTTCTGTGGCTAACCAATTTCGAATCGTGCCTGCAAGAATTCCCCATCCACCGTCAGAGACCAGGGCAATCGCTGAGAAGATGGCACCCATCAGGATTAGCTGACCGGTGACGTGGCCTCGCTCACGGTCAACGAATTGCGGCAGAATCGCAGCAAAGAAGACCATGCCCTTGGGATTGAGGGCTCCGACCCAATAACCATCCCGAGCCGACCTCAGCATGCTGGGTCGATCATCGCCTTGCTGGGTCATGTCAGCTGCGTGGATGGGGCTGTGGCGGATGGCATCGACGCCTAAATAGACCAAATAAGACCCTCCCAGAAATTGAACTGCCACAAAGGCCAGATGTGAGCGCTGCAGAATAGGACCTAGACCGATGGCAACCACCACAGAGAGCGTAAATGCCCCTAAAACGTTGCCTACGACCGTTGCCACGGCTGTGGCCTTGCCCCAGGCGATCGCTCGCGCAATAGTAAAGAGCACGCTGGGACCAGGTGCTAGAACGATCACCACTGCAGCTGCTACGTACTCCCAAATTCGTGTCGGAATGAGCATTCGGAGAGTTTACGGCCAGCCAAGTTGCGCAGGAGACCAATTCCAAGTTTAATATCCAATGGATATATCGCTTCGATATATCTTTCATATATATCTGTCATATATATCGCTGGTATATAAAAGAGCGGTTGGAAGCGCAAAAAAAAGGGGGTGGGCATGAGATCACGATCTGATTCGCTGGAATTTGCCCTCCTAGGGCTTCTTACTCAAAGTTCTCTCCACGGGTACGAACTGCGCAAGCGGATGATTGTTATTTATGGTCCATTTCGAGCGCTCTCCTTCTCGGTCCTCTACCCGCAATTGCGGCGGATGATGGAGGCTGGGTTGATCCGTGAGACCTTGGTGGAAAACGGAAGACTTTCTCGCCGTGCTCGCATTGTCTATGAAATTACCGAACAAGGTCAGACCCGATTCGCTCAATTGACCGAAAGTTCTGGCCCTGAGAATTGGGAAGATGATTCCTTCGAAGTGCGTTTTGCCTTCTTTGGTCCCACCCCACAACGCAATCGACTTCAAATTTTGGAAGGTCGACACCGTCGACTTGTTGAAAAGGCAGCAATTCTCCGCTCTGAACTGGAGAAATTCCCCGCTGACTCAGATCGTTATTTAGTTGAGTGGCGCCGCCACTCATTGGAATCGGCCGAACGCGAAATCGTTTGGATCGAAGAAATGATAAACACTGAAAGGAAATCCTCGTGACCTCAACAAAGGGTGAAATTCGAGTCGCCATTATCGGAGTCGGCAACTGCGCGAATTCGCTAATTCAAGGTGTGACGTACTACAAAGATGCCACACCAGATACCGAAATTCCTGGTCTGATGCACCCGGTCCTGGGCGGCTATCACATTAGCGATGTGAATTTCGTTGCCGCATTCGATGTGGATGCGAAAAAGGTCGGCTTGGATATGGCCGATGCCATGTGGGCCAGTGAAAATAACACCATCAAATTCGCCGACGTGGCACCGACAGGCGTCATCGTCTCCCGTGGAACAACCCTCGATGGACTCGGTCGTTACTATCGCGAAACGATTACCGAATCTGATGCAACTCCAGTTGACGTCGTAGCTACCTTAAAAGAACGCAAAGTTGATGTTCTCATCTGCTACTTGCCAGTTGGTTCGGAAGAAGCCGCCAAGTTCTATGCTCAATGTGCAATTGATGCCGGTGTCGCTTTCGTCAATGCACTTCCAGTATTTATTGCCTCTGATCCAGTCTGGGCTGCAAAGTTCACAGCAGCGGGGCTGCCAATTGTTGGCGATGACATTAAGTCACAAGTTGGTGCCACTATTACTCACCGCATCATGGCCAAACTCTTTCAAGACCGTGGTGTTCATTTAGATCGCACCTACCAACTCAACGTTGGTGGAAACATGGACTTCAAGAACATGTTGGAGCGAGATCGTTTGGAATCTAAGAAGATTTCTAAAACACAATCAGTAACTTCTCAACTCGACTACGACCTCGGAGCACGGAACGTACACATTGGACCTTCCGATTACATTCCTTGGCTCGATGATCGCAAGTGGGCCTATGTCCGCCTCGAAGGTCGGGCTTTTGGTGACGTCCCATTGAACTTGGAATACAAGCTCGAAGTGTGGGATTCACCAAACTCTGCAGGTGTGATCATTGATGCACTTCGCTGCGCCAAGATTGCTTTAGATCGTGGCATCGGTGGACCACTGCTCTCACCTTCGAGCTACTTCATGAAGTCACCACCAGAGCAATACTCTGATGAGACTGCTTACAATCGCGTCGAGCAATTCATTACTGGTGAAATCGAGCGCTAGTAGTCACCTGAAAAAGTAATTAGTTCCAAAGTATTCGAGCAGATAAAAGGCCCCGTCAAAAATCTGGCGGGGCCTTTCCCTCACGGAGAGATGAGGGCTATATCGCCGCGCTTTCATCCGTGCGACGAAGGTGCAAGTAGCCAAGCAGTGCGAGGATGAGGAAAAGAATTCCGCCCAATCCCGTTGCCAAGGCTGCGTATCCCGCGATAGCTCCCAATTGACCGAACGCATACGCGGTTAACAAAGTGCCGCGAAGAACGGTGCCTTTAAATACTGTATCCACTGTAGAAGCGGCAGACTTTGCCTTTGTTTGCACATCAACATTTGTTGGGTCGGCTGCTAGCGCACCGGCAGCTGCCATGTTTGCTGCTGATGCTTGTGCATACGTTGGCATTCTGGACAAGTGGAATCCGAGATAGTGATCGGCATACATCTGTGCTTGCTTTCCGGTGTGCAAAATCTGTCCGCCATTTGCCTTGAACCAGGCAGTCACGTCGGCGCCTTCTTTTGCGTTCTGAGTTGCTGCCGGAATAGTGATCTCTTGAGCTTTCAGCTGGCTGCTTACGGCATTTGCCGCGAATGATCCGCCCCAGTTCAGCAAACCTGCTCCGACTAGAAGTACGACTGCAAGCATCAATCCAATGAGGCTTGCCATTCCATCAAAAGTTCTACGTTTCATTTTGTAATCTCTTCTCTCCGAATAACTACGAAGTTAACGCTTGTTGTTAACCTCGAGAGAAGTATTTCGTGGCGAGAGAGCGCTCAATACCTATTGCGAGAGTGCTAGCCCTTGCCGCCCATGCGAGAGAGACAGCACTTAGACGTACATCACTTTTTGGGGGTATAAGAATTATTCAACGTGACGGTTGCAATACGACTTCCCGTCCGGTCCGACTTCTACGTGTTGGCATGGAAGCCCCAGACGATCAAAGGCTTGATCACCATATTGACTGCGGTAGGCCAGCGCCAATAGAACTCGAACATTGGTGTCGCCATCGGATTTAATTCCAAAAGCTCGCGCAATTCGCGAAACGGTATTCTCGATGACCTTCTCGGTGTGAGATGTTTGCCTTGCAATGGCGCCGTTGGACATCCCTTCGCAGAGGTGTTCGGCGACAAGGTGCTCAAAGGGGGTTAAATCCCTGGTCAAAATCCTTATATCCACAAGGCTCTCCGTTCCTGTTAGGGCAATTATGCCTGTTTTAGACCTGCCTATGAAACTCCAAAAGCGCCCATAGACTGCTCACATGTCCGAAATTCTGGAATTCCGCGAAGGCTCGACTCTTCATCTACAGATTAATCGCCCCGCAAAGAAGAATGCCCTGACCCCGGCGATGTATTCGGTCTTGGCCGATAGCCTCAATCAGGCCGCCGGCGACTTCTCTATCCGCTGTGTGGTTATTTCCGGCTCTCCCAAAGCCTTTACCGCCGGTAACGACATCGGCGACTTCCTTAATACGCCGCCTTCCGGGGCTGACTCGCCGGTCTTCCATTTCCTCTACGCCCTACATAATTTTCCCAAGCCATTGATTGCCGCCGTGCGTGGTAACGCGGTGGGGATCGGCACGACCATGCTCCTGCACTGCGATCTGGTCTATGCCACCAGCGATGCCGAGCTTTCGATGCCATTTGTGACTCTTGGTTTGGTTCCCGAAGCTGGCTCAAGTTTGCTCTTCCCACGCTTGGTGGGACATGCCATTGCTTCGGAAATATTTCTCACCGGTAGAACCTTCTCAGGCCACGAAGCCTTCGAAATGGGTCTGGTGAATGAGCTCAGCGACAATCCTGAAGATCGAGCACTGGAGATTGCCACTCTTATCGGCGAGCAACCTCCGACTGCGGTCATCAACACAAAGGCTTTGCTCAAAAGTGGACATCATCAAGCAGTCTCGATGGTCATGGAAGCTGAAGGTGAACTCTTCCGCATAGCGTTGGACTCGGACGAAGCGCGCACTGCATTTATGAATTTTCTTTCCAAGCGAACTCAAGGACGAGAGGCACAAGGATGACACTTGCCGGCAAACGAATTTTTATCACCGGAGGATCACGTGGCATTGGTTTAGCAATAGCCAAACGCGCCGCCGCAGATGGCGCCATGGTTGCCATCGCTGCCAAGACAGTAGACCCACATCCAAGTTTAGAAGGAACTATTTACACGGCCGCTGATGAGATTCGCGCCGCTGGGGGAGAAGCCCTACCGATCCAATGTGATATTCGGGATGAGGATCAAATCGCTCGCGCTATTGCGCAAACAGTCGAAAAATTTGGTGGCCTGGATATTCTTATTAATAATGCCAGCGCAATTAACCTGACTAAGACGGAGGCAACTCCGGCCAAGCGATTTGACCTGATGTTTGATGTCAACGTACGTGGCACTTTTTTAACTTCGCAAGCTGCCATTCCGTATTTGCGTAAGAGCGCTGAAGAAGGTCGCAATCCCCATATCCTCACACTCTCGCCACCTCTTTCTATGAAAGCAAAATGGTTCAAACCTCATTTGGCGTACACGATGGCAAAATATGGGATGAGCATGTGCGTCCTGGGTATGTCGGAGGAATTTAAGAAAGATGGCATCGCTGTCAACGCTCTATGGCCGCGCACAGCCATTGATACTGCTGCCTTGGCAATGATCCCTGGGGTCGATACTGATTTCTGTCGAACGCCAGAGATTCTCTCCGATAGCGCTTACATCATCCTCAATCGTGAGAGCCGATCAACGACTGGCAATTTCTTTGTTGACGATGAAGTTCTAGCAAGTGAAGGTATTACCGATTTAGAGAAATACTCCGTGGTCCCTGGCACAACTGACTTCTTATTGGACTTCTTTCTGGATTAAGAAGTTAGCTATTCTGTTATTGCAATGTCGGTGTGCTGATGTTCGGTTTCAACAATCCCCGAGGAGTACTTTTGTTCGTACTTTTGGGTTTTCCAGATAAGAACTGATCCAATCCAGGTCAGCACAAAAGTGGCCACGATGAAATAGCCGATTTTGCCCAAGTCGATGCTGGCGATGAAAGTGAATGGTTGGTATTTACCGATCGATGTTTTATCGGCCAAAACTCCAACAAGTTCAATCGTGCCAATGAAGAGAGCCACGAAAATCGAGAGCCCGGTGGTTGTTAAGTTGTAGTAGATCTTGCGCAACGGTGAGGTAAATGCCCACGAGTAAGCCTTGGTCATAAAAATTCCATCTAGTGAGTCCATCATGGACATTCCTGCTGCAAAGATCAGCGGCAACGCGATGATGGCTAGAGGTGGCAATACGCCCCCCACAGTTCCGATCGCTGCGGTCGCCGAGAGACCAAGAAGTCCTACCTCGGTTGCAGTATCAAATCCCAGCCCAAAGAGAACTCCGATGGGGTATAGCTGCCAAGAATGGTCGAATCCTTTTTTGAAGAAGCCCCGAAAAATGCGATTCATGAGACCGCGCTCGTTCAGTAACTGTTGCAAGTGCTCATGGGAGAACTTTCCCGTTTTCGCCTGACGCCAGACTTTGATGACACCAAATAAAATTACCAAGTTAAGAATTCCGACTAGGTAGAGAAAGAACGCCGAAATGCTGGCACCGATAATTCCGCCTGTGGCTGCAAAATTATGTTGAAACTTGACGGCCTGTTTAGCGGCAAAAGCAATTGCGATAGAGAGACCCAGAACAATTGTCGAATGGCCGAGTGAGAAGAAAAGTCCGACTCCGAGAGGTTTCTTGCCCTTGGCGAGCATGAGCCGGGTGGTGTCATCAATGGCGGAAATGTGATCGGCATCGAAGGCGTGACGCAACCCAAAGGAATATGCCAAAGCGCCGGCTCCGGCATATATCAGCGAGTGGTTGTTGTCGGTCAAGTTATGGAATTGGGGCATCGAGTTGTAGTGGATAAAAAGTCCCCAGCCCAGCACGTGCAAGGTAATAACAGTGCCCAGAACTCCAAAGAGGGCTGGCAGCTCCTCGCGCGAGAACTTCAGATGCTCTCGAAGGGAGGTAGGCGTCGCGGTCTGGCTCATAGGAGAAGGTTATTGCGAATCATTTGCATCTGCATCTTGAATTAGAGGCGACCGGCGCCCCGTAAAGCGGCGAGAAAGGCGGCCAGCTCTGGCGTTTGCGGGCTTTCCAGAAGCAGGGATGGATCGCCAACTTCGCAGATTCTCCCCTGATCGAGGAAGAGGAGTTCATCGGCCACCTGGCGGGCAAAGCCCATCTCGTGAGTTGCGATCATCATGGTCATGCCACTTTCCTTCAATTCGGAGATGAGGGCGAGGACCTCGGCAATAAGAATGGGATCTAGGGCGCTGGTGACTTCATCCAGCAGGAGGACCTTGGGCCGATTGATGACCGCTCGCAGAATCGCAACTCGTTGCTGTTGGCCGCCGCTCAAGAGGTCGGGATATTGGTGAGCCTTCTCCGCCAAACCAAAGCGCGACAATAAATCCAATGCTTCCGAATCTGCTTCGACCTTTGACTTCCCATGAACATGCCGAGGAGCCAAGGTGATGTTATCTAAGACACTGAGGTGAGGAAAGAGATTAAAAGATTGAAAGACCGAACCGATGCTGGATCTAACGACGTCTGGGTCTACGCCAAAGGCTGAGATATCTTCACCATCGAGAATGATCTCGCCATCATCGATTGCTTCCAGCAAATTCACACAACGCAGTAGCGTGCTTTTGCCCGAGCCACTTGCACCAATTAAGACCTTCACGTTGTGTTCGGGAATCGCCAAGGAAAGATCTTGCAACACTAAATCTTCACCAAAGGATTTGCGAAGATTTCGAATCTCCAAAATATTGCCAGACATGGTTACCACTGCCCTTGTTGTTGGCGGGCACGGTCTTGGCGGCGCGTAAGCCAATCGGTAAATCTCGTGAGCGGGATAGTCAATGCAACAAAGAGAGCGCCTGCTACGAGATATGGCGTGAAGTTAAAAGATTGTGCTGTCTGAATTCCTGCTGCTCTGATCGCATCAATTGCGCCCAGAACCGAAATCAAACCGGAATCTTTTTGCAGCGACACCAAATCATTTAGGAGTGGGGGAGTCACTTTGCGCAGCGCCTGGGGCAAAATCACATATCGCTGAGTTTGAGTTTGAGTAAAGCCCAGAGCTCGAGCAGCCATACGTTGGGCTGGATTTACCGCCTCAATTCCGGCTCGAATAACTTCAGCCACATACGCGGAATAAGTAAGTACAAGAGAAACCGTTCCCAGCAATACCGCCGAATTTGGCAACCAGGAAATTTGAAGCCCAGGGATTCCCAAACCCACAAGAAGCAAGACCAAAAGGAGTGGCAGACCGCGAAAAATGTCGGTGTAGGCGGCCGCTAAAAGGCGCACTGGCAAAAGCACTGGGCTCTTGGAGGTGCGGATTAAGGCGATAAGCAGGCCAAAAATCAATACAAAAAATTCGGCTATGAGCATTACTCGAAGATTGAGCCAAAGCCCCGAAAGGACCTGTGGGAGAGCTTTCCAGGCATAGTGGGCACTGAAGAAAGTTTCCCGAACCCGATCAAAGCCAGGTGCACCTGTTACTACAAAGACCAGCACAATCCCTACGACTACGGTGCTGACCAGAGCCAGCCACGTAGAACGCCGAGAGGCTAGACGCCTAGCCTCCTCCCGCTGCAAACGCAGCGGAGAGGGTTGGTAAGACATCTAGCCTCCGAACTTATGTATAGCGTGGTTGTTCGATGGTTACTTAAGGACAGGAGCGCCGACAGTACCTGAGAGCCACTTGGCGGTAATAGTTTTGAGTGATCCATTTCCACGAAGTGCGTCTACTGCCTTAGTGACACAGGCCGTGAGTGGACTTCCCTTAGAGAGAACCAGTCCGAATTGTTCGCCACCGGATTTTGGAGCGAATTGACCGACGATGAGACCATTCTTTAATTCGGCATCGCGGATGTAAAAGGCGGTAGGTAGATCAACTACCAAGCCATCGATCTGTCCATTGACCAATGACTGCTTTGCAATGTCATTATTGTCGAAGACGGCCGGGCCAGCTGTTGGCTTAATGACTCCTGTGATTGTGGAGTAAGACGTAGTACCAACGGCGGCGCCAATTTTGGCGGACTTGAGATCGGCGATGGTTTTAGCCCCGGCGATTTTAGAAGTCTTCGTTGTGATCAATGCTTGGGCTACATCGTAATAACCAGAAGAGAAATCAACCGCTTTCTTGCGCTCTGCGGTAATCGAAACTTCGTTGATATCGAAGTCAAATGATTTCTTTCCAGGTTGAATCACGGTATTAAAAGGTGCCTTGACCCATTTTACTTTCGATGCTGGGTATCCAAGTTGCTTGGCAACGGCAAAGGCAATCGCAGATTCGAATCCTTTTCCATTTGAAGGAGTGTTGTTATCAAACCAAGGACCGTAAGCAGGATCATCAGTTCCAACAGTGATAATTCCGGACTTCACGGTTGAAAGCGCACCGGATTTGCAGGAAGTTGAGGCCGCTTGAGGGGCAGCTGTTGAAATGTCGGCAACAACCAAAGTGGCTGCCAGGGTAACAACGCCGAGGGCGAGGCTGAGATATTTTTTCACTGTCTTACCTTTCGTTGGCGATGGAGACGCCATAAGAAAAGACGGGGCCAATGGCCCGCGCTTGCCAGACTTTCTGGCCAGGTCTACCCCGAGGAGCACCCCACCGCGGTGGAGGGTTGCCGATCGATAAGCCCGGGCTTGAAATCGATACTCTTGACCGAGGTGAACACTAGCAAATCTGCCAGAAGGGTCGAAATTCCATGAGCAACCCACAGATGCAACGCCTTCGCAAGATAATAAGCGTAGCCATGGGCTTGGGGTTATCGGTTTTTTCTTTGACCTTCTTGCCCACTGCCAGTGCACACACAACTCTAGTTTCCAGCTCGCCGAGCAACGGCCAGGAAGTCACGACGTGGCCGACCCAAGTTGTGCTCAATTTTGCCGAAGATTTGCAAACGTTGAGCTCTCAAGAAATTAATTTTGTGACAGTGACAAATGCTCAGGGGAGAGAAGTCAGTGGTTCGACATCAGTATCTAAAAATGTAACCACAACCACTTTGCAGCCAAATGATGCGCAGGGGATTGTTCTGGTCAATTATCGAGTTGCGGCCCAAGATGGACATGTTGTTGAAGGCGAATTCACCTTTACCTATGGAAAGAGCTCGGAAGTTACTCCGAGCTCTTCGCCTATTGCGACCGTAGTGGCTCATCAAGAAGCGAAGAGCCACACCGGAATCTACGCAACCACCACGGTACTTATTGTCTTTACTTTACTTTTTGGCCTTTGGATCTATAAGCGCGATTAGATCAATGCGCCGGATTCGGATTCAACAAGTGACTCTTTGCCAATAGTGATTGCAAAGAACGAGACCACTGCACCTAGGAACAAGAAGCCAGCACCGAACTTGAATGCTGTCGAGAAGCCGTGAACTGCAGCATAAGCTTGAGTTTGCGCTCCCAAAGTCGTGTGACCCTTGGCAAAGGCAGTCGCTGAGCTGATGGCAACAGTGTTGAGCAAAGCCGCTCCGAGGGAGCCACCAATTTGCTGACTGGTGTTGATCATCGCACTGGCGACGCCAGCATCATGTAGACCGGCATTGTGCAAACCTGTGCTGGCGCTTGGAATAAAGAAGAGCGCCATGCTGGTACTCATCAAAACCATTGCTGGCAACAAGTGAGTTGTGTAAGAAGATGTTGGGGTGATGCGAGAGAGCAAAAGCAATCCAGCAGAGGCACCGACCAGGCCAGTCACCATCAATGGACGAGGACCAACTTTTGGCAGTAATTGAGCAGCAACTCCCGCGAAGAGGATTACACCCATCGAGAATGGCAAAAATGCAAAGCCGGAACGAAGGGATGAATAATGCAAGAAGCTCTGCATATAGATGGAGAGGAAAAGGAACATCGCGAAGAGTCCAGTTCCGACGAGAAGAGTGGCTAGATATGATCCACCACGGTTGCGCTCGTTGAGAACACGTAGCGGCATCAATGGATTCTTCACTTGAGTTTGAATCAAGATGAATGCGATGAGCAAGACGGCAGCGAGAATGAAGAACTCATAAGTTCCAGATTTCAACCAGCCTTTTGTTGCGGCTTGGCTAAAGCCATAAACCAAGGAGACCAAACCTAGTGTTGCGGTGATTGCGCCCGGAATATCGTACGAGCGGTTTCCTTCAGCGTGGGATTCCTTAATGAAAGGAATTGCCAAGAGAACAGCGATCAATGCGATCGGAACGTTGACGCCGAGGCACCAGCGCCAGTTGGCATATTCAGTCAGAGTTCCGCCGAGGATCAAACCAATGGCAGCTCCGCCACCTGAAATGGCGCCATAAACGCCGAAGGCTTTGGCTCGCTCTTTAGGAACGGTGAAAGTTACGTTAATGAGGGAGAGCGCTGCGGGCGCTAGCAAAGCACCGAAGGCGCCTTGAAGTGCGCGGGAGCCAAAGAGCATTCCTTGGGTCGAGGCAATGCCGCCAAGGGCAGATGCGCCAGCAAAACCGATAAGGCCGATGATGAATACTTTCTTGCGACCCACGAAGTCGGCAATACGTCCACCGAGCAGCAGCAAACTTCCAAAAGCTAGGGAATAAGCTGTGACGACCCATTGACGATTGGCATTGGTGATGTGGAGAGCCTTTTGCGCGCTCGGAAGAGCAATGTTGACGATGGAGGCATCAAGAACCACCATGAGGGAAGCGATGGCGATGACGAGGAGTGCACGCCAGCGATTGGGATCTAAACCGTCTTGAGTTTCTGTTTTCGTTGACTCGGTCATGAGTGTTACCCCTTAATTGGTTCAGTTGCGGCGGCTCTTACCAAGAACATGTGTAGCAACTTTGTGTTAATGAACGGTATCGTTCTCTATATGAGTAGGTTAACAACTCCCGCTAAGGAACGCAACCGTTCCTTAGATGAGTCGTGCGTCTTGCGCCGACGCGGAGATAGCTTGGTCACCGCGATTTTTCAGGCCACTATTGAAACCTTGGCCCAAGAGGGATATTCCGGACTTACCTTTGAGGGTGTGGCTCACTTGGCTCATACTGGTAAAGCCAGCCTCTATCGCCGTTGGCACTCCAAAGTGGATTTAGTCATTGATGCGCTGGAATTTGAGCTCAATCGCTGTGAAATTCCGTTAGATTTTACTGATCTCAGGTCTGGATTAATTTCCAAAATGTCTTCCATGAGCGAATCCTTCTCCGGGGTCTTGGGCAAGGCGATGGCAGGCTGCTTTTCAGCATTTCAGAGAGAGCCTAAATTGGCCCAGGCGGCTGAGGCTCAGATCATCAACCCGCGAAAAGCCCAACTGCTTAACTCATTAAAGCTGGCCGCTGACGCTGGATTAATCAAGAGTGAGGCGATTTCTCCGGTCATTGCCAATTTGCCCATCGCCTTTGTGATGCAATCCATCACCTTCGAAGGTCGGCCGCCCAATCAAGTTGAAATTGAGAATTTCATCGATGATGTGATGATGCCGCTATTAGTCACGGCAAACTAGTGGTAAGTACACAGGTTATTTAAGACTAAATTCCCACCTCTTCTCATATCCTTCGCCGGTGTGTACTTCTGTTTCCCCCAGAAATACTGCTTTCGCCTGTAATGATTCGCAAAACCTTTGCGCTTACCTCTTTGTAACGTCAAAGTTAGGGCGTTTATGAGCGATTCTGGGACAAAGGGTTCGCTCTCGGATAATGCCGAGGAGGTGTTAAGTGCTGCCCTCAAAAGCGCTCGCAATGGGAACGAGAATGGATTCACCACGCTGTGGAGATTTCACAATTCTCGGTTGACGCGTTTCGTTCAATCTAAACTTTATGGCAGCACCATCGACGCCGACGAAGTTGTTTCGGAGACCTGGTTAAACGTGGCCCGAGATATTCGTTCCTTTAACGGTGGCCCCACCGAATTTGCAGCCTGGCTCTACACCATCGCTCGCAACCGGATTATTGATGCGGTCCGCATTCGCGATCGTCAGGTTCGCCCCACAGCAGAACTGGAAGAAGCCTTTTGGATTCCCAGCCCCTCTACCGTGGAAAAAGAGTTTGAAGGTTCCGAGTCGGTCAAAGCCATTGTTGAAGCGATTCAGAAATTACCGCCAGCCCAATCTGAAATATTGTTGCTGCGCATTGTCTCTGACCTTTCTGTCGAGGAGACGGCGAAGATTGTGAAAAAGAGTTCTAATTCAGTTCGAGTTCTTGCCCACCGCGGTCTAACTTCGCTAAAGGAAATTCTTGGGGGTGAGCAGCTATGACAAATCCCAAGGATCCATTCGAAGAAATTCAAAATAATGAAATCTTCCACGAACTGCGCGCCTTTGCTGCCACGCCTGTTCCAGAAGATCCGCAAGTGCTTGCCAATTTAGTTCACGAGTTTGCCTCGGCAAAGGTCGTTCCGGCCCGTCGTTGGATTAAGCGTTTGGTAATCCCTACGGTCACCATTGTTATTGCTGTGCCATCTCTCGCTTACGCCGGATTACTTCCTGAAGGCGTCACGACGGATATCAAGCAGATTGTTCACACCGTGAGCACTGCTGTAAGCAAGCCAATTGTTGCGATAACGAATTCCATAACTGGAATTTCACAGGTTGCAAAGTGGAATACACCTCCACCCATTGGCCCATCCTCTGATGACTCTCCAATTCCGCTACCTTCGACCTCGGCTGAAGAAGATGCGATTTCTGGTGCGACAGGTTCAGGTAACGAGGAACAAACTCAGGATGATCATTCCGAGGCCCAGCCAGTGAGCGTCGTTGCAAATACTCCTTCTTCCACGCCATCTCCATCGCATTCCAATTCTGTGACCCATTCACCATCCAGTGAGCCTTCCCATTCAGAGTCGCCACATAAAGTTTCCGAAAGTTCAAAATCTCCTATAGCAATTCCTTCTCCAAATGGCTCACATAACGATTCTGAAGGAGATCACGAAAACGAGAACGAGAACGAAAACCGAGCACCAGCTCCGCAGGCTTCCCGTTCTAATCAAGAGATCGAACAAAGCCGGCGGATTGCCACCCCTTCTGCTTCGGCGCTGAGCGCCACCTCTAAGCCAATCGCTTCACCATCTGCCTCTTCACGGGAACGTGAAAGTGAAGGCACACGGACTCGTTCAACTACCAATCCTTCGCCGATGGCAAGCCCTAGTTCGACTCAGCACGAAAACGACTAAAGCACAGTAGTTTCACAGTAATTAAATTACGAGCACCCTCGCTTGAGTAAATAAGAAGCGATGGGAGTCCACAGAACATGAATCCAAATCTGCGCCATACGGTGGCGCTAAGTGTTGCGATTACGGTTTTACTAGGAGCACCTGCGGCGATAGCTGCCTCAAAAATTGCACATAGCCACCAGGCACTTTCCGTTTCCACCCCATTGACCTCTAGCGCGGCTTCCAACGATTCGCCTACAACAACGGCCGCGCTCGATGCACTTGCTCCTGTGCCTCTCTCTCCCGCCACGGCTGACCCCGCGCAGACGCCAAGCTCGCAACCAGCTTCATCTGCGACATCCTCGAGCCCCACCGCCACTTCTGCGCCGATTGCACCGACAATCGCTGCTCCTTCATCAACTCTCAGTGGAGACGATGACGGAGATGAGAATGCAGATGACAATGCATATGACAGTGCAGATGACAGTGGCAATGATGATGAAGGCGATGATGACTAAGTAACTCTTCTGTTGATCACAACAGAAAAACGGCGCCGATCTTCACCCTCAAGAGGGTCGGCGCCTTCTCTATTTCCTAGATCTCTTGAATCTCCAGATCCATAGTTTCGCGATTTATGACCAAAAGTCGATGATTGGGTAGCGCCGTCCAACTGCTCTGATCCCAGCCGGATGAGGCAACCAATATTCCGTGTTCATCGCGGCGGTAGAAAAGTTCGTAGTAATCGCTATCAAACTGGCTGGGAATTTTGGTGTTGTCGTGTTCGCTAATCACCAAGTATTGCTTGGGTGTCAAAATCATGGCGTTAAGACTGGAAAACACGCATTTTTCGCGGATGAGGCGGACACCTTCCAAGACGCCCTCAACTAACCCCAGCTTGTTAATCTGCGTGATCAAAAGATAAAAATATCGTTCTGAATCTGTCGTCCCACGAAGGTTGGAAAGTAGATCAGTGTCAATAAATGGATCGAGGGATTCTGGCGGCATAACGCCACCATTATGAATAAAGGAAAATTCCCCAAAAGTGAATGGGTGAGTATTTTCTTCTTTAACTTCTAACCCTTTGGTAGCCCAACGAAAATGTAGCAAGGCGCCATCGCTCTGTAAGTTTTCAGCCGAGGAGGTAAAAGAAGGACTGTTCTTGGCCGCAGTAGGTTCAACAATGGTTGATCGGTCGCGATGGGTATCTATTGCGGCGATTCCCCACCCGTCATTATGAATCGCAGAGAGTTCAGCAAATTCAGCGAAAGCTGGCCCGGTAATGCGCGAAAACGTCGTTTCCTCCGCTGCCACGTAACCCATCAAACGACACATGCTGAACTCTCCTTAATTCAAGTGCGATCTATTATTCCGAAAGTGGCGTTACGTAAGCGCCACTAATTCCGCCGTCAACCAAGAAGTTTGCAGCGGTAATGAACGAAGAATCGTCGGAGGCCAAAAATGCAACTGCAGCTGCAATCTCAGATGCTTCGGCGAAGCGGCCAAAAGGAATGTGTACCAATCGGCGAGCTGCACGAGCTGGATCTTTAGCGAACAATTCGCGAAGTAGGGGAGTGTTCACTGGTCCAGGGGAGAGTGCGTTGACTCGAATCCCTTCGCGGGCAAACTGAACGCCAAGTTCGCGACTCATTGCTAGGACGCCACCTTTGGAGGCGGTGTAGGAGATTTGCGAAGTCGCAGCACCCATAGTCGCAACAAATGATGCCGTGTTGATGATCGAGCCTTTGCCAGCCTTCTGCATGTAAGGCAGAACATATTTGCAGCAGAGATAGACGGAAGTCAGGTTGACTTCTTGGACGCGGCGCCAAGCGTCTATTCCGGTGGTCAAAATGGAATCGTCATCGGGAGGAGAGATACCAGCATTGTTGAAGGCGATATCAATTCGGCCATAGGTATCGAAGGCAACTTTGTACATTCTTTGAACATCTTCTTCGGAAGTGACATTGGCCTTGATATAGAGGCCGCCAAGTTCAGCGGCAACTGAATTGCCAACTTCTTCATTGAGGTCAACAACAACCACTTTCGCGCCTTCTTCGGCAAAACGCTTTGCAGTTGCATAGCCGATACCGCTTGCGGCACCAGTGATGACTGCTACTCGATCTTGTAAGCGATCCATATTTCTTTGCTCCTAGCTTTGAGTGTCGAAGAAAACGTTCTTGGTTTCAGTAAAGGCATCCAGCGCGTCAGGGCCTAATTCTCGCCCAAGTCCGGATTGTTTATAACCACCAAATGGTGTCCAGTACCGGACCGATGAATTGGAATTGACCGAGAGATTTCCGGCTTCCACACCGCGTGAGACTCGAACCGCGCGGCCGATATCTCGTGACCAGATCGACCCCGAGAGACCGTATTCAGAATCATTGGCGATACGGATGGCATCATCCTCGTCGGTAAAGGTGACGACTGAGACAACTGGGCCAAAAACTTCCTCACGATAGGCGCGATCTTCGGTGTCCTTTGGAGTTAACACTGTTGGCGGAAACCAGAAACCCTCGCCCGACGGTGCGCTACCTTGGAAGGCAATAGGTGCACCAGAAGGTACATACTCTTTTACGCGAGCCAATTGACCTGCGGAAATGAGCGGTCCCATCTCAGCAGAATCAAGGGCCGGATCTTCCACGCGGAAAGCCTTTACTGCCACTTCGAAGAGTTCCATGAATTTTTCATAGACCGAGCGCTGCACCAAAATGCGTGAACGCGCGCAGCAATCTTGACCAGCATTGTCAAAGACTGCGCCAGGAGCACCTGCTGCAGCCTTCTCAAGATCGGCGTCGTCAAAGATGATGTTGGCGCTCTTGCCACCGAGTTCAAGGGTTAGCCGTTTTACTTGGTTGGCGCATCCCTGCATGATGTGCTTGCCGACATCCGTAGAACCGGTGAAGACGATCTTGCGAACAGCCGGGTGGGTAACGAATCTTTCGCCAACGATGCTGCCCTTGCCCGGGATAACGGTAAAAACACCTTCAGGGATTCCAGCTTCTAAAGCTAATTCGCCCAGGCGAATAGCCGTGAGAGGCGTAAGTTCGGCGGGCTTAAGAACCACGGTATTTCCGGCAGCAAGTGCCGGACCGAAGCCCCAGCCAGCAATGGGCATGGGGAAGTTCCACGGAACGATGATGCCAATGACTCCCAATGGTTCTTTGAAAGTTATGTCGATGCCATTCGGAACAGGAATTTGCCGTCCGAAGAGCCGTTCGGGAGCGGCGCTGTAATAATTGAGCACATTGGCGACATTGCCGGCTTCCCATCGGGCGTTGCCAATGGTGTGACCAGAATTCAACACTTCAAGTTGTGCAAGCTCTTCATTGTGATCCTCCACAATGGTGGCAAATTTGCGTAACAACTTTGCTCGATCGCCAGGGGAGACGTTGCGCCAGGTCTGGAAAGCTCGGTCTGCTTTTTCGATAGCAACATCGGTTTCAAAGATGTCAGCAAGGTGAATATCTTGAACTGCTTTGCCCGTGGTTGGACTGATGATCGTGTATGTGCTCATTTTTCCTTTTCCTGTAGAAACGCAACGAATAACTACATGCGTTCAAAACTGCGGACGCGCTCCCAATCTGTGACAGCACGCGAATAGGCATCGATTTCGGTATCTGCCATATGTGCATAATGTTTTTGTACATCAGCACCGAAAGTCTCTTTTACCCATTGGCTATTGACCCAGAGATCGCGCGCCTCGGTAAGAGAAGTTGGGAAACGTGAAGTCTCCAGCGCATATGCATTGCCAGTAAAAATTGGTTCGAGTTCAAGGTTCTTCTCGATTCCATCAAGGCCAGCTGCGACCATTCCAGCAACAGCCATATAGGGATTTACATCTCCGCCTGGTACTCGGTTTTCGATGCGCAGCGAATGTCCTTGACCGACGAGGCGTAGCGCACAGGTGCGATTGTCGCGCCCCCATTTAATGGCAGTCGGAGCAAAGGTGCCGGCTTGATAGCGCTTGTAAGAGTTGATGTTTGGGGCGAAGAGTAAGGCGAGCTCGCGCATGTGTGATTGTTGTCCAGCAAGGAATGCTCGGCCCAGTGCAGACATGCCATCTCCGGCATCGCCTGCCATCACGGCGTTGTCATCGAGATCGCGGAAGGAGAGATGGATATGGCAGGAGTTACCTTCGCGTTCATTGAACTTAGCCATGAAAGTGAGCGAGCAACCTTGTTCGGTCGCAATTTCCTTGGCGCCCATCTTGTAGATCGAATGGTTGTCGCAGGTGGTCAACGCATCTTCATAACGGAAGGCGATTTCATGCTGACCGAAGTTGCATTCGCCTTTAGCGGATTCAACGATGAGACCAGCGGCATCCATATTGAGACGGATAGCGCGCAATAGTTTTTCCACCCGGGCCGTACCTGTCAGTGAGTAATCCACGTTGTATTGATTGGCAGGGGTGAGGTCCTTGTATCCCTTGTTCCAGGCTTCTTCGAACGTGTCTTTAAAAACTATAAATTCTAATTCGGTGCCGCAAAGTGCAACCATCCCGGCTTTATGGAGACGTTCGAGTTGAGTCTTCAGCACGGTTCGTGGCGAAACCGAAATTCCGTGATGATGATGGTCTACAAAGTCGGCCACAACCATGGCTGTGCCTTCGTGCCAAGGCAGGTATCGCAGCGTGGCGAAATCTGGGGACATGCCCATATCGGCATAGCCGGTATCCCAAGAGGAAATGTCATAACCCTGGACGGTATTCATATCGATATCAACGGCGAGGAGGTAATTGCAGCCTTCGGTGCCATGGTTGACGGTGTCTTCCAAGAAGAAGGGGGCATGAATGCGCTTGCCCTGCAGGCGCCCTTGCATATCGGTGGCTCCGACCACAACCGTGTCGATCTTGCCCGAAGCAACATCGGCCTTCAGTTGATCCAACGTCAATCTTTTTCCAGTGAGCGACATTTTTTCCTCCTGCAGTGAGCATTCCATAAGAAAATTGGATTGCAAGCATGTCTAGAAAGAGGGGATAAGTTCAATTTATTTGAACAAGGTATGGCGCGAATTAACGCTATCTGCACATTTGTAACTTTTCTGTGAATTCATAGCGATAGTGCTGGTAATCACAGATGTGAGAGAGCACACTCTGTCTAACTTCTAGAAGGGTAGGCACGAGACGTATGAGTGACCATGTGATGAACGACGATGAAAAGCGATTAGCGGCCCTCGGTTACAAACAGGAACTCCACCGCAGCTGGTCCGGCTTTTCCAACTTTGCAATCTCCTTCTCCATCATCTCGATTCTGGCAGGGTGCTTCACAACCTTCGCCCAAGCCTGGAATAACGGCGGTCCGGTAGCAATCTCCATCGGTTGGCCTGTCGTTGCCGGCTTCATTTTAATTATCGGCTTCTGTATGTCCGAGCTCGCTTCTGCTTACCCCACTTCTGGTGGAATTTATTGGTGGGCTTCAAAATTGGGTGGAGCCAAGGCTGGTTTCTACACTGGTTGGTTGAACCTCGTTGGCTTGGTATCCGTTACCGCTTCGGTTGGTTACGGCGTGACCTTCTTCATTAACACATTGATCGGTTTCTACTTCCCAGGCTTTGAAGCCAAATTCATGGGTGGCGACTACATCAAGCAACAATTCGTCCTCTTCCTTGCGATCATGCTTTTTGCTTCTTTAATCAATATCTTCGGCCACCACTTGTTGGCAGTTTTCAACAACGTTTCTGTTTGGTGGCACGTCTTTGGTTCAGCGATCATCATCTTGGTCATGTTCCTGAAGCCCGCACATCACCAGTCCTTGAAGTGGATGTTTACCCAGCACATTAACAACTCTGGTTTTGGTAGCGGTGGTATTCACAGTTACTGGATCTATATCCTGCCGCTTGGCCTTTTGCTCACCCAGTACACCATTACGGGATTTGATGCTTCGGCTCACTTGTCGGAAGAGACGCACAACGCTCACATCAATGCCGCAAAGGGTATTTGGAAGTCAATTTTCTACTCAGCAATCGGTGGATATTTGCTTCTGATGTCATTCCTCTGGGCCGCAACCAATGTTGATGCAGTTAACTCCGTCGATCCAAAGGTAAATCCTTTCGGTATCGGCAGCGTCATCATGATCATCAACGGCGCACTAGGTGGCGGAGCGCTCTTTAAGTTCGTCATTCTTATTACGACCGTCGGCCAGATCTTCTGTGTCTGCGCTTGTCTAACATCTTGCTCGCGCATGATGTATGCCTTTTCTCGCGACGGTGCTATCCCTGGAAGCAAATCCCTACGTAAAGTCAACATCAAGGGAACTCCATTCAACGCAGTGGTCGTATCAGCGATCTCTGGTGTTGTTATGACCTTGCCCGCTCTGTACAAGAGTTCTGCCGGTGTGCCAACCGCCTTCTACGCGGTGGTTTCGGTATGCGTTATTTCCTTGTATTTAGCATTCATGATTCCTATCTTCTTGCGTTTGAAGGCAGGTTCTTCCTTCAAAGTAGGCGAATGGAATCTAGGTTCGAAGTACAAGTGGATGAGCGTCGCGGCAGTTGCCGAGATTGTTGTTATCTCGATCTACTTCATCTTGCCTACATCTCCCGCTGGAACGCCTGGCAACAAGGCCTTTAGCTGGACTGCAGTTAACTATGCACCGATTTTGACTGGCGGAGTTTTGCTCTCGATCTGGATCTGGTGGCATCTCTCGGCTAAGAAGTGGTTCACAGGGCCAATTTCCAATATCTAAGCGCTAACAAACTTAAAGGGGCCTTCTCAAATGAGAGAGGGCCCCTTTACTTATGCTGATAAAACCAATTTGCCCCAGTTCTGAATAACGGGCTTCCAGATACGTGCAAGTTCGGCTTCAGCCTTTGCCATCTCCGGTTCAACTGTGCTCTTTCCCGAATCGTTGAATGCATCATCGGGATGTGCTTCCCAGTTGCGAATGATGCTCGTGTCAATCTCGGGATGAAATTGCACCGCGTAAGTCTTTGATCCAATTCGATAAACCTGGTTTGGGCAGAGCGGGCTGGAAGCCAAACGCACCGCAGCAGGTGGCAGTACTTCTACAAAATCTTCATGCCATTGGGCGACGATGGCGCCAGAATCAACAGTGAGTACTGAATCTGCGGCACCTTCCTCGTTCAGGTCGATGGTGTAAATGCCTATTTCTCCTATAGGCGCGCGACCGACAGATCCACCCGTGCTTTCGGCTAGAAGTTGTGCCCCTAGGCAAATGGCGAATATTGGAATGTTACGAGCTACGGCGTCAGAGAGCAAAGCACGCTCAGCCGGTAACCAATCAGCGATGTGATCATCGAGAGCGCCCATATGGCCTCCGAGCGGCATGACGCCAGCAATACCTGACGGAACCGTTGAAGGCATTTCATCGCCGGCATGAGCCCGAATTACTCGGATCTCAAAGCCCAACTCCTCGAGCCATAACCCTGCCAAATGCGGTGGATCGGTTTCATCATTTTGCAGGGCGAGAATGATCGGTTTGGTCATGCCCTAACTCTAGAAGATTCTGGATCAAAGAGCGGTTCGAGGCAGATGGTTCCGCGGTGCCAGGTACCGAAGAATTCGACTTCAACGCTCGTTCCGGGAGTCGCTGATGCAATAGGGAGATATGCATAACCAATGGCTTTGCCCAAGGTATAGCCCTGGCCACCACTTTTGATTCGTCCAATAATGTCTTGGCCGCTGCGGATAGCTTCATTTCCTAGCGGGACTTGGCGGATGTCATCGAAGGTAATCGCCACCAGTTTTCTGGATTGCTCTTTCATTTCTAGGAGCGCAGGCTTGCCTAAGAAGTTTTCTTTCTTCATGGAGACGGCAAACTCGAGTCCGGCTTCAAAGGGATTTGTTTCGGTATTTATTTCAACGCCCCAAGCGCGGTAGCCCTTTTCCAGCCGGAGGGATTCGATAGCCCGATAGCCGGCGGGACGTAAACCTAGGGGAGTGCCGGCATCAATGAGTGAAAGCCAGACTGTCAACGCAGAATCAATGGGTACATAAAGTTCCCAGCCGAGTTCGCCCACGTAGGTGATGCGAGTTGCTCGAACAGTGACACCGGCAACTTCGATTTCACGCGAATGCATAAAAGGAAAATTGGCGTGGGCGAGATCGTATGTTGTTGCTAATTGCAGGATCTCTCGAGCTTTTGGACCCCAGATTCCAAATACAGCGAGCGAGTCGGTGATATCTGAGATCGAAATGTCGGCATAGCCATGTTTGCGCGCCATTTTGCGTAACCATTCGATGTCGTGGACGCCGAAGGCCGTTCCGGTGACGATCATGAAATGGGTATCGTCAATCGTAGTTACGGTGTAATCCGATTCGATTCCACCTTTCGTATTCAGTGCTTGGGTGTAAACGGTGCGACCTGCACCTTTCACGACGTTGTTGGCACAAACCAAATTGAGAAATTCACCGGCTCGCTCTCCGGATAAGGAGAATTTTGCAAAACTGGATTCATCAAAGATTCCGGCTGTAGTCCGAGTTGCACGATGTTCTTCCTGGACTGCCGACGCCCAATGTTTTCCGGCCCAACCGTAGGGTTTAGTGCTTTCATCATTGACACGAGGCGCATAGTAATTAACACGCTCCCACGAGGCTTTTTCGCCGAAGGTTGCGCCATTGGCTTGATGCCAATCGTAAATGGGAGATTTCTTATGTGGACGTGCAGATGCTCGTTCTTCACCCGGGTAGTGAATGTCGTAGTACTGCTCGTAGTTCTCTTGAATGCGATCCAAGGTGAAAGCCGGGGATGTGTACGCCGCGCCAAAACGGCGAATATCCATATGCCATAGATCCATGGGAGGTTCATTGCCAATGATCCACTCGGCCATAACCTTGCCGATTCCACCAGCGCCTGCGATGCCATGAGCACAGAATCCGGCAGCAACATAGAAGCCACCCACGCTGGTCTCACCCAGGCAAAATTCATTATCGGGAGTAAACCCTTCTGGTCCATTGATGAAATTCTTCACGCCGATTTCGGCCATTTTCGGAATCCGCTTTTGTGAATTAACGGCAATTTCTTCAAATCTTTCCCATTCTTCAGGCAACAACTTGCCATTGAAGTCTGCCGGGATGGAATCCAGTTTTTCGCGAGAGGCGGTCCATGGTCTGGACTCGCGCTCATAGCCGCCCATCACGAGGCCATTCACTTCTTGGCGGAAATAAATCAAGAGATCAGGATCGCGCAAAGATGGCAAGGTAGGCGTTCCTGCAGGAAGAAAGTTCTCGGTGATTAGGTATTGGTGGCTCATCGGCACGATAGGGATACGGACATCAACCAAACGCCCAATTTCAGGAGCAAACATGCCACCGCAATTAACGACGATCTCGCATTCGATATATCCCTTGTCGGTGTGGACGCCTACAACTCGGCCATCCTTGGTCTCAATGGATGTGACACGAGTATGGGTAAAAATTTTGGCGCCATGGCGACGGGCTCCGCTAGCTAGTGCATGGGCAAGTTGTGAAGGATCTACTTGGCCATCCGATGGCATGAAGCAAGCGCCAACCACGCCGTCAAGATCAATCAAAGGAAAGAGCTCTTGTGCTTCTTTGGTTGAAATCTCACGAAGGTCTAGTCCAAAGGTACGGGCCCAACCAATCTGACGGCGGATTTCTTCCATGCGTTCCGGAGTTGACGCCAACTTGATACTGCCGCATTCTTTCCAGCTTGGGGGAGTGTCCGTGCCTTCCAGTTCTCGATAGAGATTGACTGAATGCATATTCATTTTGGTCAACGTAGGGTCGGCGCGTAATTGTCCGACTAGACCGGCGGAGTGAAACGTGGAACCACTGGTGAGATCGCTTCGATCCAACAACACAACATCTCTTTCGCCCATGGTGGCCAGGTGATAGGCCACCGACGTTCCGCCCACCCCACCGCCAATAATGACGATACGTGCGCGGCCTGGGATCTCGTTTTCTGCCATAGTTGAAATGTATCCTGACTACGTGCCAATGTCCTCGAAGGAAATCGAAGCCAGTTATGGTGCACTTTTTAACCAGTCTCGCGTGTTGGACGGTCGGTTTCTTCTAGAAGAACTCTCCGGCGGACTAACAAACCGGAACATAAAAATAGAGACACCTCTCGGCAAATTTGTTGCTCGAATCTCCAGCAATGAGTCGACCTTCTTGGCTATTGACCGTGATTCCGAATTTCATAATTCTAAAATTGCAGCCGCCGCTGGCGTCGGGGCGGAAGTTTTCGATTACTTTCCCGGTCAAGGGATGTTGGTCATCGGCTATATCGAAGGTCACACCTACGATTCTGGGCAAGTACGGTCCAACCTTGATCGGATTGCCACCGCTTGTCGGACCTTGCACGGGGCTAAACCATTCCAGCGCGAATTCAATATGTTCGACATCCAGCAGAATTATTTGAAAATAGTGCTGGATAAAGGTTTCAAAATTCCAGGTGACTACCAAACCTTGGCAACAGAGGTAAAACATCTCAAGCGCGTTTTGGCGGTACATGCCGAGCCACTTGTGCCGTGTAACAACGATCTTCTTCCCGGCAATTTCATTGACGGGGGAGAGAAGATCTGGTTGATTGACTACGAGTATTCTGGCAATAACGATAGATGTTTTGAACTCGGAAACATCTGGTCAGAAGCCGTGCTGGAGATAGATGCCCTCGAAGAGTTAGTCACGCACTACTTTCAAGGTGATCGCCCCGAACAATTTGCCCGCGCTTGGCTCTATGCGGTGATGGCTAAATACGGTTGGACCTTATGGGCATCGATTCAAGATTCCATCTCCACCATCGACTTTGATTTTTGGTCATGGGGGATGGAGAAGTATGAAGACTGCAAGAGCCTTTTCGCATCGGCGCGTTATAAAGAGATGCTGGAGATTGCTTTAAAGTAGGCGTTTCTACTGGATTTTTTTTCAATAAAGTTCCAAAAACTTTTGAAGAAAAGTGAAGAAAAGTCCAAAGTAGGCGAAAAACGGGCGCCATAGGTGAAGATTCATTGACTTTCTGCTACCTTGCCAACAAGTGATTTACTACACAATTAAATTATGACCCACATACAAAGGAGCATGTGCATAAAAAATCGATAATCCGCCAACGTTTGCCGGAACCTTCGAATAATAAAATGTACACATTTCAAAAATGACCTGAACTCTAGAACCTCAAACGTTTCGCAAGTTACCTAAGAACGCCCGCCCTGTAGACCGAACCAAAGTTGAAAAACTTTTGGCTCAGGAATGGGAAGATTTCACAAAGACCACATTTTCCTCCGGCATCGAAAGCACTTTGGCGATGCAGAGCATCCCTATGGGTGTGCCATCCAGTTTTCAGTATTGGGATCCTTATCCCATCTCGATCGTCTCGGCCAAGGGCGCATATATGACCGATGTCGATGGTCGCGAACACCTTGACCTGTCGATGGGATTCGGTGCAATGCTGGCCGGTCACCTCAATCCGGTGGTTGTTGCCGAAGCCAAGAGCGCTCTCGAACAAGGCACGCTCTTCGTGACGCCTTCTCCGATCTCACGCGATGCCGCAGAACGCATTTGCAAGCGCTTCCACATCGATCAGGTTCGTTTTGCAAATTCTGGTACCGAAGCCACTATGTATGCCGTTCGTTTGGCCAAGGCCTTCACGAATCGTCCTGCCATCGTCAAGATGGAAGGTGGCTACCACGGCAGCTACGACGCCCTGACAGTTTCGGCAAAGCCTCCGCTATCTGAAGCCGGCCCAGCCGAGAATCCATACCCAGTAGCGGCTCCTGGGACCAACCCAGGGATCGTCTTCGTGGTCCCGTTCAACAATATTGATGCGCTCGAGCGTCGGTTCGCAACTGATGCTGCTTCGATTGCTTGCGTCATCATGGAACCAGTTCTGGAAAATCTCGGAATCGTCTTACCAGATGAGGGATACCTTGCCGCAGTTCGCGAACTTTGCGATCGCCACGGAATCTTGCTGATTTTCGATGAGGTCAAGACTGGACTCACCGCTGGCCCACAAGGTGCGGCTCAACGTATTGGCGTCACACCAGATTTGATCTGCTTGGCTAAATCCATTGGTGGTGGGCTTCCGCTGGCCGCTTTTGGTGGTCGCAAAGAAATTATGGACGCTGTGGCTGATGGCCGCATGGATCACTTCGGAACCTTCAACGGCAACCCGCTTGCTATGGCTGGCGTCCGTGCGATCGATCGCATTGCAACGGTTGAAGCTCTGGGCGAAGCTGAGCGTCTCAACTACCAAGCGCTCAATCGCATCTCGGAAATCATCGACGAGTACGAGCTTCCAGCTCACACCGTTGGTTTTGGAATCAAAGGTTGTGTCACCTGGTCAGAACAACCGGTCCGCAACTATCGCGATTACAAAGCCACCGATTTCGGAGTAGCCGAACTTGCTTGGCTCTGGTCTCTTAACCGCGGCATCATCACGCCTCCGGGATTAGATGAACAATGGTTGATTTCCTTGGCTCACGGTCAAAAAGAGATCGACATCTTGGTGGAAGATTTCCGCCAGATTGCGCACGCCCTGCGTTCGTAAGCAGTTTTTATTCGAGAGCGATGAGGTCGAGGTATTGCTCGCCCCATAAATCCTCATCGCCATCGGGTAACAACAAGACCCGGTCAGGCTTTAACGCGCGTACCGCGCCCTCATCGTGACTTACCAAAACCACTGCTCCTTGATATTCACCAAGCGCTGCCAAAATCTCATCCCGCGATGCTGGATCCAAGTTGTTTGTTGGCTCATCCAGTAACAAGACATTTGCAGATCCCACGACCAAAGTTGCCAAAGCCAGACGCGTTCTTTCGCCACCACTCAATACTTTGACCGGCTTTTGCACATCATCGCCGCTAAATAGGAATGAACCCAGCACTTGACGTGCTTGTGGCTCGCCGACGTGATCTCCTGATGCCAACATGTTCTCCAGCACTGTTCTTTCGAAATCTAGTGATTCGTGCTCTTGGGTGTAATACCCAATCTTCAAACCATGCCCGTGTACAACTTCGCCGGTATCTGATTCTTTGGCGCCACCTAAAATACTGAGCAGCGTTGTCTTGCCTGCACCATTGAGACCGAGGATCACCACTCGCGAACTTCGGTCAATTGCCAAATCAACGTCGGTGAATACTTCCAAAGAGCCGTATGACTTGCTGAGTTCGGTAGCGGTCAGCGGTGTTTTGCCGCATGGGGCTGGGGTAGGGAAGCGCAGTTTTGCGACGCGGTCGCTCTTGCGAACTTCCTCAAGCCCGGAAACCAATTGCTCTGCGCGGCGCAACATACCTTGAGCGGCTTTTGCTTTAGAAGCTTTGGCTCGCATTTTCTCGCCTTGCTTCTCCAGGATGGCAGCCTTTTTCTCGGCGTTGGCGCGTTCTTTTTTGCGACGATGCTCATCTTGTTCACGCTGTTGTAGATATTTCTTCCAACCAAGGTTGTAGACGTCGATGACGTTGCGATTGGCATCGATGTAGAAAACTTTATTTACCACAGTTTCAATCAAAGCCACATCGTGCGAGATAACCACCAGTCCGCCAGAGTACTTAGTTAAATAGTCACGCAACCAAATGATGGATTCGGCATCCAAGTGGTTTGTTGGTTCATCGAGAAGCAGGGTTTCAGCACCGCTGAAGAGCAAACGGGCAAGCTCAACTCGACGACGCTGGCCACCGCTGAGAACTTCAATCGCCTCATCAAAGAGGCGTTCGGGGATCCCCAGGTTTGTTGCAATGGATTCTGCCTCGGCCGAAGCGCCATATCCACCAGCTGCATTGAATTCAGTGTCGACGCGGGCATATCGAT
>JBAXAO010000002.1:0-66447 GCA_037142435.1 Actinomycetes bacterium | reverse complement strand
GATGAGTTACCAAGTGTTGCTGCCACTGACGTAGGAGACCCCGGCGCCGTAGCTGCTTGAGCAGAATTTGTTACTGCTAATCCAGACAATAGAGAGAGAAATAAAGTTGAGACTACAAGACCGGCTAGTTGTTTGTTCAAGTATTTAAAGCGCATATCGGTGCCCTGACGAACTAAACAGCAATTTACAAACCAACAAGCGTGGCGTGTTGGCATTTTGATTGAAATTCAAGAGTGAATAAATATTCAAAAAATAATTTTCGTTAACGTCGTGAAAAATTTTCGTAATAAGAGAGAGACGACCCTCAACTACCGACCGGTAAGCGGGTACGGCAGAGCAGGGGTAGGCCGAAGCCTTCGTCGTCATGTGGGGTAGTTTGTGCGTAGAGCCTCTCGCCAGGCTCACTTTCAACTTGCTTCAAACACACAATTAAACTCTCAGTTTGCTCTGAGAGTTTCTTGAGAAGTACTGAAATGTCGGGATCACTCTGGGACGAAATGATCCCGACACGTTCAGATCTGTCGGATTTCCTCTGGGACTGAATCCATCCGACAAGCTTGTGGGGCCGGGCTACCTACTTAGCAGCAGAAATCAGGGCCGAATGCATGGAGCGGAGAAACTTTCGCGCTCGATGTGGTGGTTGTGCGTACGCGGGCAGCTTGTGATGGAGCCGCGGTAAAGATAAATAGCAGCGACAAACCGGTCGCTACAGCGATGATCTTCTTGGTCATGACCGTGGTTCCCCTCAGTTAGTGAATCAAACCCATCTCCCAACAGGTCTAACCCAAGTATAAATCGCGGACACCTGACTTTGTCAATATGTCCAACACCTTTAGTAAAACACTGTCAAGTGGTATTGTCAACGTATGGATTTCGAGGGGATCGGAACCCGGTTACGTCACCTGCGTATTAAGGCAGGCATGACGCAGCCGGAACTTGCGCGTGGCGTCACCAGTGTGAGCCACGTCTCTCTCATTGAATCAGGTAAGCGTCAACCTTCACATGAAATCGTAGAAAAGCTTGCCGAAAGACTTGGTGTGACCGCTGCCGTGCTACGCGAGGGTGCTAACGCGATCTCCAATCAAGAACGTCGCAAAGACTTTTTATTTGCAGAGATGGCGCACAAGAACGGCGATTCCGAATTTGCTGAACGTACGCTGAGGAAATTAATTTCTGAATCAACGTTGATTGAAAGCGCTGAATTCATGTATCGCTTGCGCAATCTTCATGCAAAGACTCTTGAAGGTTTGGGTCGCATCGAAGAAGCCGCTGAAGAAATTAAGTTGGCAATGATCGATGCCGATAACGCTGGTCTGCCTCTTGAAAAACTTGAGATGACAATTGACCTCAGCCGTTATGCACGTGAAGCCGGCGACTTTGTTACCGCATTGGAATTAATTTCAGATGCGCAAAAGAGCGTCCCATACCAACTTCAGCAATCGGCAACATATGCGCGCATGCTCTCTAGCGCGATTGCAATTCATATTCTTCGTGGCGATTACATCCGTGCACAGAAGCTTTCGACCGAGGCGCTAGATATCTTTGATGAAGAAACCGATCCACGCGCCATCGCATCCATCATGTGGAATGCCAGCCTTGCCGCAGATGGACAACAGGACACCACCACAGCATTGATCATGGCCCAACGCGCCGCCAACCTCTTCCAACAGATTGATGATTCGCGCGCCGAAGGTCGCTTGCGTTTCACGATCTCCTGGCTCTTTACTCGTCAGACTCCCCCAAATGTTGAAGCTGCTCGCGAACAACTTGTTCGCTCTGAAGAATTGCTTTCCGAATCCGGCACCGAACTCGATAAAGCCAAGTGGGAAACTGAAATGGCACGCGTCGAATGGCTCGAGGGTCGCTATGAAGAAGCCTTAGAAACCGCCACTAATTCATTGGTTCGCTTGGGTGAAGATGGCGAAAGACTTCAACGTGCCGATGCCTATTTGCTGGTCGCTCGTTCACAGATCAGCCTCGGTCGCACCACTGAATCTGTCATGAATTTGGAAGCCGCTCGCTCATCCTTGTCGGGCATGGAACCATCATTGATGAACGCATCGGCCTGGCGCGAACTTGGCGATATCTACGCTTTGCTCAACTACCTTCCTGAAGCCATCAGCGCATACCGCGAAGCACTTCACGATGCAGGGGTCCCAGCCTCTCCGATTGCCTTCACCGAAGCACAGCGCGCTGAAGCTGAAATCCTTTTCGGAGATTCTTCAAATAATTTCAGCTCGAACGATTAATTTCAGCTCGAACTTCTTTCTTACTTAATTCCCAAATTCTTTAGCGCGTTCTGCAATTGTGGAATAACAAAGAGCGCCGTATTTAGCGAAATATGCGTTGCATCCCGATAGGTATTAAAGCCGTTGGTGACCGCGCTACACGTTCCTTTGGTACACAGCCAAGGTGCGGGATCAACAGAGACTCCCCCAATGTCTTTCACTAAAGACTTGGTGAATCCGGTTGCTGGTGCGTGCTTCAATGGAAAATCGCAAGCGGCCAAATTCTTGAAGTGTCCGGATAAACAACCAACTGAATCCGATGGTGGCGTTGGAGTATCGCCAATGAGAACGATCTTTGTCCCTGAGGTAGAAAGTGCTTGCATGAAATTAGTGAAACCGACTCCCCACTTCTGCGAGTAATCTCCGGTTCCACCAGAGATGGCGTATTGATACTCGGTGAAGTTAGAGACAAACAAGTACTTGGGCTTGATCGCGTTGATGGCGCTGACCAAATTGGATTCCCACGTGCGGCAGTTCTTATCAAGCACGCCATTGCGTTTGATGTCTAAAAGCGTTGCCGGACAACTGGATTTTGTGAACGAGTAAAGCTTCCAACGATTGGAGGCCGCTATCTTTGCCATGGCCGGGAACCATTGCGCCGCATGGGAATCTCCGGCCAAAATGACCGAGGTCGAACTTTTTGAGTCTCCGAAGATGCAGTTCAGCTTGGGCATTGATTCCGAAAACGGTAGATGGCAACCATCGTTATAGATTGCTGGTGAAGCCGTAGAAATCGTGATGGGTTTGACCTGATGCGAATATGCATTGGCGGCGGTACCCAGAACTAACGTCGAGATGCCAGCCCCGGCCAACATCGCTATTCCCCATTGCCAAAGCGGTGCTTTAAACCTGGGATTGAAACGGATCGGCTTTTCGAAGTAATTGGTGACCAAGAACGAAAGCCCAATCGCAACGAACATCAAAAGGGCTCGGACTCCGGCGCTGACATGCGGATACTTGGCCAGAACGATGATGATCAAAGGCCAATGCACCAGATACAACGAATAGGAATAGTCGCCCAGCTTGGGCAGAAGCAATTTTTCACTCATTGGGGTGGCAGCCCAGATCACTGCGCCGGTGGCTACCGTCGGAATAATCGTGGACCAACCAGGGGTAGCGAAACTTGTAGATATCAAGATCGCTGAAACCAACATGGTGGACCAACCTGCAATGGCAACCAGCCAGCGTGTGGCCATGGTGGCTTTAACTGGCTTGACCCCCACCAAGGCGGCACCAATGAGGAATTCCCAGGCACGGCTGGTGGGCAGGTAAAAAGATTGAATTGGATAGTGAAGTGTGTAGAACATCGAAAAGATCGTGGCCACGCCAAGCAAGATTGGAATCCACCGACGTCTAGCTTTGAAGATAAAGAGAAATAGCAACGGCCAGAAGAAGTAGAACTGCTCTTCAACGCCCAAGGACCAAAAGTGCAATAACGGTGAGGGATCTAGCGCTTGGTTGAGATAGTTGTTCTGTTGTAGCGCAAAATTTATATTGGGGATTAACCCAAAGCCGGCGAGAGCATCTTTGAAGAAGCGACCATATGAAATAGGTGGCAAGAACAGTCGAGTGGCCACTGAAGTAACGATTAAGGTGAGCAAACTCATCGGCAAGATGCGTCGGGCACGGCGCAAATAAAAAGTGTGTAGTTGGGCTCCAATGGGACCGGTGCCTTGTGAAATCTTTTCGGTGATGACGTATCCAGAGATAACGAAGAAAATATCGACTCCGAGAAAACCACCTTGAAATGGCCCTAATTTGAAGTGATAGAGCAGGACGAGCAGAACTGCTATTCCACGAAGTGCCTGAATATCGCGTCTCATATCGAGATAAGGCTACTGCGAAATTTAATTGGTCACGTAATCCTGTAAGGCTCGGCGTTCGTTGTCCAGCTCTGAAATATGGGCTTTCACCACATCGCCGATAGAGACGATAGAGATCAGCTGATTGTTCTGATTAACAACCGGAATGTGGCGAATGCGCATCTCGGTCATCGTCTGCATTAATTCGGCAACCGTACTTTCAGAAGTACAGGTAGCGACTTCGACCGTCATCAAATCTCGAACATGCATATTGATGAGTTGATCAAGTTTGCCGGGCATTGCCCGAACCACATCGCGTTCAGAGACGATGCCATCAATTCGCTTCCCATCGGCCGAAACAACTAATGCGCCAACGTGGTGGGTGTTCAAAGCGTTTACCAAATCATGAACACTGGCGCTGGGTGAAATGGTTTCAACCCGCTTTCCAGAAATCAATGAAGTTATCTTCATTGCCGCCTCCATCCGCATTGCCCTAGTGAATCGATGTCGATAATCCTCTTAAAGGGTGTGGGTTTCAAGAGTCGAGGCTGACTAGACTTCAAAGATGAAGCGACCTTTCCCACTCGTCGCACTCTTGGTGGCGCTCACTCTCACCGGATGCTCAGTTACGGCTGGAAATGCCCGGCCCGAGGAAGCAAAACTGGTGGATGGCGTCAAACTTCTGATCACCGATTTCACCGCGCGCCATCCCGGGCTTATTAATTGGGATCCCTCCTCGGTTGCGCAACAACTAAAAATCCAACTTCCGAAAGGGCTGGCAACCGAAGCTGGCTGGACGTTGGTCTGGCCAAGTGCCAAGTCCGGCGAACTCTCGAGGGTGGTTATCCCTTGGTCGATTTTGGCTCAGTACCCCGACAAATATTCGTTAGATACCAATAACTATTCCGGCGGCAACCCCGTCCCCGACGCCATCGCTGTCGATATTCGTAGTGCACAACAGAAGGATGATCCCTACTTTGCAGCAGTCGTTCACTTAAGAACTTCCAAGCACGATTCCCATTGGTTGATCTTCACCTCGATCCCTTATTTGCCCGTTACTGACAATGCATATGGCTGGGCGCATTTGGTCAGCGGCAAATGGAAGATCGTGGACTTTGGCACCGCCACAGTCGGATGCGGAATAGTGCCACCAGCAATTCAAAGCGAATTTGGATTCAGTTGTCCTCCTGGCAATTAACCAAAGGGTTTTGAGAGAATTTCCAGATGCGAACGAGCCGATACGAAGTAGCACTGGCAATTGCGCTGATCTTTTCATTGCCCTCGACTAGCCAGGCGGCTCAAAATCCAGCACTTCCGAATCACTCATTGACTCCAGGAGCTACCAACCCTGCGGTAACCCAAGCAACGATCGGTTCCACGATTTGTGTCGTCGGTTATACAAAAACAATTCGCCCGCCAGCTAGTTACACCAATAAATTGAAGCGGACCCAACTTGATTCGGGCTATAACTACCAAGGCGATTTAGATATGCGTAATTACGAAGAAGATCACTTAATCCCGCTGGAAATCGGCGGTAGCGCCCGCAGCGTTGCGAATTTGTGGCCGGAGCCCAGACGCATCGCTCAAGGCGCGGCGATGAAGGATAAGCTAGAAAATAAATTGCACTTGTTGATCTGCAGCGGCCAGATCACTTTGAAAATCGCACAACAAGCATTCGCAGTTAACTGGATCGCTGGGTACAAGAAATATATTGGGGCGATTTAAGAAACGGCTCTAAAACCCGCTATTTAAGGTACTTTTCTGGGGTGGCCAATAACGATTCTTTACAGCCAACCATGCAGAAGTAATAAGTAACTCCATCGAGTTCGGCCACAGCAGGTGCGTCAGACTTGCGAACCTGCATTCCGCAAACTAGATCTTTGGCGTATTCGCTGTCGTCACTATTGCCAGATTGGGTCTTGTAGAGCCAATAAATGATGCCCGCAGCAAAGAGAGCAACGAAGTTGAGAATGGTCGTGGAGTTCCAGCCAAAGTGTTTCATAGCCATCAGATCCAAATGGCGATGAGGGATTAAAGAGAAAACCTTGAAAATTTCTTCGGTCACCAGCCCGCTGACAGCCATGACCAACCAGAAGACAAGGGTCAGACGAATAGCCAAACGCGTTCCATAATATTTTCGGTAAATCATCACTAAGGGAAATGCAATCAAGTCGGCAAAGATAAAGGCAATTACGCCACCGAAAGTGATGCCACCTTTCCAGAGCGCCGCTGCCAACGGAACGTTTCCAACCGAGCAGACAAAACTAATGAAAGCCAAGAATGGCCCGATAATTGCATTTTCAATTTCAGAGAAAAAGCCATGGCCTGAAATGAAGAGGCTGCGCCAAACGGAGACGGATACCAATGTCGAGGCCAGCCCCGCGACGATGAATCCAACAACGAGCTCAACGCGCAACATGGTGAAATCGCCAATGGTGTAACCCGCGGCATTTGACCAGGCCTTACGACTTTTGATTTTGGTGCCGATACTTTCCCCCGAGGACATCTCCATGGAATCGGGAACTTCGACCATCGATCTGCCGGCGATAACCATTTTCTCTGGGACAAGGCGAGGCAATAAAATCCAGAGCAGAAGAATCATGACCGTGCCACCAACAAATTCAGCGGCTGCAAATTGCCAACCTATGAGAATCCATAACACCAAACCGAGTTCGATCACAAGGTTGGTGCTGGCAAACATGAAGATCATCGAAGCGGTGAAATCAGCGCCCTTGGCAAAGAGGCTCTTGGCCAATGCACTTGCGGCATAAGAACAGGAAGAACTTACGGCGCCAAAGAATGAAGCCTTAGCGACGGTCTTAGGCTTGCGATCTCCCAAAGCAGATTGCATCTGTGATTTAGAGACGAAGGCCTGAACTGCGCCAGACAAGATAAAGCCGAAAATCAACGCCCAAAAGGTGTCAAAGAACATCCACCAGCCTTCAGCTAGACCGGAGATCACCTTCGACATTTGATTCCGCCTTCAGTAGTGGACCATGGACATTTGAACCACGGCTCTTTTTCGCGGTCATTTTGGCCGCAACAAGGAATATAACGCCTAATGCGGTAAAACCAATTCCCATGATCTCTGTGAAACCAGTTACTTCTTTAAAGGCAATGGGCAATAACGTCCCGGGGAGATTAGAGTCAACGTTGGAATTGGCAAAGTGAACCAAAATCGTCGGGATAACAAACCAAATGACCAGGACTGGTACGCCCAGAGCCAAGAAAAATTTACCAAGGAGCTTGAAGGCCGCTTCGCGCTTACGAATGAAGAGAATGATCAAAAGCAACAACGCCAAAATCCAAAAGAGCATCAGCAAATCAATGATGTTTTTCACGGTCTTGAATATCTTGGCAGGTTGCTTGAGATCAAGCGGTTGCGGTTTAGAAATACTCTTTAAATCCTTTGGCGAGATGACGGTCTTTCCGGCGACTTTGTTTACTTCATCAGAGATTGTTTTCACCAATACGGTGGTATCTAATTGAACTGATTCCTGGCCGGCGGCCAGGGCTGCCCCGACTGGCTCTAATGTCTTTGAGAGTGCATCGGAAAACTTGGGATTGTCGAGCAAATCATTAAGCGCCTTGGTGATCTGTGCGCGATTTTGATTGATCGTCTTCGCCTCTTTGGCATCGGCGTTCTTTACAACTTGATCGATCAACATCGGAACGATGGTGCTCTTCTTGGCACCGAAATCTTTTACTAATGCCGAAGATGAGGCTCCCAAATCCGTGACGTGGCCGAGGACAAAGTGAGCACCGGTTGCCACCGAGGCAATCAGCAGGGATATATAGAGAAGTGAGCCGATGACTGAATTAAGAAAGCGACCTTTCATACCGAGGAATTCTAGGTAGGAAAGGTCGCTTTGAGAATGCTTGCAGCAGTCTATTTATGCTTTCTTGCGTCGATACCAATCGCGCCAGATCAGACGATGAATCGGAATTCGGTAAGGAATCCGACGCAGCAACGGAATCAGAGGAAGGAACATCAAGAGGAGTGTCAAAAGTCCTAAGAGGCTCATTACTTGAGTATCCGCATTTTCCGATGACTTGAATGGTTCGACTTGATAGAAGAAAGAGAAGAGCCAAAGCCAAGATTGTCCTGGCCAAGATCCCGTCTCATTCATAACGCCCCATTGATCGCCGCTGAGATGCTGTGCTGAAGCGAGATCTGGGAAGTAAGTACCGCTGTCGGCAATAAAGAGCATTGGCTTGGTGAAGTTGGTTGGAAGTGGTGTGTCACTTGTCGTTAACGCACCATCTAGCGCCCCAGTTTGAGCCATGTTCAACAATGCAGTAGTGATTGTTGGAACTGGTCCATAGTTACCCGCTGCATCTTCAAGAGATGTTGACTTTGGTGACTTTGCCAAAGCATCTGCATAAGCAGTTGCCCACTTGGTTTGTGCATCCGAGGTGGCCACGTTCCATTCGTTTACTGCTTGCTTGACCGCAGCATCGGGCAGGATCAATAGCGGTGAAATCACGAAATCCTTTGCAGGATTAATAGGGATACGGACTCCAGCCCACTTTTGCAGCTTGAGCGGTCCGAGGACCTGTCCCTCTGCGGCGGTGTTGTATGGGGCGCCGTAACCTGCGCTGGTAGTTGTGCCGGCGAGTTCGCCGACAGAAGTCTGAACAAAGTCAGCAGGATCTGTCGTGGACCAAGATTTCAAAGTCAGTGCTGGTTCATCAGGGGAACTAAAGACCGCAGCTAAACCACCAGCAAGAATTGCCACCACAACAAGTGCGATAACAAATTCTTTAATGAGGTCGTAAGGACGAGTAGGACCGCTCCACTTTTTAGCTGGATCGTGTTTGGAAAGTGCACGCGTCATTCGTCTGCTCCTGCCTCGATGGGGGGTACTACCCCGCGCTTGCGAACCAAGATGACATGCCAGACAACGATGCCTCCGAGAACAAGTGGCATCAACGCAACGTGAATCAACATTGCTTGACCGGTATTTAGCGGATTGAAATAAGCACCGATACCCATGGCGTTAAAGCCATCTTTTGCTTGGGTTGCAATCCATTGAGAATCGAAGTTGCCCTGAATCAAATAACCGGTGAAGCCGGTGATGATCGAGGCCATGAAGGCGATGACACCCGTAACCCACGTAGAGGTGCGCTTTCCGCGCCATGCAGCCATCCAGAACTTGCCCCAAAGGTGCACAACCATGAAGACGAAGAAGAGTTCAACGCTCCACAGATGGAGAGAGTTGGCGTAGTGGCCAACACTGGAGGTGTGCCACCACGCTGGACCTTCGAAGGAAAGCCAAAGGCCAGTCGCTACCAACATCACAAAGCAGGCGATGGTTGCTACGCCGAATACATAAATCCAAGAGGCAACATATGCCGGTTGAGTGTCGGGCAAAATATCGGTTGGTTCGTATTTCTCAAGCGTCGCTTCGCGAACGCGCGTGGTCCACATCTTTGGTTTGCTCATTTGTGAGACCCCTCATCGTCGTGATGATTTGGAAACGGCAGCGCCAGCGCCAGAACAAAAAGAACCACTATCGAGGCGATCATGACCAGATTTCCGACGGAAATCGAGACGACTCCAAAATGCAGGTAGTGGGCGGGGTGGTTGAGATCTATTGATAAGAAATGCATGTGCTCCCCTAACTCGTTCCGATTACCATAGACCTGTGTTGCAAAATTCACGCTGAAAATGCTCACAAATTTTTCGGCTTAAGTGCTGGCTCGCGCTCAAAATCTGCAAATTTGCCATTTGTTCGTCAATTTTGTGCAGATCGTGGGGTTTGGCTGAGGCGAGAGTTCAATGAATTTTCACAGAATCGTCAATGACCTTTCGCAATGGCCTAGGGCACATTTCCTCTTGTAGGAATCCGGTGCCACCTGCAGGCACCCTTAGTGCAAAGGATTAAGAAATGAAAAACTCCGCCAAGCTCCTGATCGGTGCAGTTGCCACCGGTCTTCTCTTGACCGCAACCCCAGTCTTCGCTGCCGACACCACCCCTGCCCCTAAGGCAACTGGTGCAAACTCCGCAGCCCGCACTGCCGCCAAGGCTGTTCTTGATGCCACCAAAGTCACTCTCAAAGCAACATTGGATAAGGCCGTGGCCGATGCCAAGGCTGCACGTATCGCCGCAACCGACGCTAATAAAGTGAAATTTGAAGCCGCTGCCGCTGCTGCAAAGAGCGCTCGTGAAGCAGCAGTTGCTGCTGCCAAGGCGACACACGCCACTGCAGTTACCGCCGCTAAAGCAAACACTGACAAGGTAGCCGGAAAAGCTGCAATCGATGCTGCAAATGCCGCACTGAAAACTGCCGTTACTTCAGCAATGGATGCTCATAAAGCCGCAATTGCTGCTGCAGCTACCGCACGCAAGAGTGCAAATGATGCTGCACAAGCTACTCACGAAGCTGCCGTCACCGCCGCACGTGATGCTTACAAAGCAGGACTTGCCGCAGCACAAGCAATCTTTAAGGCTGCTGTCGGAACGAAGTAATTCCACCGACTCATAGAGTTGCGAGAGTTGCCCTTACAACGATCGCATTCAGTCAGAAGAGCCCGATTCACCTCGGGCTCTTCTGCATTTCACAAGAAGACTTACCTATGATTGAACTATGTCCAAGGCCGAAGATCCATACTTTCCCGAAGTCCCTGTCGATGCTTACAAGTATTCGAAAGGCGTTGTAGGAGTTGTCGCGGGCTCGGTGCAATTTCCGGGAGCTGCCGTTTTATGTGTGGGTGGAGCCAGGCGTGGTGGCGCGGGGTATGTGAAGTATTTAGCGCAACATGACTTTCCAACTCATTTAGTACTTCAAAATTATCCCGATGTTGTACCCATTACTGATCTAGTGGGTCACGAAGTTGATGCTTGGGTGTTGGGGTCAGGATCTCCAGACCTCACCCACTTTCCCTCCGGTGGCATCTTGGTGCTCGATGGCTCGGCAATGACGCTAGCCAACAGCGCACATGAAGGAATCACCATAGTGACTCCACATGAAGGCGAAGCCGCCAAACTCGGTTATCCCGTAACCGATCGCAAAGCAACGGCGCTAAAGATGGCTAGTGAGCTCAATGTCCTCGTAGTTTTAAAGGGTCCAGGCACTGTGATTGCCACACCAAACGGTTTGGTCGAAGTCGAGAAAACTGGTGGCCGGGAACTAGCCACTGCTGGTACTGGCGATATTTTGGCCGGACTTATGGCGTCAATGATGGCGGCCTGGAAGCCGACTACTTTTGAAGAGGCGGCAAAAGTTGCGATGCGCGCGGTTAAAGCCCACGGTACGGCAGGAAAAATTGCGGCAACAAAAAGTTTCCCGGTAGTCGCAACCGATGTACTTGCGGCTCTACCTAAAGTATTTCTCTAAAGTTATTCGCCAACCACATTCTTGGTGCGCAGTGAATCGTGGCCATAATCTTTAGCGCGCTCGTGCGCCTTTCGTAATTGGAGTTCAAGGCTCGTTACCGCCTCATCAAAGGCCGCGAGATCATTAAATGCTTTTCCTTCGGCGCGCAGAAATGGACCACTGCCATTGGTAGTTAATGTCACCGTATGTGCAGTCTTTCCGAATCTGGGATTGGGTTCGTGCATAACTTCGACTTTGATTCCTTCAACTACAACACTGAACCGATCAAGAGAGCGAAGTTTTTCATGGACGATATCTCGAAAATCTTCGGCGAGTTGGGAGTTACGGGCGTGGATAACAATGTCCATGAAACTGTCCTCTTCTCTCTTCATTAGGAAGTTACTCCTTGAGAATACTCATTACAAGGTAACCCATACTTAAAAGTCTCGATGCTTTATTTAACATCTCGTATCTGAGGTGGTTGTGAGGAAATAGGTGTAAAAGGGTTAGAACCGTGAGGAGCAGGGCGCCCACGTGCGAGCGCCCTGCGGAGTCACCCCTCGCGCTTTTTAAATACGAGGCTTGACGCGGCGAACGCGCTTCTTCGTGGCAACTTTCTTCATCGCTGCCTTTTTGGCGGTGGCAGAAGATGCACGCTTGCGCTTTGCGGCAGTCTTGGCCGTGGTGCGCTTTGCCCGCTTGACAACTTTCTTAACCGGAGCAGGCGCAGCTTCCGAAGAAAGAGGTGCGCCGGCTGTGGTCGGGGCGGTTGCCGTAGTCGCCGGCACCGTCTGGGCAGGGGTCGAGGCGGCAGCAGGGGTGATCCCAGATGCCTCGGCTGCCACTGTTGGCAACGCCAACCCGCTGACCAACGCGGCGATAGCAAGTACTCGGGTGGATTTATTCATATCTATATTCCGTTCTCTTTGATGATGTGGGAGGTGCGGGGCAAATGCTCTCCCCGGCACTGACAGGCGCGGGCGTGAATGAGCCGCTTCTGTGCAATCCACAGGCCAGTAGGTGGCAGACTTAGGCCACCATGGCCAATCCCAAGACAAACTTTGCGCCGGCAATCCAGGTTTTTAAGCCCCACCGAGCTTCCCTGCCGCCGTTAATTCCCTATCTCAAGGAGTTCTGGCGTCGTCGCGCCTTTGCCATCGAGCTCTCGCGCTTTGCCGACAAGGCCGAATACCTAGATTCCAAGCTGGGCAAGGTCTGGCTGGTCATGAACCCGCTGCTCTTGGCCTTTGTCTACTTCCTTTTGGTCACCGTCATCCGAGGTGGCAGCACCGAGAAAACTGGCCTCAGTACCTTGGCCCACATCTTGATCGGACTTTTCACCTTTTACTTCGCCTCTAACTCGATCAATGGTGGCGCGCTCTCGATTACAGCCGGTGGTCGCTTGATTCTCAATCAAGCCTTCCCCCGCGCGCTCCTGCCGCTCTCCAGTTCGATCAGCGCTTTCTGGCAGTTCTTGCCAACCTTGCCGGTTTACATCTTTGTTGTCCTGATTGGAAAGCTCTTCTTCCCGCACACTCAAATACCAGGGCTACGACTTAGCTATTTGTGGGCGCCCTTCATTCTTTTGTGTGTCGGCATCACCGGTTACGGAATGGGTCTGCTCTTTGCGACCATGAACGTTTATTTCCGAGATACCAACAAATTGCTGAGTTACATCACGCGCATCTGGTTGTACTCATCCCCTGTTTTGTGGCGCCCAGAGATTCTTCATGGCTGGCACAAGATTTTTCTTTATATCAATCCGCTGGGACCTTCTCTGGCTGCAACATCTGATGTATGGATCGAAGGCAGAACTCCAAGTTTAGGAATGCTGGTCGGTTCGGTTGTCTGGGCACTTCTTGCCGTACTCATCGGTGGATATTTCTTCATATCAAGGGAGCGCGATTTTGCGGTCCGCATCTAATATCGAAAGTCCGATGCCGGAAGAACTCGCAATCCGCATCGAAGATCTTTCCATTAAATACAAAATCAACATCGATACAAAGAAGACCTTGAAGAACGCGGTCATGCGCGCCAGCAAAGGTGAAAAGGTTCGTACTCGAATTGTCGAAGCGGTTAAGCACCTGACCCTTGATGTTCCACACGGATCTGTCTTGGGAATTGTTGGCGCTAATGGTGCGGGTAAATCAACACTGATGCGCGCCATCGCCGGAATCTTGCCGCCTACCGAAGGTCAGATCACCGTCAATGGAAAGATCTCGACGTTGCTTGCTCTCGGAGTTGGCTTTAACCCCGCGCTATCTGGTCGCGACAACATTATTTTGGGCGGTTTGGCTTCGGGTATGACCCGGGCCGAGATTGAAGAGAAGACCGAAGAAATCGCTGATTTTGCAGCACTTCCCGATGGTTTTATCGATATGCCAGTGCGGACATATTCCTCTGGTATGTATGGCCGCGTAGCTTTCTCTGTTGCCGTAAATATGACTCCCGACATTTTGTTATTGGATGAGGCCTTATCTGCCGGCGATGCATCTTTTAAAGAGAAATCTTTCAATCGAATGCGCGAACTCTGCGCCGAGGCTCGCACGATTGTTATTGTCTCGCACGCTCTGCAAACTGTTAATGACTTATGTGATTCGGCTATCTGGATGCACAAAGGAAATATGTTGGCGAAAGGAAAGCCAGAAGCCATCGTTGATCAATATCTAAAGTTTTTGGATGTTGGCACGTTGCCTTCTAACCTTGAGGATATGTAACCATGGATGTTTCGCTGATCTCATCGGCTGATAACGTCACTGATGCGCGTTTGCATCGTCTCTCTGGTGCTCTGCTTCGCAATGGACTCTCTCTAGAAATTCGTGCTTTAGGAAATTCTGCTGACGCACCTGCCGGCGCAATCTTTCACAAGGCACCAGGTGGCCTGGGATTTGCCGATCGCATCATTAGAGATCTGTACTTACCCTTTGTTGCCAAGGGAAAAGTAATCATTGTGGTGGCGCCAGATCTGTTGGTCACTACCAAAATAATTGCGGCGCTACGGCGAAAAAAGATTGTCGCCGATGTTCACGAAGATTATGTTGAACTCTTGCGCGATCGCGCTTGGGCAAAAGGTCTCATTGGAAAAGCAGCGAAAGTTGTGGCCAAAATGGCGACATCAGTTGCTGCAAAAAGTGATCTCACCACGGTTGCAGATACTCAGGTGCCACCTTTCGATGCGCGCCAGCGCCTGGTCATTCGCAACTTGCCCGACCTCTCGCTTTTGACCCCCAGCGGTTCACGCGATACCCAACCGCGCGCTATCTATATTGGTGATGTCCGCACATCCCGCGGATTGCGCATGATCTTGGCGATCGCCGACATCAGCCCGGAATGGATCTTCGACATCGTGGGTCAGGTAGCCCCACTCGATGCTGATTTTGTTGAACAATGGCAGGCAACCAGCCCGGCCGCCAACCGCGTGAACTTCCACGGAAAATTGGCGCCATCTGCTTCTTGGGCCTTTGCCGAGGGGGCATGGGTTGGTCTTTCACTGCTGGAAGCCACACCTGCTTTCCAGGCCGCTATCCCCAGCAAGTTGTATGAATACATGGCCGTGGGGCTAGCCACTCTCTCGACGCCCTTGCCGCGCAGTCAAGCGTTATTGGCAGAAAGCCAGGCAGGGGCTTGTGCTGATACAGCAGCGTCTGCGGCGCAGTTGCTTCAGCACTGGCTACATAACCCATCGGAATTAGATCAGATGCGCGAAAATGCTTCAGGCTGGGCCGAGAAGAACTTCGACGGAGCCGGTGAATATCAAGCCTTCGCGAGCGCCGTCACACGCCTATTACGCGCCTGAATAAAGAGGCCTTACTCGCCTCAAGGTAGGCTTGCGCGGTGTCCTCAGGTCCCGTGCGCATCGCCCCAACAGCAGATGTTGACCCCACCGCCGTCATCGGCGAAGGTTCATCGATCTGGCATCTCTCGCAGGTTCGCGATCAGGCCGTCCTAGGCAAGAACTGCATCATTGGCCGCGGTGCCTACATTGGCTCCGGTGCCAAATTAGGCGACAACTGCAAAGTTCAAAATTACGCACTTGTGTACGAGCCGGCCATTTTGGGTAACGGTGTCTTTATCGGCCCCGCTGCTGTGCTTACCAATGACGAATATCCCCGATCGGTTAATCCCGATGGCACCTTGAAATCCGCCAGCGATTGGCATGCCGTTGGCGTGCAGATTGGCGACGGTGCCAGCATTGGCGCCCGCGCTGTCTGCATTGCTCCGGTCAAGGTCGGAGCTTGGGCGTTGGTCGCCGCAGGTGCCGTTGTTACTAAAGATGTCCCTGAATTCGCTCTGGTCGCTGGCGTACCGGCGAAGCGCATTCGTTGGGTAGGAAAATCCGGAGTCCCATTAACCGACATCGGTAATTCAAAATTTGAATGCCCCATCACGCATTCCATTTATATCGAAATTTCACCAGACCACCTAGTCGAAGAGAGTGATCAATAATGATTCCAGCCGCTAAACCGATTATTGGCGATGAAGAGCGCGAAGCAGTAGATCGAGTTCTCCGATCGGGAATGTTGGCCCAGGGCCCAGAGGTTGCAGCATTTGAAGAAGAATTCTCAGCTCACGTTGGTGGACGTCACTGTGTTGCTATGAACTCTGGAACCTCCGCTTTGCACCTTGGCTTTATTGCCGCCGGCATCAAACCAGGCGATGAAGTGATTGTTCCTTCTTTCTCTTTTGCAGCGACTGCTAACTCGGTTGCACTTGCCGGCGCCATCCCAATTTTCGCCGATATCGATCCACGAACTTTTAACTTGGATCCAGATCATGTTGAAACCCTGATCACCAAAAAGACCACTGCCATTATGCCTGTCCACTTGTATGGACACATTGCCGCCATGGATCGCTTTGATGAGATCTCCTCCAAATATGGCGTCAAGATTATTGAAGATGCCGCTCAAGGTCACTTGGCTTCCCTCAACGGACGCAACGCTGGCGAATTTGGAGTTGTCGCTTCCTTCTCCTTCTACCCCACCAAGAATATGACTGCTGGTGAGGGTGGCATGGTTGTTACTGATGATGCCGAGGTCGCACGCACGCTTCGATTGCTGCGCAACCAAGGTCAAGAGATTCGCTACAAGAACGAGATCATTGGATTTAACACTCGTATGACCGATATTCACGCCGCCATCGGTCGCGTGCAATTGCGCAAACTTCCGGGTTGGACCTCAACCCGTCAGGCAAATGCCGAATTCTTGAATAAGAATTTGCAAGGAGTTGTTACTCCTTACCTGGCACCAGGTTCGACACATTCCTATCACCAATACACCATCCGAATTCCTGGTGGATCTTCCGAAAAGCGCGATGCGTTTATGGCTGGACTCACGGCTAAGGGCGTCGGCTCAGGCGTTTATTACCCAACACCTATTCATCGCTTGCCTTCCTTTAATCTCACCTTGGATCTTCCAGAGACCGAACTCTTGGCCAAAGAGTGCGTCTCCTTACCTGTTCACCCATCGCTCTCACAAGCTGATCTAGAAACGATCGTCGCTGCCGTCAATGACGTTGCGGCAACTCTCTAACATGGCTGAGAAAAAACTTCGCGCCGGCCTCGTTGGCCTGGGCATGATGGGTCGTCATCATGCTCGTGTTCTTGGCTCTCTTGATGGTGTCGAACTCGTAGCCGTCTCAGATCCCATGGGAGATCCGCACGGTGTTGCTGGTGGCCGGCCAGTTCTGGCCAGCGTTCAAGAGCTTATTAAAGTTGGTGTCGATTATGCGATGGTTGCAGCTCCTACCGCTTTCCACGAAGAACTTGCGTTAGCACTTGCCGAAGCAGGCATTCACGCGTTAATCGAGAAGCCGCTGGCTGTTGATACTCCGGCTGCTCAACGCATCACCGAGGCTTTTGCATCGCGTGGTCTCGTCGGCGCTGTTGGACACATCGAGCGCTACAACCCCGCATTGCAGACTCTGCGCAAGAAGTTAGATGCTGGAGATTTGGGCGAGGTCTATCAGATCATCACGCGCCGCCAAGGTCCATTTCCTGCACGTATCGCCGATGTTGGTGTCGTCAAAGATCTGGCAACGCACGATATCGATCTCACCGCTTGGGTTTCGCGAGCTTCCTTCATCTCTGTGTCAGCCCAAACGGCACATAAATCTGGTCGCGCTCATGAAGATATGGTCGCCGCTGTCGGACAACTCAGCAACGGAATTATCACTAACCACCTCGTGAACTGGCTGACTCCATTTAAAGAGCGGCTCACGATGGTCACCGGCGAGCGCGGCACATTGGTCGCCGATACTTTGACTGCCGACCTCACCTTTTATGCCAACGCATCCGTTGAGACCGAATGGGATTCGGTTGCGGCATTCCGTGGCGTCAGCGAGGGCGATGTTGTTCGCTATGCGATTTCCAAACCGGAGCCACTTCGTACCGAACACGAAGCCTTCCGGGATGCCGTCTTAGGTCTTCCTGGCGCCACTGAAAAGATTGTCACCATGGAACAAGGATTAGCCACCGTTGCCGTTGCCGAGGCAATGTTGGAAAGCGCTAAACGTAAGGAAGTTATTTCGCTATGAAGATTGCCGTCGTCGCATTAGGAAAAATAGGCTTGCCCCTTGCAGTTCAATTTGCCAAGAAGGGCCATCACGTCATTGGTTGCGATGTTAATCAACAGACTGTTGATTTAGTAAATGCCGCGACCGAGCCATTTCCAGGTGAGGCCCATCTTGCAGATTACCTGCGCGAAGTAGTCCCTAGCGGACATTTGCGCGCAACTACTGACACCACCGCCGCTGTAGCCGAAGCCGACGCAGTAGTTGTTGTCGTTCCGCTATTCGTAGATAACGATGGCGTACCAGATTTTGGCTGGATGGACGATGCCACCGCAAAGATCGCGGCAGGACTCAAGCCCGGCACTCTAGTTTCTTACGAAACCACCCTTCCCGTCGGCACTACCCGAAATCGTTTTGCTCCTGCACTTGAAGCAGGCTCTGGGCTTAAAGCGGGTGTGGACTTTCATCTCGTCTTCTCCCCCGAGCGCGTTCTTACTGGTCGAGTCTTTGCCGATCTGCGTAAGTATCCAAAGCTTGTCGGTGGCATCAATGAATCCAGCACGGCTGCTGGCCTCGATTTCTACAAAGCAGTTTTGGATTTCGATGACCGACCAGATCTAGCGCAAGCAAATGGCGTGTGGGACTTGTTGACCTGCGAAGCCAGCGAAATGGCAAAGCTAGCCGAGACCACTTATCGCGACGTCAATATCGCCCTAGCTAACCAATTCGCTATTTTCGCCGAGACTGCAAATATTGATATCGCCAAAGTAATCGCGGCATCTAACTCCCAGCCCTACAGCCATATTCACCAGCCCGGCATTGCCGTTGGCGGACATTGCATTCCCATTTATCCTCGCTTTTATTTGTGGAACGATCCTGCGGCCACTGTTGTTCGCTCGGCACGTGAGGCAAATGCTGGAATGCCGGCACACGCAGTTTCCATCTTGGCTTCACTCTTGGGTTCGGTGAGCGGAAAGGTCGTTGCCGTTCTTGGAATTTCTTATCGAGGCGGGGTCAAAGAATCAGCGTTTTCTGGTGTCTTCCCAACAGTTGAAGCACTTAAAGCCCAAGGGGCCACTGTCTTGGTTCACGATCCCATGTATTCAGATGCTGAAATCACTCGATTGGGGTTCATTCCGTATGCACTGGGAACAGCAGTCGATGGCATGATCCTGCAAGCCGATCATGCTGAGTACAAGGTTTTAACCGAGAAAGATTTCCCAGGGGTGTCAGCAGTTGTTGATGGCCGTCGGTCATTAAACAGAGCCAACTTCGCAGGCGTTGCCTTCCGCGTCATCGGCGCACCTGCCTAAATTAAATTCGGGCTGGCTCGCTCAAGCTAAAGGGGCGATGTTCGCGTGCAACTGGTGCGGCATCTGCAATGCGGTTGTAGACCGCTAACAAGTGTTCGGCTTGGCGTTCCCAGCTGCGCTCAGCCAAGATTTCTGGCGTGTAGACCGATCGATACTTCTTGGGATTATTGAGAACGTTCTCAGTTGCGCGGACAAAATCATCGACATCCTCGGCCACGAAAACTTCGCCATTGCCTAACCGGCGAACTTCAGCTGCCATGGTCTTGACGTCGCTGACGATGATGGGGAGCATCGCCTGCATATATTCACCGAATTTAGTGATCAACGAAATTTCGTGGTTAAGGCGATGGTGGATAGGAATCAATCCAATATCAGCGGTGCTGAGGTAGGAGACAAGTTCGGAATTAGGCACATAGGGCTGTACGTGAAAGCGGTCCCTAAGGTCGCTGTATTCACTCTGCAAATTCACAACCGTTTGATTGGTGGGGTTTGCGATCAATGCCAGATGAACTCCGGGAAGTTTGCGTAAACCTTCTAGAGCAGTGGCAATGCCGCGCTGCGGGGCCACCGCACCCGAGTACACCAACAGCGGTACATCTTGATCAATCTTGCAATCCTGACGAAGATTTCGCTTCGACTCCTGCTGGCCTTCAACAAGTGGGTCGTTAGCAACAATCTCGGGGCGTTGGGAAATTTGCAGATGTGGCATTAATAAGTCTGACATTCCTTCACTGACCGAGAGAATTGCATCAGCAGCCTTGGCATAGCTTCGTTCGGAATCGGAGTAAAGATTCATTAGTGGTTTGCGTAGATGAGAAACGCCAGGAACATATTCGTGGGCGTCATAGACCAAGGCGACTCTCAACCCTTTCTCCCGTAATTTGGCAACGATGGCCCCAGCAATGGGAAGAGCGGTGTAATCGTGCGCATGAATTATGTCGGGCTTAAAAGCGAGGGCTTGAGGCAGGATTTCTGAAACACCTTTTCGGAGGTTTGGAATCATGGGCTTTTTCTCGGGCAAGAATTCTTCTTCAAAACGGCGCTTGTAATAGCGAAGTTTGCGGGCCACACGGAGTGCGGTCTGTTGCTTCACAACAATCTTGATAGGCGACCTGGTAATTGTGGCGTAACCGATCATGAGGCTATCGGCATACGTATGGGGGGTAGAGCCACAGACCAGAACTTCCCAACCGGCATTTCCCAGCGACCAAGCGCATTTGAGAACTCGAGAATCCTCAACGACTCCGTTCAAGACGATGTGCAAAGTTTTCGGTGTTGGATTCACAGGGTCAATCTACATAAATGAAGTGAGGGTTGTGAGGTTCAAGGAGTACCGTGCGAACATCATGTCGGCCCTTTTGCGATTACTTCCCTCTTCCCAGGATTACTCAGGATTTAAGCAGAACTGGCGCCGTGATCTCATCTCCGGGATAACTGTTGGAATTGTTGCCCTGCCTTTAGCTCTTGCCTTCGGCATCACCACAGGCGCCGGCGCTCAAGCCGGTCTCATTACGGCCATACTCGCGGGGTTAGTTGCCGCCGTATTCGGGGGCTCTCGTTTTCAGGTCAGTGGCCCAACTGGTGCCATGACCGTGGTTCTTGTTCCCATCGTCGCCAAGTACGGAATCACTGCACTCGCTCCATTAGGAATTGTGGCAGGTGCCATCATTATTGCCGCAGGTTTATTGCGTGCCGGCAATCTCATCAATAAAACTCCATGGCCAGTCATGGAAGGTTTTACTTTAGGTATTGCAATGGTGATTGGTTTGCAACAAGTACCCATTGCATTAGATTTTCAAAAAGCCAAAGGCTCACACACTTTGTTGGTGGCTATGGATACTGCACGTCATGCACTTTCGGCAGGTCTACATTGGGGCGCAATCTCCCTCGTCATCTTTACGCTGGTTGTGAAATTCTCCTACCCACATCTTGCCCATCGACTTCACATCAAGGTGCATATCCCCGCCAGTTTCATTGCCATTGTTTTCGCCACGATCGTGAGCCAAATCTTTTCGATGAAAGTCTCCCGCGTTGGGAATTTGCCTTCGAAAATATTTGCTTATGCAACGCCGCATTTTCGCGACCTCTCTTTTTCGGTTTTGCTTATAGCGGGCATTGAAATTGCACTCTTGGGTGCTATCGAATCTTTGCTATCGGCGCGCGTTGCCGATCAGATGGCACACATTCATGAAGCTAGCGAGAAGTACCAACCAAATCGTGAACTCTTCGGCCAAGGTCTTGCCACAATGGTCGCTTCACTTTTTGGAGGAATGCCAGCCACAGGCGCCATTGCTCGTACCAGCGTCAACGTTCGATCAGGGGCCAAATCCCGCATGGCTGCGGTATTTCATGCGTTCTTCCTGATTTTGGTGGTTTTGATTCTCAACCCTGTTATTTCACATGTGCCAACCGCGGCTCTTGCTGGGGTTCTTATCGGAACGTCTTATCGAATCGCTAGTCCCGCTAACCTCAAAGAATTGCTCAAGACTACGCCACTCAATATCGCCACGATTGCCGTAACTTCACTGGCCGTTCTATTTATTGACTTGATCTGGGGAATTGCGATTGGAACGATTTTTTACTTTGCTCTCTCTCAAACTTTTAAGGGGTTAAAGAGGTAAGGCAACGAAAATAACGCCGACAGCAAGAGCGATCGCGGCTGCTTGAAGAAAAATCCGAATTACCATCGCGCGATCAGCGGCGCGGAATTCAGCAGTTTCAACTTTGGAGAATTCGCCGAGTTTTCCGAAATTGAATGTGCCGGCTAGCCCAAACCCTAGGCAGAACTTCTTTCGAGCCTGGATAAAACCGGTGGCGGCGATCATGGCGGGAACAACAACAAGAAAGCGCGTAGGCCTAGAAACAGTGCCCAAGGTCATCATTAAAACGGTGGAGATAGAAAGCGCCAAGCCCATGTATCCCACACGCTTGCGGCGCAGGATCTCGTTAGGACCTATGTTGCAGACGCCAGCTTGATAGTCGCCTTTCACAAGGCGTCTTCGCGTTCTTCCTCATCAGTAAAGATTTCATGGTTGTCATCTTCGCTACGCGCGATCCAATCGAAAACCGACTTTATGGCTCCGAAAATTAGCGCGAAAAAGGCGAAGAGGCCGAATAATCTGCGGATCGCTTTTATCATGAGATAAATCTACTCCTGTGAGGCGTTTAACGCCTGGTTGATATCGCTCCACAGGTCTTCAATGTTCTCGATTCCAACCGAAATTCTTACTAAGTTAACGGGAATAGTCGGGCTCTCAGAACCCCAGCGATGGCGACGCTCCCACAGGGATTCGACTCCGCCAAGAGAGGTGGCATATGTGACTAGCTGCGAAGATTCACATGCTTTATCTGCGGCATCTGGTCCACCTTTAACTTCGATGGAAATGATGGCACCAAATCCCGACATGAAACTGGCAGCACGGGCATGGTGCGGATCGGTCGGAAGGCCGGGGTAGCGAACTCGATCGACGGCAGGATGGTTCTGCAGGCGCCGTGCAAGTTCCATGGCGTTTTGTTGGGAACGCTCAAAGCGCAACGACAAGGTACGAATTCCACGAAGGGCGAGCCATGCTTCAAAGGGACCTGGAATGGATCCACCAAATTTGCGGACATCGGAGATGCGATTAAAAAGTTCTTCATCTTTGGTCGAAACGCTGCCCATGAGAACATCGGAGTGACCTGCAATGTATTTGGTGACCGAATGCATGACGAAATCTGCGCCCATATCAAGCGGTTGCTGCAATAGCGGAGTTGCAAAAGTATTGTCGATTCCGACACCAATATTTAGTTTCTTGGCTGCCGCAATCAAGGTTGGGAGATCAGCAACTTCAAGTGCGGGGTTAGTGGGAGATTCGATCCAAAGAAACGAGGTCCCGGGTAGCGCTGCCAAAACTTCTTCGGTGTCAGAGACATCGACGTAACGAACTTCGATGGCACCTTTACGTTCCAGCCCTGCTAAAACATTCATGACGCCGGTATAGCCGTTGCGCGATGCAGTGATAACTGAACCGATCGGCAAAATAGAAAAGATCGCGCCGATGGCTGCTTGGCCAGATGGAAATAACAGAGTTCGACCATGTTCGAGGGATTCGATGGCGCTTTCAAGAGCGCTCCAGGTTTCGTTGCCAAAACGACCGTAGCCAATCGCACCGCCGGCATGGCGAGTGGCGCTGAGATAGATCTCTGGATTGAGAGTTCCGTCGGGGGTTAACGCAGGTCTGCCAGCGGCGACCACTTTGGAATCGGGAGCTAGGCCATCAAGGTAATCAGACATAACGGCAAGCCTAACCTCTGGAGATGCCTTCGGCTTCTAGGACCGCGGCCGCGGCATTGTGGCCTGGAATTCCGCTGACTCCCCCACCGCGAATGGCACCAGCACCACATAAAAAGAGGTTTGGGATAGTGGTTTCAACGCCCCACGAGAGTGGCTGATCATCTTCGCGGAAAGGAAAGGAGAGGTCTTTGTGGAAGATATTCCCTCGAGGCAGGCCAATTTCTTTCTCAATCTCGAGCGGGCTCTTGATCTCAATGCAGAGTGAGCCATCCTTGGCCACTGCCAAACACTCTTCGATGGGATCTTCTAAATATTCGTTTAGTTGCGCCAGCAACTTCTCGCCGATGGCGCGCTTTACCTCATCATGATTGGAATCAAAGAGAGAGGCTGGAGTATGCAGGGCAAAGAGCGTCAAAGTTTGGTAGCCAGCTTCATTGAGTTCGGGCGAAAGAATGCTCTTGTCCGACAGGGTGTGGCAGTACATCTCTGCCGGGATGCGATCTGGGATCTGACCTGCCGCTGCCTGCCGATACGCTAATTCACATTGGGAATATTTCTCGTCAAAATGAAAAGTTCCTGCAAACGCTAATTTGGGATCTGCGCCACTCTTCAGTCTTGGCAGTTTATGCAGCAGCATGTTGACCTTCACTTGTGCACCATCCAAACTTTCAGGTGCAGGTGTACCAGCTATCTTGGCCAGAGTCTGAGGTGCGCAATTTGATAGTACGTATTTTGCGGCAAAGGATCGGTCCGTAGATGTAGTGACCGTGAAGAGGCCATCAGCGAGAGATACATCGGTTACTGGAAGAGAAGTAATAATCCGAACACCGCTATCGATGGCAACTCGAACTAATTCCTTTACGAGTTTACCCATGCCCCCAACCGGTACTCGCCATTGGCCGTCGCCGTTACCAATGAGGTGATAGATAAAGCAACGATTGGCAGCGAAGGAAGTGGAATCCGCAAAAGTTCCAATTAATCCATCAGTAAAAACAATTCCTCGAACGAGATCTGATTGGAAGCGCTCCTCGATCACCCGTCCGAGAGGTTCCTCGACCAGTGAATTCCAAATGGGACGATTTACTCGGTTGCGTAATTCGGTTCGAGTCGGAAGTGGTGAGAGCAAAGTAGAAGAAACAACTTCCGCGAAGTGTTTGACCTCGTCATAAAAAGTATTCCAGGCCTTAAATTCATCCGCTCCGCCGGTCACATCTGCAAAGTCTGACTCGGTCTTTTCAGAGGCCTCGGTAGTGATCAAAAGCGACGAATGACGCTGATTTTCGAAGATTGGGGTAAAGGAGGCAACCGACCGGGACTTAACGGCAAAATCCAGATCTAAGTCGGTGATGATCTTGTCGGGTAGAAGTGAGATCAAATATGAATAACGCGATAGCCGTGCATCAAAATCTGGAAAGACTTGTTGACTAACGGTCGCACCGCCGACGGAAGCCGTTGCTTCTAGTACAGCGACTGAGAGACCGGCCTTGGCCAGATATGTAGCCGCAACCAATCCATTGTGCCCGGCTCCAACAATGACGACATCAAACTTTTCGGCTGTGCTCACTTGGTCTTAACCACTTCTACGATTCGATCGATCGCTTCTCCGAGAATCTCCAAGCTAGTTGCAAAATTAAGACGCGAAAATTGGTGGGAATGCGGGCTAAAAGAATGACCCGGGTTTAACGAAACTTTTCCACGTTCGAGAATAACCGCCGTTGGATCAGGGCCGAGTTCTAGTTCGGTGAAATCTAACCAAGCCAAATATCCAAAATCAGGAATTCGATAGCCAACCTGCGGCAATTTGGTGGCGAGTTCGTTCTTCAGAAATTGGCGATTTCGCTCCAATGTGCGCATTACGGCATCTAGCCAATCTACACATTCATATGCCTTGGCTGCGGCGAGAGCACCGAAGAGCGAGGCTCGATAGTGCACTGCTGGTGGCATAGAGAGCGCTTTCTCCTTCCAGAACTCGTGAGCGGTAATTATGGTGGCGCATTTGAGACCGGCTAAATTCCAACTCTTGCTGGCAGCAGTCACACAAATTCCAACTTTTCGAGCGGTCTCACTTACGGAAAGGAATGGGATGAATTCGGAATCTGAATACACCAACGGTGCATGAACTTCATCGCTAAAGATTGCTACTCCGTACATGTTGGCGAGTTCGGCCAAAGTGGAGAGTTCTTCGCGCGTAAATACCGTGCCGACGGGGTTATGGGGGTTGCACAAGAAATGGATCTTCGCCCCCTGCTGATATAACTTTTCAATGGCTTCAAAGTCGAGCCTAAAATGCAGGTCAGCTCCTTGAAGCGGAGCATCTAATATTTCGCACTTGAGTTCTTTGCCCCAGTTATAGAAATTGTGATACACCGGTGAATTAACAACGATCTTGTCGCCCGGTTGGAGAACGGTGCGTGCCATTTCGACCATTGCTACGCCAACATCAGTAGCAATAAATACTTGCTCTGGGTCGACCGCCCAACCCCAGCGATCCTGTGCAAAAACCGTTAAATTCGCGGCCAGTTCTGGAACGGCACCTAAGTAGCCGACATCAGAATGTTGCAACCGATCGATAAGCAAATCTCTGATGGGCTCTGCGATTTCGAAATCCATTTCGGCAACAGGTAGCGGTAGAACATCAGCCGGGACCATCCGCCATTTCTCACTCTTGTGGGTGCGAAGTTCGGAGAGCGGGAGTCCATCGATATGCAGCATGTGGCGAGTATATCTATCAGTCGTTGCGACTCTTATAAAGGCTTAAAAGGGTAGTGATCGTCAAGACGCTAATGATGAAAACGAGGCTGACCTGCAATGAAACGTGTGGAATCGCAATTCCAGCGATCTTGTGCCAACCCTGATGTTCCGCTGCTTCAAAGATAAGTTTGATACCAATGAAACCGAGAATGGTTGCTAAGCCTTCGGTGAGATAAATGAGTTTTGTCATTAATCCCCCGATGAGGAAGTACAGCTGACGCAACCCCATAAGGGCAAAAATATTTGCTGTCACAACGATGTACGGATCCTTGGTCAGGCCAAAGATGGCCGGAATTGAATCAAAGGCGAAGAGCACATCTGTTGTAGAAATAGCGATAAGAGCCAGCATGAAAGTGGATGCCCCGCGCTTGCGGAACATGGTGAGAATTTTGCCTTCTTTCCATTCTTCATGTTCGCTCTCGCGAATAAGTTGAAAAGCTGTGTAAATGAGGAAGCCGCCAAAGAGAAAGAAAACGGCAGACCAACGATCGATGATGGCAGCTCCACCCGCAATAAATACACCACGGAGAACCAATGAAAATGCGATGCCAATAAGTAGAACTAACTCTTCTTTCTCTTTGGCAACTTTCAATCTGGCAAGAATCAATATAAAGACGAATAGATTGTCAAAAGAAAGTGAATACTCGGTAATCCAGCCTGCGAAAAATTCGCTGCGAGCTTGATGCGTGGCCCAGATTCCCAGGGAATAACCGAAACTGATGGCAAGAGATAGGTAGAAAGCAGTCCACAGCGCTGCTGCTTTAAGCGTGGTTTGCTTATTGCGATTGTAGAAAGCAAAAATCAGATCAAGTGAGAGCACAAATCCAGTGGCTCCCAGCGTGATAAACCACGTCGAACTACTCAAGAATTCACTCCTCTAGAACGCCTTTCACCAATATCATTGGCAAAAATACCTTACCCAGACCTATTGCTCAGCCCAGACTCAAGTCCCCCTAAAGGAGCACTCAAATGGCACAAGTACAGACCCTGATTGACGTAAATAGAGGTCCTCGCGACCGCGTGACGGTCTTATTCCGGGGAATATTGGTTTTCCCAGCCTTGGTCTTTCTATCGGCATTTACCAACGGATGGGGAAATAACCGCAGCACTTTCCTAGCCAGCTCTTTGATCGTGGCTCCTGCCTTTTTAGGTATTTTGGTTCGTCGCCATTACCCCAGCTACTTGCTGACTTTCAACCACGCACTAATGGAACTTTCGGCTCGTGTCTTTGCTTACCTCTTTCTTTTAACCGACGAATATCCCTCTATCGAGGCCAATCCCAATGTCGCCGTAATTTTGCCCGATATCGAAGGCGGCAAAAACCTCAATCAGTTTGCGCCTCTCTATAAATGGTTCATTGCCATTCCCCTATACATTGTCGGTTTCGTTTATTCGATCTATGCCCTCGTGGTCACTGTTTTTGCTTGGATCGTTACAGTCGCCACCGATAAATATCCAGAATGGGCAGCAGGTCCGGTACTTGGAATCATGCAATATTGGAATCGCGTTATCGGATATGCGTTCTTACTTGTAACCGATGAATATCCCAGCTTTGCATTAAACGCATAGCATGCCAGCGCTCTCCACGGATGAGATGCGCAAGATCGTCAAACGGATTGCGCGAACTGATCCGGCATTTGCCGGCATTATCAAAACATCACCATTATGCGATATCGGTGTAAAGCGAAGTGGCCGAGGGCACTATCAAACTCTGGTGCAATCCATTCTTTCCCAACAGCTAGCGACAAAAGCTGCTGCCACAATTTCAGAACGAGTGCGCATTCTCTGTGGCGGCAAGATTTCGCCTGAGACGATTTCGGCTTTGGAGATCGATCAGCTGCGAGCTGCCGGAGTATCCGGCGCTAAAACCCGCGCCATCCTTGAACTCACCGATGCCACGATCAATAAGGATCTGCACTTTTCTAAATATCCCAAAATGAGCAACACTGAAATCGCTGAAGAGCTAACGGCTTTGTGGGGCGTCGGAAGATGGACTGTTGAAATGTTTCTGATGTTCCACTTGGGACGCTTGGATCTCTGGCCCGTAGGTGACTTAGGGGTGCGTCGCGGTTGGGAAAAACTGCACAAGCTACCTGAACAAATTACGCCGGAAGAGCTTGATTTACTGGGTGATCAGTTCAACGGGTATCAAAGTATTGTGGCTTGGTACTGCTGGCGAGCGCTGGAGGGCGATAGTTCGACTTGGTAGGAGAATTACTTGGCTTCCAAAAACATCGATACTGAATTAATGCACCAACGTTGATCGGTTGGTACGTCGTAGCCTTCACCCTCGAAAACATGCCCCAGATGCGATCCGCACGAAGCGCAGCGCACCTCGGTCCGAACACGTGGGAAAAGTGATCTGTCTTCAATGAGGACAACTGCATCGTCAGCCTTAGGCGCATAAAAAGATGGCCAACCACAACCCGAATGAAACTTGGTTTCACTTCTGAAGAGTTCGGCGGCGCAGGCTTTGCATTTATAAATTCCGACAGTCTCGGTATCGGTATATTCACCGGTGAAAGGGCGTTCGGTCGCTGCTTTGCGCAAAACTTCAAATGAAAGTGGATCTAAAGTTTCTTTCAAGGCGGCGTCATCTAATTGAACTGGATATGCCGAACCATCTGGTCGCAGCGGTGATATTTCTTCAGCGCTCATCAGTTTGCTCCTGCCGAAGATTCGATAATGGGAAATGCAATTCCGGTAGAGGAATGACAGTCGTAGCCATTTGGGTTCTTGGCCAAGTATTTCTGGTGGTACTCCTCGGCTGGCCAATAGGTATGACCTTCGGCCTCTTGAATTTCGGTGCAAATTGGATCGAGACCATTCTGCAGCAGTACATCTTCGTAAATATCCTTGGAGTTAATTGCTGTTAACAACTGCTCGGAAGTCGTTGCGAAGATTGCGCTTCGGTATTGAGTCCCAATATCGCCACCTTGCTTATTGAGCGAGGTCGGATCGTGCATGGTCCAGAACTCTTCCAGCAACCGCTGATAGCTCACGAGCGCTGGATCGAATACAACTTCAACCGCCTCGGCATGACCGGTGACACCAGTGCAGACCTGCTCGTAACTAGGGTTGGGACGGGCTCCGCCCATGTAGCCAACCGAAGTGGATTCAACTCCTGCCATCTGCCAAAAACGACGTTCGGCACCCCAGAAACAACCCGTTGCAAAATATGCCCGCTCACTCATGGTCGGTATTGTGACAGTTCACCGCAGAATCGGCTCAGCGAGCAGGTCTGGCGACGCTGATAGCCTTACCGCCATAACTTCTTGGGCCCCCGTAGCTCAGGGGATAGAGCACCGCCCTCCGGAGGCGGGGGCGCAGGTTCGATTCCTGCCGGGGGCACTGTGACGGATACCCCACTGATAAAGCCAAATATGCGGGAATCTCTCAGCCTATGTCCTTGTTAACGTGAGAGATACGCGAGAGAATAAGCGCTTAAGCGCTCGATCTTTCGAGGCTTATGTCCTATTTATCACCTATTGTCTCATCTAGTTACCCACTGAAGATTAATCGAGGAGAAGCGCGCACTATGGACTGGCGACACGACGCGGCCTGCCGGGATGAAGATCCCGAGCTCTTCTTTCCGATCGGAAATACCGGTCCTGCCCTGGCCCAAATCGAAGAGGCAAAGAAAGTTTGCCAACGCTGTTCGGTAAAAGAGGCCTGCCTCGCCTGGGCTCTAGAGAGCGGTCAAGATGCTGGCGTCTGGGGCGGTCTCTCTGAAGATGAACGCCGTGCTCTCAAGCGCCGCGCTGCTCGTAACCGCGCTCGCATGATGGAGAGCCAGAACAGCTTCTAGCTCTACTTCACTGGGAAATTTAATATCGCCCAGGTTTGGCCGGATTCTCGCTTCAAAGCAATAGTGCCCTTTAGTTCGTTCTCGGTAAGAGTCCGAACAATTCGCAAACCTAAATTCGAAGATTGCTCCCATTCGAAATCCTCGGGCAAGCCTTCGCCATCATCAATGATGGATATCGAACACGACTCCCCGGTGCGCACAATTTCGGCGCGAAGCGCATCTCCGGTTTCGGCCAATCCATGTTCGAGTGAGTTATGAATTAATTCGGTGATCACCAATGCAAGCGGCGTTGCAATTTGGGCAGGAAAGATTCCGAAGGATCCATTCTTGGCCAAGGTGATGGGGCGAGAACTAAGTTCAATCGCATTATGAACAATACGATCATAAACTTCATCGAATTGCACCGTCTCGGTGGAACTGGTGGAGAGAGTTTCATGAACGATCGCGATAGATGCGACTCGTCTGATTGCTTCGGCTAAGGCAGCGCTGGCAATGGGATCTTCTACACGCCGTGACTGCAATCGCAACAAGGCAGAAACAGTCTGCAAATTATTTTTAACTCGGTGGTGAATTTCGCGAATGGTGGCATCTTTTGTCACCAAGGCTTGGTCGCGCCTGCGAAGTTCGGTCACATTGTGCAGGAGCACTATGGCGCCAATTCGATCAGGGCCTTGCGTCAGCGGAATCACCAACAAATCCATAATTCCCCGGGTGTTTTCAAAATCAGCACGACGTAATTGTTCGCCGCTGACAATGATGCGCCATGGCTCATCTGTAGGTTGATGCGAGCTCTGCGAAAGAGATTCGATGACATCGCCCAAGATGTGATTCTCGAGTTCGGATTCCCAACCCACCTGACTGAATGCCGATCGAGCGTTGGGGCTGGCGTATGTGATATTTCCGCCCCCATCGAGGCGGATCAAGCCATCGCCAACTCGAGGGGCGGATTCGGCACGATAAATACCGTTATGAACCGGAAAGTTTCCTTCGGCAACCATGCGATAAATATTGTGAGCGATCTCGCGATAGTTGATTTCAAGCCTGGAAGCCGATCTCATCTGTACGGCGTCGCGATGGCGCGATATCACAGCAATGATTCGACCATCAAATAGCACCGGAATGGTCTCTTCCTTGATCAAGAGATCGCCTATGACTTCGGGTTGGGTATCGCGGACGATTTCCCCTTGTGATAGCGCTTGATCGATACGTGGATTGCGGCCCCACATGAGCTCGGAACCAATTACATCGTGGGTAAAAACAGTGGCTGCGGTCGTAGGTCTGATATGTGCCAACGCCACGTGGCCTTCGGGCCAGGTTTGGTAATCGCGCCGTTTAGGTACCCAAAGGATCAGGTCGGCAAAGGAAAGGTCGGCCAGCATCTGCCATTCGGCAATAAGTTCAGAAAGTCGTTCACGATCTGCAGGAGACAGGGCGGTCTGCGCGGCCAGCAGGTCTTCACGCGATGTCATTGCATCCCTCTCCTGCCGCATCAAAGCCATTGCTTAGGCGATCGATTGTGCGATCTTATCAATCTCCTTAGCGAGCTTGGAACTTCCGGAAAATAGATCCAGGCCCTTGGTACGGGGGGCGGAGGGCTGAATGGGTCTGGGATCCTGAGGTAGGACAAAGGCGGCCTCCCCCGATGTGAGACTGTTGAAACGTGCCTCGATAGCCCGATCCTCACGAGAACTGGTTCTCTGATTAAGAACATAAAGTATGGGAATCTTTCGTAACAAAATTGGAAATTCGGCGATGAAATTTTCTAGCCGGAGTAAACCTAAACCTGAACTCTTTGTAATGTAAATAAGTGAAGAAGTCTGTTCCAAAACGGTGTTGATGAACGCAGCATGCCATCTGCGGTCAGTTACCACTTCTCGAAGAGAAGGTAAGGCTCCGATATCAATAAAAGTTAAATCTTTCATTTCGCTCGTTGGTAATTCCGAAGGTTTATTTTCTATCTGCAACGTCGATAACGTAAATCTTTCATTCGACTTTGGACGGGTACCTGCCATGTATGCCAGCGAAGGAGATCTGAGGTCGGCATCAATGACATGTACATGTGTTCGCCAAGAGAAATATCCGGCCAATAAAAGAGTCAGGTGGCTGCGACCGGGCGAGCCAGCGGTTCCGGTTACGGTGATGAGCTTTTGTTTTTTAGGCGCCGCGACTGGCAAATTATCTGATTTCGTAGGAGCTTGGTTTTGATAGATTAAGGGCAACCGCAACTTGCCCCGAATATGCGTCATCACGGCGTGAGAGTTGATATTCACTCCATCGATACAAATAATGGAAAAAGCTGAGGATCGACTTTCGATTTCGGCAAGTTGTACTGAATCTAAATTCGGCAGATCAGAACTATAGATAACCACGGTGCGCAAGAGGCTATGCCGATTTTCTAATGCAACGAGCAGACCAGAAAAGTCGATCGCCCTATGAATGATGTTCCAGCCTTGCGAGAAGAGCAGTTGTGCGATGAAGTCTTCAGTTTCAACTTCAGCTATTGCCGTAATCACTTCGAGTTGAGGAATTTCAGAAGGCATTGCGAACCACCAATACTCTGGCGCTAGCTATGGCACCTACAACTTGTAACATCGCACTTTTAGGTATTGCAACGACGATTCCAATATCGCCGCCCAGATCCTTTGATTTCTGATCTACTGATTCAATGGTTGCATTAGCAAAAGCTAGTAGTGGGTCAAAGGTGGCCTGTGCTGTGGTGGGAGAAAGTGCATAAAGATCTACTCGCTGCCCAGGTGCCAGATCAATCGGCATATCTGGGCGACTGACTCGTAGCGGAAGGCTCTGCGTTGTCACAGTGGCTCCTTGGCGGGAGAGTGCGACGCCGGGGATGAGTTCGCCCATCTGAATCGAGCGGGTGAGGTGCCAGCCCAGCACCGGTGAACCAGAGGATAAGTATTTTCCGCCCGAATCATAGAGATTTACCTTCACTGCTTTGAGATCCGTGGCAGCGATGGTGTGACCTGCCGATAAGTCACGAGCAGCCGACCAGACCCACGTTGCCCGATTTGCGGCGCTGCTTATAGCAATCGCGGCGAGAAGTGAGAGGGCGATGAGCACTGCAGCTAAGCGAGTCCGTGGAGAGCCGAGAATGACGTTCTTGATATCAACCATGTGCCATTCATAGGTCAAGAGCGGCTAATGAGTTCGACCGCTTTCCACATGGGTTACTTACGGTAATCGGGCCATCGAAATAATTCATCCGTTCGGTGGAGGTGCTAGCCCAGCGCCTTCGGTTGAGTAAGAGCATGAATAGCGATTCCGAAGTACGGGCCACAACGGTTACTTGGCCACAAGCCGGTTCCGATCGTCCTTTTGACCCTGGGCTGTGGAGCCATCCAGCTTTAGCTCTTTACCTCTCCGAAGAGATCGAACGCGCACCACAAACGATCCCTAAAAAACTTTACTTAGTTCCTACTCCAAACACATATGCAGGAGAGAGCGATGATCGAGACTTTGCACCGCAGCCCAGCTCTGCCTCGGAATTACCTCAACTTGAAGAATGGGTCGAGCGCTTTGTTATTTCTATAGTTGAAATCTGGGGCGGACGTAGACATCCCATGCAGTTAGCGCGGTGGTGCCATCGCAGCGTGCACGCCCAGCTAGTGCGTAAATCTGGAAGCATGAAAGAGATCCCGCGAGTGCGCAAGATCTACCTCTCCGAGCCCATCGATGGCGTCTGCGAATCAACGGTCACCTTGCGCATCAATGAGCGAGTGCGTTCACTTGCCCTACGATTTGAAGGCGTCGACAAGCGGTGGCTGTGTACCGAGATGATCCTGCTTTAGGAGTTAGCTGCTCCGTGGCAACGCTTGTACTTGCGGCCAGAGCCACATGGACATGGTGCATTTCGGCTAGTGCCGCCGGTTTGTTTTACTTCACCGTCAACATCTGCTGCTGAATAGCGGAGCTGATTAACTTCGGCCTTGGGAATTTCAATGCCCTTCGCGGCAACTTCGTGAGAATCTGCTTCAACTTGAACCTCGACATTGAAAACAAAACCAACGAGCTCCTCCTTGATGGAATCCATCATGGCCGAGAAGAGGTCATAACCTTCGCGCTGGTATTCGACGAGTGGATCGCGCTGAGCCATAGCCCGCAAGCCGATTCCCTCTTGTAAATAATCCATCTCGTAAAGGTGCTCGCGCCATTTACGGTCGAGAACAGAGAGCAATACTTTGCGCTCGAGTTCACGCATAACATCTGGGGTAAGTCCATCTTCCCGAGAGTTATAGGCGTTCTGGGCATCTTCCAAGACCTTATGCAGAAGGAAATCTTGATCAAGACCTTCAGCGCCACCAACTTCTTGCAGGACGCTTTCGATGCTCAAACTAATGGGATAAAGAGCGCGCAGAGCCGTCCAGAGAGTCTCTAGGTCCCAATCTTCGGCATAACCTTCAGCAGTAGCGGCCTGAACGTACGCGGTCAGAGTGTCGGTCATGAAGATCTGAACCTGATCTTTGATATCTGCGCCTTCAAGTACTTCGCGGCGCTCACGATAGACAACTTCGCGCTGACGGTTCATGACGTCGTCGTACTTCAAAACATTCTTACGCATTTCAAAGTTGAGGGATTCAACTTGGGTTTGCGCGGAGCGAATTGCATTGGAAACGATCTTGGATTCGAGAGGTACTTCCTCTGGAATTCCGGCAGCACCGAGGAAGCGTTCGACCATGCCCGAATTGAATCGACGCATGAGATCGTCTTGTAGCGAAAGATAGAAACGGGATTCACCGGGATCGCCTTGGCGACCAGATCGTCCACGCAACTGGTTATCGATACGTCGAGATTCGTGGCGCTCGGTTCCTAGAACATAGAGACCACCAAGCGCAACAACTTCTTCATGCTCGCGCGCAACGGCCGCTTTTTGCTTGGCAAGTTCGGGAGCCCAGGCTGCTTCGTAGTCCTCGGGAGTATCTACAGGATTAAGCCCACGACGTTGGAGTTCGAAGTCAGTCATAAATTCGGGGTTGCCGCCCAGCATGATGTCGGTACCACGACCGGCCATATTTGTTGCAACGGTTACAGCTCCGATAGAACCGGCGCGCGCGATAATCGCAGCTTCGCGCTCGTGTTGCTTTGCATTAAGGACTTCATGCGGAATACCGCGCTTGGTAAGCAAGTGCGCCAATTCTTCAGATTTTTCGACGCTGACAGTACCAACGAGAACAGGTTGTCCTTTGCGATGGCGTTCGGCAATGTCATCGGCTACTGCGATGAACTTTCCGGCTTCGGATTTGTAAATTAAGTCGGATTTATCTTCACGTTGCATGGGCTTGTTGGTGGGGATTGGAATAACGCCTAGTTTGTAAATCTGCATTAATTCGGCGGCCTCGGTCATGGCAGTACCGGTCATGCCTGAAAGCCGCTTGTAGAGACGGAAGTAGTTCTGCAGCGTAATGGTGGCCAAGGTTTGGTTTTCATCTTTAATCTCGACGCGCTCTTTGGCTTCTAACGCTTGGTGAAGACCTTCGTTGTATCGACGCCCGGCCAAGATACGACCAGTGTGCTCGTCGACGATCAAGAGTTCCCCGCTCATGACTACATAATCTTTATCGCGCTTGAAAAGTTCCTTGGCACGTACGGCATTGTTGAGATAGCCGATCATTGGAGTATTGACAGATTCGTACAAGTTTTCAATGCCAAGTAATTCTTCGACCTTGGTGACACCATCTTCCAAAATGCCTACGGTGCGCTTCTTCTCATCGACTTCATAATGAACATCGCGATCGAGTTTGCCAGCAATGTTGGCAAATTCAAGGTACCACTTGGTGGCCTTATCGGCCGGACCGCTGATGATCAATGGCGTACGTGCTTCGTCAATCAAGATGGAGTCAACTTCATCAACAACAGCAAAGTTGTGAACGCGCTGCACGCAATCCTCGAGAGTCCACGCCATGTTGTCGCGCAGGTAATCAAAACCAAATTCATTGTTGGTGCCGTAAGTGATATCTGCGGCATACGCCTCGCGTCGTTCGATCGGCGACATGTTGGAGAGAATGACACCGACTTTGAGACCCAAGAATCGATGGATACGACCCATCCATTCGCTATCGCGCTCGGCTAGATAATCGTTAACGGTGACAACGTGCACACCTTTACCGCTAAGGGCATTGAGATATGAAGGCAAAGTAGCGACCAAAGTCTTTCCTTCACCAGTTCGCATTTCTGCGATATTTCCCTGATGGAGAGCGGCTCCCCCCATAATCTGCACGTCATAGTGGCGTTGGCCCAAGGTGCGCTTGGCAGCCTCGCGAACGCAGGCAAAAGCTTCGGGAAGCAGATCGTCGAGGGTTTCGCCAGCGTCAAGGCGAGCGCGGAAAGTTTCGGTCATACCCCGCAGATCCTCATCGGAGAGGGCAGAAATCTTGGCTTCCTGAGCGTTGACTGCGACGGCAATCTTCTCGAGATTGCGAATTGCCCGGCCTTCGCCAGCACGTAACACCTTGTCTAGTAACGCGACCACAAATCCTCTTTCGTAAGCTTCGAACCAGCCCGGGATGGGGCTAGTCGTCAATAGGGGTAATTCTCTAGGGCAATCGTATTGGCAAAAAACGAGCACTCGCACATGCGGCGATGGCGGCGATAGGCGGGCAACCGGCGCTGGTAAGGGCTCTCGCCCCTTCTCGAAGGCTGGAGCCGCTGGTAATCACATCATCCACCATAACCAGTGCCACCTCGACTTTCCCTCTGATCAACTGTGAATCGGCTGTAAATGCCCCAGCTAGGTTGGCTGCGCGTTGCTCGTGGCTCAAACCGGTTTGGTCGACGACGCGGCGATTAACACGAAGGGCCGGAGCCAGACCGACCTCCGAGCCGAATCGCTCGGAGACCGCCTGGGAGAGAAGTCGGGCATGGTCCCGGCCGCGAGAGCGAATAGCCGCACGATGGGAAGGGATGGGGACGAGTAACACCTTTTCAACCTGAACCTTGGCCATAAGCACCCGAAGGGAACGTGCCATGGATTGCGCCAACGCATCTCGCGCCACCGTGGAGCCTTGTTCTTTGGCAGCCAATATAAAGCGCTGGACTATAGGTTGATATCGAGCGGTGAAAGAAATAGGGATCGAATCTAGAGTCGAAACTATTGGTTGCACTTTCCAGAGCACCGCGCACCGTGGGCAGATGTCACTTTGAGGTTGACCGCATCCAATGCATGAGATCGGAAATATAAGACTCGACAATGCGCGAAGATCTGAAAGCACGAGCGCAGTCTGGCGAATTTACAATTCTTCAGAATCCTCAGGGTTAACAATTGTGGAGAGCTCGGACTCGGGAACAACCGAGATGGGATGCGTAGCCATTTCAATACCAGCGACTTTGGGAATGGTCAGAACAAAATGTGCACCTCGCCGGAGCCGGCCCCAAGCCTCCAGTGTTCCGTGGTGCAATTTTGCATCCTCCAACGCAATCGAAAGTCCGAGTCCGGTTCCACCTCGTACACGTGCGCGGGCGGGATCGGCTCGCCAGAATCGATCGAAAAGTCTATGCGAATCCTTTTCTTGGAATCCCACTCCATAGTCGCGAACTCCAACGGCAACAGCATCATCGCTTTCGACAATGGTGATATCGACTGGCCTCTCTTCGCAATGATCGATCGCATTTGTAATGAGGTTGCGAAAGATTCGCTCGATTCTTCGAGTATCCGCATCAACCAGAATTGAATCTTCATCCGAAATAATGTTGATGATGCGCTCGCGGCTGGGGTGAAGGTAATCCACAGTTCTTCGTAGCAACTGCACAATGTCCACGGGTTCGATCACCATTACGGCTGCTTCGGCGTCAAAGCGACTAACTTCAAGAAGATCGGCAAGCAGGCGTTCAAAGCGATCGATCTGAGCGATCAATAGTTCAGCGCTACGAGCCACTTTGGTGCTGAAGGTGCTCCGAGAAGCGTAGATAACTTCAGAGGCCATCCGGATGGTTGTGAGCGGAGTCCGCAATTCGTGAGAGACATCCGAAACGAAACGTTGCTGAAGCCGCGAGAGATTTTCCAGGCGTGAGATTTGTTGTTGCATAGACAGAGCCATCTCGTTGAAAGAGATTCCCAGGCGAGCAATTTCGTTCTCGCCATGAACTTCCATACGTCGACCCAGATCACCTGCTGATAACTGCTCGGCGATCTCGGCAGCTTCACGTACCGGTATGACGACCTGCCTAATAACCAGCCAAGTGACAAGTCCGATGAGAAAAATAAGCGCCAAGCCAGTGAACCACAGGGCGTTTCGAATGAGGGTTAAAGTGTTCTCTTGGCTAGTAAGCCCATAGAGGAAATAAAGTTCGTAAGTACCCGAATTAGGAATCTCGACCGTGCCGCCTACGGCAATGCCATTTACCTTTTCCCCGCCTAAGAAAACAATCTTTGTCCGAGACCATTGCAATCCAGATGCAGTTCTCACTTTGGTGCGAAATGCTTCTGGTATTGATTTCGTGGAGAGGAGATTTGAAGTTCTTTCATAATTGTTTTTCACTGGACGAACGACTGGGAAATGCAAGAGCGCAACTTCTCGTCCAGCGGTATTTCCGCTGATCGAAGCCACTGAAATCATTTGGTCGACGATCTTCCTGATACCGGCATCATTTTGAAATTGTGCAACAGCCAATTGAACTTGAATAGATCTCAACGAGGACTGGCTATCGGAAATCGAGTTAGATAATTTTTCTTCGAAAATTCCGGTTGAGATCTGACTAAAGAGGGCCGAACCGACCAGCCAAATAATGCCCAAAGATAAAAGAACGCTGTTTCCTGTAACGCGCCATACCAGCGAGTTTCGCCACGGTCGTTTCTGTGAACTCATTGTTCTTTCGTTCCAGGAACTCCTGCCTTATAACCAACGCCACGAACGGTGACAATGAGTTCGGGATTTTCTGGATCTTGTTCGACTTTCGAACGCAAGCGCTGCACGTGAACGTTAACAAGACGAGTGTCCGTTGCATGTCGATAACCCCAAACTTCGTTGAGGAGAGCTTCGCGCGTAAATACTCGACCTGGTTCTTTTGCAAGAGCTACGAGTAAATCGAATTCCAGACGAGTGAGTGGGATGACCTTTCCTTCGCGCATGATGGAATGCGCCAATTGATCGATCGCGATGTCGCCGATCTTTAGCCCGCCGGCACTCTCGGAGATCTGACGCCGCAATCGGGTTTTGATTCGTGCCACGAGTTCTGACGGGTTGAAAGGTTTAACCATGTAATCATCGGCGCCAGCTTCCAAACCAAGAACAACATCGTGAGTATCACCTTTGGCGGTCAACATCACGATGGGCACCATGGATTCGGCCCGAATCTCACGACAGACTTCAATGCCAGTCATTCCGGGCAGCATCACATCTAAAAGAACTAAATCTGGAGTTTGAGCGCGAAAGAGATCCATGACCTCATCACCGCGACTTACCAAATCCACTTCAAACCCGGCACCGTTAAGAACGATGCCTAACATTTCTGCCAAATCTTGGTCGTCATCAACGACCATGATCAGGGTCATTAGCTACCGTGCTCCCAAGAGTTCAAATACAAGTCCTGAGCGGCAGTGAGCTTGTCGATCTTTCCGCCCATGCTTTCCAGCTTAAGCCTGGCAACTTCCTTATCGATTTCAGTAGGAACGTTGTGCAGGCCGGCCGAAAGCTGACTGGCCATCTTGAGCAGCCATTCTGCGGTCAGCGCTTGATCCGAGAAAGACATATCCATAACAGAGGCCGGGTGTCCTTCAGCGGCGCCTAGGTTTACTAAACGACCTTCGGCCAAAAGCAAAATGCGGCGGCCATCGGCTAGTTGATATTCATCGGTTTGGTGGCGAATCTTGTTGTGCTTTTCAGCGGCATTTTGCTCTAGCCAAGCAACATCGATCTCAATATCGAAGTGACCAGCGTTAGCCAAGATGGCGCCATCCTTCATGACCGCAAAATGTTCTTCGCGAAGTACATCGCGATTGCCGGTGACAGTTACAAAGAAGTCGCCAAGCGCGGCAGCTTCTGTCATAGGCATGACGCGATATCCCTGCATCATGGCATCGAGCGCCTTAGTGGGATCGATTTCAGTAACGATGACATCTGCGCCAAGTCCCTTGGCACGTTCGGCCACACCTTTGCCGCAATATCCAAAACCGGCTACGACAAATATCTTGCCGGCGATGAGCGAGTTGGTAGAGCGGAAAATTGCATCAAGTGTTGACTGTCCGGTACCGAAGCGATTATCGAACATATGCTTTGTATCGGTGTCGTTAACCGCGATCATAGGAAACTTAAGAGCGCCATCTTTGGTCATCTGGCTCAATCGAATGACTCCGGTGGTGGTTTCTTCGCAGCCGCCGATGATGCCATCGATTAATTCAGTACGAGTGGTATGCAAGGTATTTACCAAGTCGCAGCCATCGTCGAAAACCAAGTGAGGCTTAATATCGAGTGCAGCATTGATGTGGCGGTAATAGCCATCGCGGTCAACTGCGTTGCGAGCGAAAACGCTGATTCCAAATTCGGAGACAAGAGCAGCGGCAGTGTCATCTTGAGTCGATAACGGATTTGATGCGCAGAGCGCAAGCTCGGCTCCACCGGCTTTTAATGCGCGCATGAGGTTGGCCGTCTCGGTAGTGACATGCATGCAGGCTGCAATACGAATACCAACAAAAGGTTGTTCCTTTTCAAATCGAGCACGAATCTGTGCCAAGACCGGCATATTGCGCTCAGCCCATTCAATCCGCTTTTTTCCTTCGGCGGCCAAGCTGGGGTTTGCTACATCGAAATTCGTGGCGGTTTGAACAGTCACGTAAGACTCCTATTACATTCGAGTTTATTGAGAGACGTCAGAGATTACCGCAATTGCGGCTGCTTGGACTTCCGACATCTTTTTAGGCGTCTTTGCCTCCACGTTTAACCGCAGCAATGGCTCAGTATTGGAGGCTCTTACGTTGAACCACCAGGTATCGGATTCGACCGTCAGCCCATCGAGATCGTCAATGGGGTACTTCTTACCGTAGGCGGCGGTAATCCGAGCCAGGGCTGAAGGGATATCGGCTACTTCAGTATTGATTTCGCCGCTGGAAATATAGCGATTGAAAGGTGCAAACAACTTTGAGAGAGGTTGTTTATGTGCGGCCAGTTCAGTCAATGCAAAGAGAGCTGCCAGCATCCCAGAATCTGCGCGCCAAAAGTCAGAAAAATAAAAGTGCCCAGAATGTTCGCCGCCAAATACCGCACCAGATTCAGCCATCATTTTCTTAATATACGAATGACCCACTCTGGATCGAATGGCAGTGCCACCATTTTCAGTGACAACTTCACGTACTGATTTAGAAGAGATCAAGTTATAGATAATCGCTGAGCCAGGTTTTCTTTTCAGTTCACGTGTGGCGATGAGGCAAGTCAACGCAGAAGGATTTACTAGGTGCCCTTTCTCATCGACCAGAAAACAGCGATCGGCATCGCCATCAAAAGCTAATCCAATATCAGCTTTTTCTTTGAGCACTCGGTCCTGTAGATCGACCATGTTCTTGGGATCGAGAGGATTCGCTTCATGATTGGGAAAAGTGCCATCAAGTTCGAAATACATGGGAACAACGTCAACATTGAGCCGGGCCATGACGGCAGAAGCGGTATGGCCTGCCATGCCATTTCCAGCATCAATAACCACTTTCAACTTCCGAAGCGGTTGATCCTTGATTTCTGGAAACATTCCTAAAAGGAAAGTGACGTAATCATCCAACATATCGCGTTCGGTTATTTGACCAATGGGACGGTTGGAGATGGGGACGCCAGCTACCAACAGGCTCTTGATCCGAGCTAACCCGGATTCCAGACCAATTGGTCGGGCTCCACTCTTGCAAAGTTTCATGCCGTTGTATTCGGCAGGGTTGTGGCTGGCAGTGAACATGGCACCGGGAAGATTGAGTTGTCCAGCGGCAAAATAGAGCATGTCAGTGGAGGCCAACCCGATCCGGATTACATCCATACCTTGAGTAGTCGCGCCATCTGCAAAAGCGGTGGCTAGGAGAGGGGAAGACGGGCGCATATCTTCACCAATAACAATAGTTGAAGGTTCACGCTCCTCTTCGAGGAAGCGGGCAAAGGCCGAGCCAAGAGCGAAGGCAAAATCAGGGGTGAGTTGAGAATCGACTAAGCCCCGTATGTCATAGGCCTTAATAATCTTGTCGAGCGCTACGTCTGTAAACATTTCAGCAATCTATCGCGATTTATTAATTTGAGGGAATAGCCCTTAAATGGCCACGACGACCGATCTCATGCCCAGTAACGGCGTTGCTGGGTGTAGGTGAGATTTGCACGCCAGCCTCGCGAACGGCATCAGCAATAGCCATCAAATCGTCATCACTCGGGCCAACGAGGTCTTCACTTGCTTCTTGGCGAATGACGGTCCAGCCTTGCGGAGCGGTCATCCGAACCGCGTGGTCTTCACAAAGATCGTAGGCATGTGGTTCAGCAAACGTTGCCAACGGGCCCAAAACAGCGGTGGAATCTGAATAAATGTAGGTGAGGGTCTTGCTAGCCAGATTCCGGCAGCCCGATCGAGAGCAGGCTCTCCCGGTGCGTGGATGGCTATTCCTCATATTGGCAGATTAGTGGCTATGAGGTGAAAAACGAGGGATTTACTCACGAGAGATTACGCGGGCATCCATAATGGGAAGAGTCGATGTTTCAAGGCTGGCGCCGGGCATGATGGGCAAGTAACTAAAACCCAATTGTGAAGAATTAGCCGTCAGGAAAATCAGATTGGCATAAGTGGCGGCATCTGAAGTAGTCAGCGTTGCTCGGATTAAGTTTTGGGTGGGTCTCCAATAGGTGATTTGGTCACCGGTGACGTTAACGCTTCCCCGCTTTCCGGTATCGCTTATCCATTGAATATTTACTTTTATTTGATCCCCGGAAAAAACAAAAGCAGGTGAAAGTCCTCCGAGGTTTAAGGTGACGTGGCGCAATTTGGTAGCAGCTGTCGCCCAAGCGAATTCATGTTTTCCTGTGACCAAAATCGAACTTTGGGCTGATGCCAAGACGGGTTGGTCGGAGGAAACTTCAACTGAGAAGGGATGTGCCTCAGAAATATTTGTTAGCGGCAGGTCATAAACCTTGCCGTGTGCCAAAGTTCTACCGTCAAACCCAACGGGTGTGAAATCGCCCTCTGTTGAATGAATCGTCACTTTAATGGTTGCGTCAAGGTCACCAGGAGCCAAAAGGCGGAGAAAGTGGCTGAGTGAATTACCCTTACCTGCCGTGTATGCCAAACCCGGAATCACAACTGACGTGCTTGGTTCTGGATAAGAGTTAACGTAATCCAAACCCAACGAGGAAAGACCTTTCTGTTGCTGATCCAGCATAAAAGAAGTTACGCGACCTGATCGAGTCAAGACATGAACGGCGATTGAACCTTCACCTGGTGCCAGCGCATCCAACAGAAGGATGCGATCCGAATTTGCTTTCACAATAACCGTGGAGGTTATCGGGGCGAGGTGAGCTGAAAAAACAGTGAGTTCCACCGAAGCATCACTCAAGCCGCTATTAACCAAATCCAGTTTGCCTTTGCTGGCAACCGAGCCAGATCCACCAAGAAACCATTGGTTACCTGTTCCCACGTTGCATAGAGTGCTGCCCAACCATTTACCACTTGAATAAGTAATACCAACGGAGGTTGTTGGATTACCGTCAACGAGTAATGCATCTTGAGTCAATGAATAATTACGAACTCCCGAATTCTTAAAAGTAAGAGATTTAGGAGAAATCAAATGTATTCGAGCCCCCGAACCAGAAAGAAGTGCCTTGGTGTTGCCATCGGATGAAAAACCTGGGCAAACAGTGGCTGGAAAAGCTTGAGTAGTGGCAATTCGCTTCTCAACATGCGGCGCAATGAAAGTCATTCCGAGAGCAGAGGCCAGGAGAACTAGGACAAAGAAAACCTTGGAATTTCTCATGCGATTTCCTCGATCGGAACTTCACGCCGTCTCCGGCCGGCAGGAAGAGCTAGAACCACGACTGTTAAAAGCACTAGTAACTGCACCGATAGAAGAGCTCGGCGTGAAGTTCCGTCGTGCAAAATGGTTATGTCACCTGGTCCAGGCACCGAAAATAGCGGCAAGCCCGATGTGGATCTCAAGAGTGGAATCGAAATTCCATTATGGATCAGGCGCCAACGAGAATCATATTTTTCGGCCAACGTAACGGTGCCTGCGGCAGGCACCTTATCTACAGCACCAATGTCACCGGACACCAGCATTTTCTTCACTCCATGTGAATCAGTGAAGAGAACTCGAGGAGAACTGCCAACAACTTTCCACACAATTCCTTCTTTGGTTGATGAAGTACGTGTGAATCCACCTTGACCATCGATAGCTCTGACGAGAACTTCATCGAGTGGAATTTGCATATACAAGTACTGAATACCGTTTTCGCCGATTTGCTTGCTTGATGTCAGCCCAGTGCCACCTAACAGATCGCGAATGGCTGCTTGAACTTCAAGCGATGGTGGAACAGATACGTCGGGCTCCCCCAAGATTAAGTCAGTGCCGCGGGAGATAAAGTATTGAATCTGATTACCGTTTTTGCGGACAACTAATGTTTTCGGCTTGGCATCTGTCTGTGCCAGAGATTCCACGAATGCCGGAATTACAGAAGTGCGGTTAGCTCGAACATTCGAATTCGCACCAAGAGAAACGATCCAAACAACACTGGCTGCTGAGGAGAGAACACAAAAAGCAGTAACTATGGCAACGGTGATGTGTCCTAGTCCAAATTGCGATGATCGCAAATTGGGCAATAATTTATCGGCCGAGCGAAGCACAGGAATAAATGCGCAGAATTGTGCAAAAAGAAGAAGTGACCCCGTCCAAACATTTGAAACCGAGCCGTGCGCCTGAATTACCAGTGAGCCGAATACCAACGAAAGTGCTAAGAAAATGGAGCTAGCAATCGCCCAATTGCGATTGGACTCACTCAGTAACGAGACCAATAAAAAGACTATCCCGGGAGCAATCAACCAGATAGGCATACCACTTTTGCCACCAGGATTCATGAGAAGAAGCGACCACCTCATTGCCGAATCCATGGGGATGCCAGGCTCCATAAGGAATTGGGTGGGGTGCAACAGCAAAGATGCAGACCACGGAAAGGTGAGAAAACTAGGTATCACCATCAGGGCGATCCGGCGTTTCACTGAAGTAGTCAGCCAAGAAGCAATTTTGGCTAGAAAAGTTCCTTCATGAGATCGGGCCTTGAGATTCCATAACGAGGTAGAGAGAAATAGACCGCAACCTAAGGTCCATAACACCAAGAAGAGCGCTGAGGCCGCAGATATTGCGCCCGCCAAAAGCGCCACGGCATAAATCTTTCGCCAAGAGACGCCGTCTAGTTCGACCGACCTAGGAACAACGGAGATGAGAATGGGGGCAAGAAGCACAATCACGATCGTGCCTAGCCGACCCTGATTAATAGCAGCCCAAACGACTGGGGAAAGGGCGTATAAAACGCCGCCCACGAGAGCGGTGCGCGTCTGAACGCGCAAACGCTTAAATGCTCGATACGCGATAAACATGGCGAGCGGCGGCGTTAACCAAAAAAGAGTTGTAATAAATGCAGTCGCACTTCCAAAAGTAAGAAGCGAACCCAAACCGATGACGAGCAGCCACGGCGGAGAAGCGACAGCTGAACCCAAACCAACCTGATGCCAAGATTCTAAGTAGTTGCGAATCAAATCCATAGCGCCCGTAGGCGAGGCCGGAAGCGAACCTCCAGACAACGGTCCGAACCGACCCCGAGATGCGATTGTGGAAATGAGAGTGATGAAAAATAGCGAAAGAAAAAGTGGATGCGACCCAATGCTCTTCCATATCGATGGCCGAATAAACGGTAACGATTCAAGGTCCTCAAGGCTCTCGTCGACGAGATCCAAATCTGAATAACTTTGCGTTATCGCACCTTCTTGAGCAAAGGATTCACGCCCCAAACCGCGTAGGAATCGAGCGGCGATTCGTTCGCGTGTGGAACGAAATTGACTACTGCGCGGCGGAATAAAACGAGTTACGACCCGAGGGGAAAGCATTCGGTGACTCTTGCGTTCTTTACGAGCTTGAATGAGATCGGCCGGCTTAATTAAGAGCAAGACAACTGCGGCTAGTTCATCGGCTGCATAGCCCGGAAGTTTTGCCAGTAAGTTGTACAAGGCACGTATGCCAGCGGAGATCACTAGTTGAACGGAGATCCAAGGCAGGGTCCACCACGATGAATTAGCGAGCAATACGTACGCAGCATTTCTACGATCGAGAAGTAGTGGCCGATGCAGAAAAGCTTCAGATACATCTACGGCCCTCCGTTCCGAAGCAGAAGCTTCGGCATGGAAGCAGATAGCTTCACTTACACATATGGCAGAGAACCCGGCCACGTGAGTTCGCCAACCCAAATCGACATCATCACGAAAGAGAGCCAAATTAGGATCAAAGCCACCGATATCTTCAAAGACAGATCTCTTGGCCAACATGGCGGCGGTACTAACTGAGAGCACCTCGTTGTTGAGGCCATCGTGCTGACCTTGATCTTGTTCACGGCGCTCTAGTCCCGTCCACCTTGAACCATTGCCAGCAATGCTTATGCCAATTTCAAGAAGATGGTTTCGGTCATACCAGCCACGCAATTTCGGCCCAGCGAGGGCGACGTTAGGACGCTCTTCTACAGCTTCCAATAACTTTTCCAACGCATCCAAACTAGGCGCACAATCATCGTGAATGAACCAGAGCCACTCTTCCTTTTCGACTCCAAGGTTGCCTTTAGCAAATGCTGGATCTAGGGAAATGGGAGGGTGCTCGGCTAAAGCGCGATCGATCGCGCCGCCGAAACCGATATCACGCGCCACCGGAAGAACGGAGATTCCGGCTTTGGAGAGAAAGGTGACTGAGGAATCGGTTGAGCCGGTATCTACGGCAAGAATGCGATCAACTGATCGGCTTTGATTTGTTAAAGCTGCGATAACTTCAGGAATCCAAGTGGCTCCATCATGAGAGACGACGATGGCCGTTACAAAAAATTTGTCAGTCATCGCGATGGTTCACCCACTTCAACTCTCGCGCCGAATCGCGGGCGTCTTGGATTTAGCTCTTCTTCGCGGATAAGACTACATAGAGAAGATTAGGCAGAACGACGCTTCAGGCGGCGGCGTTCGCGCTCGGAAAGTCCACCCCAAATTCCAAAACGCTCGTCATGAGCGAGGGCATATTCCAGGCACTCGGAGCGAACATCACAAGAGAGGCAAACGCGCTTAGCCTCACGCGTAGATCCGCCTTTTTCTGGGAAGAAGGCCTCAGGGTCAGTCTGGGCACAGAGCGCATGCTCTTGCCAAGAAGGATCTCCAGTTCCGCTTCCAGGGTGTCCAATTTCAATTCCCAAGGGGCGAATTTCTGACATCGTGAATTCTCCTAATGGCATGAGCTACCTCGTGCTGGTAACTTGGACTAGACGAATTACACGCTTGTAATCCCTCTTAGTCAAGTCCGATTGCGAGAAAACATGTCAAATTCAGGTTAATTTGTTGATTTGCGGGGGTTTAGAAACCCAAGAAGCAAGAATTCCCCAAAGTTCCAGATGGCACTTGACAATCATTAGCAACAAAAGAATTGCTCAGAACTGATCCGGATCCAATAACTGCTCCGGCGCCAATGTTGCTGCCATCGATGGTGCAGCCAGATTCAACAATTGCACCCGCCCCGATCACCGACCCTCCAATGATTTTCGAACCTTCACCGATGGTGGCTCCGGAGGCGAGCAGGTAATCCCCTTGATGAGCCGGGGTAGCCGCCGACACCACTCGGCCCAGAACTAAGTCTTGCGATGCTTTGACCAGCGCTGCTGGCGTACCTATGTCTAGCCAATAGGAGCTATCTACAAAGCCGAAAACTCGCCGAAAATCAGCAAGCAATTGCGGAAAAGTTTCTCGTTCGACGCTCACTACTTTTCCATCTGGAATCCCAAGAATAATTTCTCGTTCAAATATGTAGCAGCCAGCGTTAATGATGTTGGTGGGCGGATTCGCCATTTTTTCGTTGAATGCAATAACGCGATCTCCTGAAAGCTCTACAGCTCCGTAGGCCCTGGCATCTGGAACGCTCGTCAAATACAAAGTTACTTCCGCTTCGTGGCTAATATGAAATTCAATTTGGCCTGAGAGATTATGACCGCTGAGAACGTCTCCGTTAAAGATCACGACTGGACCACTACCGGTCAGCAATTTGCTGGCATGGCGAATGGCGCCGCCAGTCCCTAACGCCGCTTTTTCAATCGAGTATTTAATGGAAATGCCAAACTCAGAACCATCGCCAAAGTGGGGTTGAAAAAGTTCGGCCAAGAAAGATGTTGCCAAAATTATTTCTGAAACTCCTGATTCGCGCGCTCTAACGATTTGATGCTCAATGAAAGGCACGCCAGCTACGTTCAACATGGGTTTTGGGGTGGCTTTGGTCAGAGGGTGAAGCCTCGTTCCCATGCCGCCCACCAAAAGGATGGCCGAGTAAGACATGACTTAAGCGCCTTGCAAACGAGCAACGGCTTGAGCAATAGCTGCATCGGTTGAAGTCAGGGCTACCCGAATAAATTTTCCAGAATTTTCTCCGTAAAAACTTCCTGGGGTCGCCAAGATGCCAAGGTCTGCCAACCATGAAACCGAATCCCAATCGGACTCGTCCCTGGTGCACCAAATGTAGAGACCGGATTCGGTGAAGTGAACGCGAAAGCCAGCGTTTTCCAGTGCTGGTTGCAGCGCATCGCGACGGGCTCGGTATCTAGTCGATTGTTCGGCAACATGAATTTCGTCGGCTAGGGCCACGGTCATTGCGCGTTGCACTGGCAACGGCACCATCATGCCGGCGTGCTTGCGGACTTCTCTGATCCGAGCAATTAAATCTGGATCGCCCAGCAAAATACCGGCTCGATAACCAGCAAGGTTAGAGCGCTTGGATAATGAATGTACCGCCAAAAGATTCTGATTATTTCCCGCCGCAATTTTCAAAATAGAATTGGCTTGTTTTGATGAAGGGAAACTGAGATAACACTCATCGCTGGCGATAATGGTTCCAGTTCGGCGCGAATAATTAATAACGGCTTGTAGTTCATCATCTGAATGCACTCGTCCGGTTGGATTAGATGGTGAATTTATCCAAGCTAAATCTGCATCTGGCCAGATCGAAGGATCAAGTCCGACCGGCAGTGCTTGCGAATCCGAAATGAGTGCGCCCACCAAATATGTTGGATAAGCAACCTCGGGATAGAGGACTTTCTTAGATTGCAGTAGAGATGGCAACCAAGCAACAAGTTCTTTTGAGCCGATTGTTGGCAGAACGTCGAATTCTCCTTGAGCGCCGAGGACATCAGCTGCCCACAGTCGCATCGCAGCGCGAAGTTCTGGCGTGCCGATAGTGACGGGATAACTCGGCGAATTTGCCGCGTCAATTAACGCTTGTTGAATAAATGCCGGCGTTGCATCGACTGGCGTACCTTGCGAGAGATCGATAATTCCATCAGGGTGCGTTCTAGCCTTCGCTCCGTAAGGAGCTAGCCGATCCCATGGAAAATCAGGGAGTTTGATTTCTTACTCTTTGGTTTGAATGGGCAAAGAAACAATTTTGTTGTGGTCTGTGCCAGTTTGACCCACTTTGCTGGCGCCACCAGGAGAACCGATTTCGACAAAGAACTCACTATTAACCGGGCCATACTCTTTCCACTGCGAAGGAACGTCATCTTCGTAATAGATGGCTTCTACTGGGCAGACGGGCTCGCAGGCTCCGCAGTCAACACACTCGTCAGGTTGGATATAGAGCATCCGATTGCCCTCGTAGATGCAATCAACTGGACACTCCTCGATACAGGACTTGTCTTTGATGTCGACACAAGGTTCGGCAATTACGTAGGTCACGTTCGCTCCTCCAAAGAATTACATTTCGGTTTTTAAACTCTGCCTGACTGCACTTAAGGGTACAGAATAGGGCTACGCGAGGGGAGGATGACATGGTTGCTCGAATTTTGGACACATTGACCAGTAGCGTCGGCTCGCGCGTCACGATCCGGTTACACGATCCCGAAGGCGGATTTCGCGACCTGCTCGGAATCCTGGAAAGCCCATCCACGGTAAGAAAGAGAGATGGATCACTTGCCTCCTTTCGCTGGCAAGATATTTTCGTTTGGAAAGTCATCCCCGAGAAGGTTCACCTAGCCGGTACTGGCTCTCCTCGCTCTCTGCGCATCATGGAATTAGAAGATTTAGCCGAAGCGACCTGGCCCGCTCCAGAAGTTGAAGAATTCGGCGGCTGGAGATTTCGTGCGGGTTCAGGTTTCACTCGTAGGGCAAATTCAGTCCGCCCACGAGGAAAAGCTCCTTACGGAGAGCCTGGGCATGAATTCGGAAAGAGCCTTGATCACGTCGTTCAGTTTTATGCCGAACGTGGACTGCCCCCTGTTTTCCATGTCGCTCTGCCCGTCTATGCCGAACTAGATGATGTGCTCGAGGAATATGGCTGGAAGACTTCGATCGAAGCCCACGTCATGATTGCTGATCGCAAAACTTTCGAAAATTTTCATTTCCGCCGCGGGAACTATTTTATTCACGTGCTCAATCAACCTAGCGACCGATGGCTAGATATTCAGGGCGAGCGCCAGGGCAAGGTCATCATGGCTTCATACCCTTCGCAATACGTGGCCATTGAAATTGATGGGGTTTGGGTAGCCGCCGGGCGGATCTCCGACATTAATCAGTGGGGTGTTATTTCCCGCCTTTATGTTCAACCTGAATTTCGTCGTACCGGATTGGCTGTTGAGATTCTCTGCCAACTCATTGCTCATAGCAACGCCGATAAATTTATGTTGCAAGTAGATGTCAAGAATGGATCTGCTATATCGCTGTACGAAAAATTTGAATTTCACGTTCATCATAATTATCGGTATCGCCAATTATGAAAACTTTACTCCGTCTCTACGACACAAAATCTCGAGAAGTCCAGACCGTTACCTCAGCCGATACGAAGACTGTGAAGATTTACTGCTGCGGCCCCACCGTTTACCGCGATGCTCACGTCGGAAACTTAAGGACATTTCTTCTCAGCGATCTGATTGTTCGAACGCTAAGTTTTCGGAAAGTGCCTGTCTACTTGGTGCAGAACATCACCGACGTTGGACACATGAACGAAAACTTTGTTGACGGCAACTTGGTGGAATCTACAGAAGATAAAATGTTGGCGGAAGCCAGTAATAGGCAAGTCTCTGCCCTCGCCATTGCACGAGAATTCGAAGATAAATTTCATGAAGATCTTGCCCATCTGAATATCACTCCCGCCAATCTCTACCCAAGGGCCAGCGAAACAGTAGATTTGATGGTCACGGCGATACTAAAATTAATCGCCAGTGGGAATGCCTATCAAGGAAGCGACGAGAGCATCTACTTCGCAGCTAACTCTTTTGCAGATTACGGCGCAATCAGTGGCAATCGCTTAGATGCGCTAAAACCAGGGCACCGGTACGAATATGTGGATGATGGCGCGAAAAGATTTCACGCCGACTGGGCGCTTTGGAAACGAGCGCATAACCGTACCGAAATGGTTTGGCCAACTCCTTGGGGAGATGGTTTTCCTGGTTGGCACATCGAATGTTCGGCTATGTCTTTGGAATACTTAGAGGGACATGTTGACCTTCATTTAGGCGGAATAGATTTGCGATTCCCCCACCACGAAAATGAAAGAGCTCAGTCGAATTCTCTCCTGGCTGGTGTTGAAGCGGTTGATCACTGGGTTCACGGTGAACATCTTCTCTTCGAAGGACGAAAGATGTCCAAGAGTTCAGGGAATGTTGTTTTAGTGAGAGATCTCATCACACGCGGAATCGATCCACTTGCGCTTCGGCTCTGCTTCTTAGAAAACCGCTACCGCAGTCAGATGGATCTGACGTGGGATGCGATCAATGCCGCTCATTCGGTGATTCAAAGATGGCGAGCAAAAATGTCGGAATGGAGCGAGAGCCAATCTATAGATGGTGAGACCATCGAGCGCGAAGTCGAAGGTATGGTCGCTGACTTCGAAAATGATTTGGATACACCAAAAGTTATTCAACGCTTGCGTTCTCTAGAGAAGGATCCAGAACTATCTGCCGGTTGCAAACGAGAAATATTTGCCCGAATTGATAACCTCCTGGGGCTCGATCTCGAACGTGAAGAAGTTCAGGCGGAAATTACCCTAGAGGTTTCCGAACTTCTAGCACTACGAGAGCGAGCAAGGGCCCAAAAAGACTATGTCCTCAGCGATCAATTGCGAGACAAACTACTTCTTTTAAAAATTGAAATTAGAGATACAGCCGAAGGACAAAAGTGGGAACGAATTTATTAGACGCGTTTTAAGCCCACGATTACCAAGAGCGAAATTCCGGCAAGCAAGAAGATATTACCTGTCGTGTTACCCATGACTAATATTTCAAAACTGACGCCGTGCGTCCCAGCACGTAAGACGATAGCCAACCAACCCAAGGCCGCCGGTAATTTCAACCATCGCGACCCAGAGATGCTGCCTACAAGATAAATCCCGACCGCCGTTTCCAGCAATGCGAAAATTAGTCCGACCGGTGGCCAGGCATTGTGAATGACCAAAGTTGAAAACCCGAGCACGACTCCAGCTGCGATGGCGAGTAAGAAGCGAACCATTATCAAATAGTGCTTAGGCCAGCGAAGAGATCTGTTTCTCTCCCGTGCTCATCTAGAGCTCCGGCTTTTTCCCCTTTAACCAAGGTGTAGTACTCATTTCCCCAAACATTGAGGCCAACATTGTTAGAGAGTGCAAAGAAAGGACCGTCGACGGAAATTTGCGTTTCATGAGCTTTCATTGCTGCCATTTTTGCATCTACGTACTCCGAGCCGTCAATCAAAGTTGTGACGAGCTCATCGGGCTTAGCGAAGGGAAGATCATCTGCACTTTCAGCACCGAAGAAATCCGAGCCCATCTCTTTCATTTTATCTATGCCAGCTTGAATCACAGAACGGGGCATGGTGTTCCAATATATTTTGGAAATTTCCCAAGGTTGGCCCTCGCCATGATTCTTTTCGGCAGCGAGTTCGGCTGCCCGCATCGCCACACGATGCGCCTGAATATGATCGGGATGGCCATAGCCGCCAAATTCATCATAGGTAACCAATACCTGAGGTTTGATCTCACGAATAACTTTCACGAGTTGAGCAGCCGCATCGTCGAGATCGGCTTGCCAAAAAACATCAGTTCGATTGTTTGGCTCGGTGCCCATCATTCCGCTGTCGCGCCATTTGCGCTCCGGTGCTCCGAGGAAGCGATGATCACTTACGCCTAATAACTCCATCGCAGCCGCAAGCTCAGTCTCGCGGTGAGTTCCGAGTTGATCAGAATGCGTACTCGCCAAATGGGCAAGATCGACAACCAAAACTTCGCCTTCTTCGCCACGTGTGCAAGTTACAAGCGTAACTTTGACGCCATCAGCAACATATTTAGCCATAGTGGCTCCGTTGTTGATCGTCTCATCGTCTGGATGAGCATGAACGAGGAGGAGGCGACGATCTGACATCTGGGCTCGATTCTTTAGCGGGAACTTGTGGGTACTAGTAAATGGGGAGTGAAGGGTCGATTTGCTTTACCCATGCAACGACGCCGCCGGCGACGTGTGTGGCATCTGCAAATCCGGCTTGCTTCAGGACAGCTAGACACTCAGCCGAGCGAACCCCAGATTTGCAGTGCAAAATAATGGGTACATCGTTAGGCAGAGATTCCAGAGCTGAGCCATCAATAAACCCTTGCTTGGGTATCAATGTAGCGCCTGGAATTTTGACGATGTCCCACTCGCTAGGTTCGCGGACATCGATCAACATGAATTTTTCATGGTTATCCATTTTGGCCTTGAGCTCAGTTACGGAGATGGTGGAGCCTGTTGAGGCAGCTGCCGCACTTTCAGTGAGGACTCCACAGAAAGCTTCGTAGTCCGGCAGCAATTCAGTTTGAGTTGGATGATCGCTACAGATCGGGCAGTTGGGATCTTTCCTCACATTAATTTTTCGGTAGGACATTTCCAGAGCGTCATAAATCATTAAAGAACCGACAAGTGGTTCACCGATTCCTGCGATTAATTTGATTGCTTCAGTTGTCTGAATGGACCCAATAGAGGCACACAGCACACCGAGAACTCCGCCTTCGGCGCAGCTGGGGACCATTCCTGGAGGTGGTGGCTCGGGATACAAGCAGCGATAGCAAGGACCATACTCAGCCCAAAAAACACTGGCTTGGCCATCAAAACGATAAATGGATCCCCAGACGTAGGGCTTCTTTAAAAGTACACAAGCATCGTTGACGAGATAGCGAGTTGCAAAGTTGTCAGTTCCATCAACGATGAGGTCATATTGGGAAAAAATTTCCATTACGTTATCGATATCGAGGCGTACATTGTGAATCTGAACATTTACATACGGGTTAATTTCGGCGATGGTTTCTTTGGCACTTAAGGCTTTGCTCTTACCAATATCAGATTGACCATGAATTATTTGTCGCTGCAAATTTGATTCATCCACTACATCAAATTCAACGATGCCGAGAGTTCCGACGCCGGCAGCGGCGAGATACATCAGGGCAGGAGAACCTAATCCACCAGCACCAACGCAGAGGACTTTGGCATTCATCAACCGACGTTGTCCGGCCATTCCGACGTCTGGAATGATCAGATGGCGGCTATATCGTCGAACCTCATCTACCGTCAGGGCAGGACCAGGTTCAACTAGAGCGGGGATTGATGAGGGCACGGTCTCTCTTTTCTTCAGTGAGTACCTAAGGTAACCCTCCCATTTTCGTGGATATTCCCTGCCACCGCAAAACAATGGGCGTTAAGCCCAGAAATAGCGAAAAACTTATCTTCTCACCCTGCCTAAGGTCGTACGATTCAACGTATGACCACCGATATCGCAGGCCGTGGCCGACTCCCCCGGGATGAGCGGCGCGCTCAACTTCTGACCGCAGCTCTGGAAGTCTTCACCGCGGCTGGATACCACCAAGCAGCGATGGATGAAATTGCCGATAGAGCCAAGGTGAGCAAGCCCGTGCTCTATCAACATTTTCCGTCCAAGCTTGATCTCTACCTTGCCGTCCTAGATTTGCATATTGATTCCTTAGTTTTTGATATTCAAAAAGCAATCGCCTCAACCTCCGCTAACGCTGACAGAGTACGAGCAACAGTGGATGCGTACTTTAGTTTCATCAATGATGAAGGCGAAGCTTTTCGCTTGCTTTTCGAAAGCGATATGGCTGTCGAGCCACAAGTTCGCGAGCGACTTAATCGAATGACCTACGACTGTGCAGCAGCCGTTAGCGCTGTTATTTCACTCGACACTGGCTTGGCTAAAGAAGCCTCGATGATGCTTGCCGTGGGCTTGATCGGAACCACCCAAACGGCAGCTCGGCATTGGTTAGAGCGTGACGGAAAAATAAATCGCGAAATTGCTGGTGAACTTGTTTCTAACCTTCTCTGGCGCGGTATTTCAGGCTTCCCCAAGTCCGCAAACTGACTCGCACCCGCGCGAAACGATGACTAAACTTCAGATATGACTACAAAGAAAAGTGCTGGAAACCACACAGATGTCCGCATCGGCATCTCCGATAGTTCTCAAGAGCTCAACATCGAAAGCGAATTGTCTCAAGATGTTGTATTAAAAGCAGTTAAAGATGCTCTGGAAAAGAATGAAGCGCTGGTTCTGGAAGATACCAAGGGCAGAAAAACCATTATTAGTTCGGCAAAAATTTCCTTCGTCGAAGTAGGCGAATCTGCCGAACGTCGAGTTGGCTTTGCAAATCTCTAGCTCTTGCTAGTTATCTCTTCCAACAAGAAGTAGGCCAATTCTCGATAAGCGAGGGCAACTTTCCCGGAATTGTCATTGTTTAATACTGACTTGCCCGTGGTTTCTGCTGCCAGCACACTGGACGCTCGCGGAATCGATGGCGCCAGCAATCTAGATTCACTTCCAAGAAGATCAAGTGCGGGTGAATCGTTCGCTCCCTGAGTTGTCAGCGTCCCCAGCCAGTGGGCAGAAGAACCATGGCTTTTCCGCAAAACTTCTACAACTTCTTGAGTCTGAATAATTCCACGAACACTTCCAAATCCAGCTGTCGTCACTCCGAGATGAAAATCTGCTAGCAATAACGTGGCCATCCAACCCTGCGACAACGTTGAAGGCGTATCTAAGATTACAAAATCGAAAGGCGAATCGATCTGATCTAACGACTTTTTAAAATTTTCGGTGATTGCTTTCAGAGATTTATCTCGATTGTCTAAATACGAGAGTCTCGAATCAGATGGAAGAAAAGAAAATCGTTCAGAAGTAGAAACGATTGCAGATTCGGCAAAAGATGAATTGCTAAAAAGATCGAAGGTTGTATCTCGCGGATTTTCTACGCCTAACAAATAAGTTAAGTTGGCAGTCGAAGTGCAATCAACTAACAACGTACGTTTCCCATATTCAGCAAAGGAAACCGCCAGTGCATGAGCGGTCGTCGTTTTTCCAGTTCCACCAGCAGGATTCGCTACCGCCAGATACTGCGTCATACCGAAACTCCTTGAGCAAACTTTGAACTGGGATTGCCCAGCCAAGATTCGGGAATAAGGCGAATAGAACTACGAAGTTGGCGCAGCGCCAGGTCTGTTGCCCGCACATGGCCAGGAAAAGATGGCAAGTGATACAAATTTCGAGCCCAATTCGGAAGAGAGGCAGTGGCTATCGCAGCCACACCTGCCCACGCCGGGGCAGCAAGTGTGCCCAACCTCACCGCCGTAGGCATGGGCGGAAAGGTTAAAAAGAGTGCGGCTCGTTTGGCATCTTCGCTGGCGGCTAATTCCGGCTGAATCGCTTGGAAGTAGTTTTTCATCTGAGGAACGGAAGCAGGAACTTCGTTTGCATCGATACCAACGAGTTCGGCAAAGATGACCATCTCGGCCAGATATTGATCTTGCTCGGATTGGCTCAATTCCAAACCCGACCTCACGGCGCAGTCCAAGAAAGAGTCCACCATCGACATATGGACCCATAAAAGCAGATGCGGATCATCAAGCCCGAGTTTGGAATGTATACCGCGAACTCGAGCCGCCAAGGCCTCCGCTTGGTTTTTGGGACCAAATGTTAGAAGTCCAACGTAATCACCAGTTCGTTGCAATCGTCCCCAAGCATCTTCACGAAAGTTAGAATTTTGGGCAACACCCGCCATTGCTTCAGGATGAAGCGCTTGCTGTAATAAAGCGCGAATTCCGCCGGCGAACATCGATGAGTCAGAGTGAATTCGTCTGGTCACGCTGTCAACGGAAAAAAGGGAGTCTTCACTCATAAATTGAAGAATCCCTTTATTGACTGCACGACCATCTCTACTGCAATCGCAGCCAAAAGGAGACCTGCAATGCGCGCCACAAGTGTCACGCCGGATTCTCGTATCAGACCCAAGATTTTTGTAGAGAACATCAAAGTGAGACCTATAACTATATGAACCCCAATGATGGCCAGAGCTAAAGAAAATTTCTGCGTTCCGGTGTGGGCATATTGAACATACAAAATAGTTGTAACGATCGCACCTGGTCCAGCAAGAAGAGGTGTGCCTAGAGGGACTAGGGCAACATTGACATTCTCGTGTGCAACATCGGATGTGTCTTTTCCGGTCAAGAGCTCAAGAGAAATCAAAAGGAGCAAGAGTCCACCAGCACCCTGCAACGCGTTTATCGATATATGAAGATAACTCAGGATGAACTTCCCGAAGAGGGCGAAAACGACAATCACAAAGAGAGAGACAGCCGCCCCTTGCCATGCCATGCGTACTCGCTGACGCTGATTGCGACCGGATACCAACGAGAGAAAAATTGGAGTCGCACCAGGCGGATCCATAATCACGAGAAGCGTGACGAATGCTTGTATGCCAAAAGTTACGGCAGATAGTGCGGCCATGTTTCTCATAGGGAAATTACCCTTCGCTCTCGGGCTCGCGATTCCAGCGCTTCCCACTGCTGTGGGTCGGTTGTGGACTCGGCTAGAACATTGAGTTTACCCGTCCCGTGGTAATCGCTGGAGCCAGTGACCACCAAGTCGAAGTCACGCGCAATGTGCGAAAGAAGCTCACGCTCTTCTAGGTTCTGATCGCGGTGATGCACTTCGATGCCATCTAAACCTGCCCCAACGAGGGATTGGATTACCGCTGGCTCAATAGTCCGGCCACGTAGCGAGGCCAACGGATGAGCAATTACGGCGACTCCCCCAGCACTTTTAATCAGCCGGATAACCTCTTCTGGCGTCGGCGAGTAGTGGGAAACATAAAAACGCGAATTGTTGTGGAGAAGTTCAGCGAATGCTTCTTCACGATTCTTTACCAACCCTTTGGCAATTAATGCATCAGCAAGATGCGGACGACCCAGGGTTGCGCCTTCCGACAATTGCGCTAAAACATCGGACATTTCTATCTGATAGCCATTGTCATTAAGTCTGCGAATGATTTTCTCCATTCGGCCATGACGATTATCACGAGTTTGAGCCATAACTTCCTGAAGCGGCAAATAATCAGGATCGAAAAGTAACCCCAACATATGAACGCTTATGCCATCCTCGGTCTGACATGAAATTTCGGAGCCAAGTACCAAATCTAAGTTAGGTCGCAGATAGCGAAGCGCTTCATCCCAACCGGCAATCGTGTCATGGTCCGTCAGCGCAACAACATCAAGGCCACGAGCTAGAGCCTTATTAATGAGTTCGCCCGGGGTATCCGTGCCATCGCTAGTGGCGGAATGGGTATGGAGGTCAATCACGGTGTAAATCTACCGTGAAGCAATTATTCGGCTACTTTTGTGCGTAGAACAAAAATCGCACAACCAACGAGCAGCCCCACGATCCCGGGAATGATTCCCGCTGCTGGATGTTGCCCCAACCACCATGCAGCCAAGATGGCGCTCACTGGCACTTCGAAAAAAGTAATCAACGAGACAACGGCAGGTGAAACTCGCTTGAGCGAAAGGTTGAACATCGTGTGACCTAACAATTGTGCCCCAGCGATAAGGGCTAAGACCAACCACCACTGCTTTGCAGTGAAGTGAAAGAGCGGATAGCCGACCAATAGCGAGACCGGCAAGACCGTTAATGCACACGTGCTGTAACAAAAAACAGTGTAAGTGCTGGTCGATAAAGTTCTTTGGGCTTTGGACCCAATCAGGACATAGCCAGCAGCAAGGGCGGCACATCCCAGCGCAGCCAGATCTCCGACAAAAGCACGGACCGATAGATGTAGATCAACACCGGTGATTAAAAGAACGGAGAGAAAAGCAATCAACATTCCCAGCCATGCTTGGCGAGGAATTCTGTGCCCACGAATTTTCAGAAAGATAGCGGCAAAGATAGGTTGCATTGCGGTTAAAGCCGTTCCGGCAGCAACCGAACTCATTCGCATGGCAACAAAAAATCCTAGGAAGTGCAACGCGAGCAAGAATCCGGACAAGAGCGACCATCTGATAGCGGTGCGTTGTTCAACGCTCTTCCATTCCTTCTTAACCATGGCAAATGGCAGCATCGTTAACGCACCACCAAGATTTCGCCAAAAAATAAGCGTTGGAATCGGCATAGTGCTGAGGGCAATGACTGGGCCGGAGGTACCGATTCCGACCACCCCGAGAGCTAGAAAAGCAATATCCCGACCCTCGGGAAGGGCATTGTGGTTATCGATACTCATTTAGTGAACGGTGAACCAAAGCATGCAAGCAACGCAGACAAAGACGATGGCAATAATCACGCCATAAATTGCTCGCATCGTTTTTGTTGATGCATATTCGCCCATGAGGCGCTTATCTCTGGATATGCCAAACATATAAAGCAGTAACGGCAATAGCAGTACGGCATTAAGAATTTGAGTAAGAACTAAGATCGTAATGAGTGGAGCGCCTGGAATAAGAATTAAGACCGCAGATAAAACTGTGATGGCGGCAAAAGTTCCATAGAAAAGTGGGGCTTCGCGCGGACCATCGTCTAATGCTGCCGGACGTCCCGTGAGGTCAGATACAGAGTAAGCCGTGGACAGTGGAAGAATAGATGCAGCCAGAAGTGCGGCTCCAATTAAACCAATCGCAAAAAGATCCTTCGCTAAAGTTCCGGCAAGCGGCTTGAGAGCGGCGGCGGCATCAGATGCATCTTGGATAGAAATGTGTTGTTTGTTGAGAGTAGCTGCGCAGGTGATGATCACGAAAAATCCGATGACTCCGGTGAGCATTGAACCGGTCCAAACATCTACCCGAAGCAACTTCAGATCATCGCGAGTCAAGCGCTTATCCACTGCGTAAGACTGAATAAATGCCAATCCCCAAGGCGCCAGCGTCGTACCTAACGTTGCGGTCGCGATAAATACAGCATCATGAGTGAAGGGCATCGACGGCACTACCATGCCGTGAAACGCCTTTCCCCAGTCTGGATGAGATAGGAATCCAGCGATCACATAGGAGAGAAATACTGCTGAAAGTAAGAAGAAAACTTTTTCTACGCGAGAGAAGGATCCGCGCAGTACCAAGAAGGACACGAGGAGTGCGGCCACAGGAACTGTGACGTAGCGGGAATACCCAAAGAGTTGACCAGCCGCGGCGATACCGGCAAATTCGGCAGTCATCGTGCCGATGTTGGCCAAAATCAATGCCACTGCGCTGAGGACGCCCGATCTAGCGCCATATTTTTGGCGGACCAAACCAATCAAACCTTGGCGAGTAACAACGCCAATTCGAGCTCCTAAATCTTGAAAAAGAATCAATGCGATGGTCGACACCACAAGTACCCAGAGCATCTGATAGCCATATTTGGCACCGAGAATCGAATAGGTCGTGATGCCAGCAGGATCATCATCAGATAGTCCAGCGATCACGCCAGGTCCCATAACTGACAAAAGCGCGGCGATGCGAATCTTTCGTGGCGAAATGGCAGGCGAACCTGGCCGCTTTGTAGCGGTCTTCTTTACATCACTCATGAGAGCGAACCGCTACCTGGGGAGAAACCTCGACGTTCGGAGAGTGAAGCAAGCGCATCTACCAGGTCATCGGCAAGAATTCGCCCGACCGGTTTGTTCTTATCATCGACCACAATGACAGATGAGCCACGGTTATTGGAAAATTCTTCGACTACTTCATCCAAAGGTGTATCCAGTTGAATCGCAGTTGGGTATGGCGGACCGATCAGAGTCGATAGCAGCGCGGTGCTTTTAGCGGCTACGAGTTCGATGACTTGAATATGGTCAACTAATTTGCCGCGAGAATCAACGACGACGACGCCATCGGAAATATCGCGCTCGCGATTGCTAACCAAAAGTTTAAGGGCAGAGGCAACTGTGTCATTTTCGCGCACGATGAGAATATGAGTCGTCATGATTCCACCAGCTAAGGTTTCGTCAAAAGAGACTAACTTTCGAAGTTGGCCAGCGAGTGCCGAATCCATGACTCCCAGAATGCTCTCTCGGTGTTCTTCATCGAGATCGCGAAGTACTTCAGCGCTCTCATCCGGTTCCATGCGCGCCAATAAGTCTGCCGAACGTTCGGAGGTTAATCCGCGAATTAAACCTTGAAGCTCTTCTTCTTCCATTTCCTCCAGGGCATCGGCGGCAAGTTCTGGATCAAGAAGTTCGATCAGAGCACCTTGCTCTCGGCCAGCCAAATCTTCAATGAGGTCAGCAAGGTCTGCTGGGCGCAACTGACTGAGGACCGCGCGCGAACCGGAGGTGCGAACAACGCCAGATCCGTCAGCAAGTGATGCAACAGTGGCCCAGTCAACGACATGTTCCGGAGTTGGCGTGCGGCGGATGGATCCGGGAAAAATGCGACGTAGAAAAGAAACGAAGGAGATATCCACTCCCACAACTCGAATCTCGCGATCAAATGGAGCTAAATAGAGATCCGAGGAACGCACCACGCGCAAGCCATCGACATCAACGATTTGGTGATCGATTACGTCGGCATCGAGAAGTGACTCACCTTCGCGGCGTTTGAAGTCTTCTAGGTTTATTTTGGTGCTCGAAAGACGAATCTCATCCTTATTCAATGAGGAAATACGGGCCCCATTGATAAAAGATTTCCTATTTCCAACTTTGACGATGAGCCCGGAGACGGGTGGATACGTTTCTTCGCCATGTCGCACTACAACATCTACTAACTTGCCGATATCTCGGCCATCGAGGTCCTTGACTGGACGTCCGATGAGCCCGGCAACAGAGACCAAAGATTCTCGAATATTTTTTCTCGCGAGAACCGAATCTCGACGCCCAACTATCTTGCGCGCAACCGTGTTGATCCCGCTTGCTGGGATCTGGGCGCGTGTCATGCGCTAAGTCTAGGTGTGCAGGGTTAACGGAATGCCAACAATTGATTTTGGTCGGATCATCAATTTTTCCAATAGCTGTGCAAAGCCCAGCGCCGCTAGTGAATCTGGGGCGGCCAAAGATATAGGCAACCCTTGATCGCCACCTTCGCGCAAAGCCACATCAAAAGGGATCTTGGCTAGGAGCGGTACATCTGCGCCTACAAGTGCTGAAAGTCGCTCGGAAGTTGCTTCGCCGCCGCCACTTCCAAAAATCGAGATCGGCTCGCCGCAAGAGGGACAGGCAGAATCCGACATATTTTCGACTACTCCGAGAATATGTTGCTTTAACTGATGCGCCACTCGTCCAGCTCGTTCAGCTACTTCAGCGGCTGCAACTTGGGGGGTGGTGACGACCAGGATTTCAGAGCCCGGAATAAGTTGCCCTAATGAGATGGCGATATCGCCGGTCCCTGGCGGCAAATCAAGGAGCAATAAATCCAGATCTCCCCAGTAGGCATCACTGAGTAGCTGTTCTAGCACTCGATGGAGCAATGGACCACGATAAACAATGGGATCTGCGCGTTCGGGTTTGAACATTTCCATGGAGACAACTTTGACGCCAAAATTTTCAACGGGAATAAACGTTTGATCGATGGCAGTTGGCCTGCGGTCGAGAATACCCATCAACCGTGGAATCGAGTGACCGTAGACATCGGCATCCAAGATGCCGACTTTCAATCCTTTTGCAGCAGCAGTCACAGCGAGATTGACGGTAACTGAAGACTTACCTACGCCACCTTTTCCAGATGCAATTCCTAAAACTCGAGTCAGCGAATCTGGCTGAGCAAAAGGAATAAATTTTTCGCGCCCGCCGCGCAATAATTTCTTGACGTTATTTCTCTGCTCTTCATTCATTGTGCCAAATTCGAGCTCGATGGAAGTGACACCATCAACGCTGGAAAGCGCTGTAACCACATCACTCTGCAAGCGCTCGCGCATAGGACAGCCGGAAATGGTGAGAAGAATTTTGACTGAAATTACACCAGCTGAAAATCCCACCGATTCAACCATGCCCAAGTCAGGCAAAGGTCGATGTAGTTCGGGATCTGAAACCGTGGCTAACGCAGCGTGCGCCGCGGCGATGATCGATTCATTGCTCATAAGAGGTCAGGATCAATTTTTGCTGACTTTTTAATCTCTTCGATTTCAGCCATGGGATTAGCGCCATCGAGAACATCACCGATGTGCTTCTTGATGAATTTCTTCGGATGCAAGTCCGTGACTTGGAGATCCTCATAACCAGGTCCAAGATTCTCACGAAGTTCGGCGGTAGCCGCTTGAGACATGGAACGTAACTTGCGCACCATCTTGGCGGCTTCTGAAGCGACCTGAGGCAAGCGATCCGGACCCACCAAGATCATGGCCAGCACTGCCAGCATGATGAACTCACCGGCTCCGATATTGAACATGGGCTAAGAGTAGTCGGAAGTAAAAACTACTTCTTCGCAATCAATTTAAGGGTTACTTCTTTGGTAATACCCGCTCGTTTGTATGTCAGCGTCACGCCGTCTCCAACATTGTGGGTTCGGACGGCCACAATAAGCTCGTCAGCGCTAGCCACGGATCGACCGTCGATAGCAGTAATGACATCGCCAGCACGCAAGCCCGCCTTGTCAGCCGGCCCGCCCGGAAGGATGGCATCGGCAGTTGTGGCGATCTTTGCTCCGATTCCAGTGAAACTGTTATCGAGCGATAGTCCAATGATGGGATGAGTTGAGGAGCCAGTCTTAATCAACTGTTCGGCGGTTTTCTTAGCTTGATTAATAGGTATAGCAAACCCCAGGCCGATAGACCCAGATTGACCGCTAAAACTTGAACCTAACGATGCGATAGCAGAGTTAACGCCAATCACAGCACCGGCGGAGTCCACCAACGGTCCACCAGAATTTCCTGGGTTAATAGCAGCATCTGTTTGCAAAGCATTAATGAAGGAACTTTCGCCAGTACCGCTGCCAGCAGTTACTGCACGATCTTTCGCGCTGATGATGCCAGAGGTAACAGTTCCAGCCAGGCCAAGCGGAGATCCAATCGCAATAACGGCGTCTCCGACCTTTACATCATCACTATTTCCTAAAGTAAGTGCCGGTGCATCGGCGACTTCAATTTTAAGCACAGCTAAATCGTATGCAGCATCTCGTCCCACAATTTTTGCGGGAAAACTTTTGCCACTCTGTAAATTAACAGTGATGGTTCCGCCCCCCGCGGCAGCCGCTTCGACCACGTGATTGTTGGTCACGATATATCCATTAGAGTCGATGAAGAATCCCGATCCGGTATCACCACCCGCACCAGATTCGACTGAAACTGAAACCACTGAGGGAGAAACTCGAGCGGCAATTCCGGCGATGGAATTTGCTGCGCGTTCGATATTGGAATGTGTGCTAACGAGGTGAGTAGACCCAGTTGCAAAATTAAATGCTCGTCCAGCAACTGAACCAACCGCTCCGGCAAGAATCGCAATAAGAACCACGAGACCTAGACCAATTGATCGCCGCGGTGGCTGCGCCACGTAGGGCACTGAAACGTGCGCTGGCTCGTAGGAGTTAAACGGCGCACTTTCGCGAGAAGTTGGAGTTGTCCACCACGGCGTATCTGACGGTGGCAAAGCCGAATTCTCTATAGGTGCCATTGATTCATCTGTGCTCAATTCAGTCCCCCAATAATTAAGCTTGAAACATACATCCCTGACCAAGACCATTCTTACTGAGTAAAGCCTAATAAAAGTTGAGAACTAGCCAAAATAAAACTTAGTGCCAGGCGGAGGTTAGTTCTTGGTGGCGAGCAATACGCCGGCGCCAAGCGGGAGCAAGGTCGAATTCCACCGGGAATCCTCCTTTATTGCTCGAATCGCATCTCTCCTGGAAATGGTGTCGAAGTCGCGCTGCGTTGGGTCTGCGACTTTGCCGCCACCTAAGGCATAGTCAATAACGAGGACTCCGTGAGAATTGAGAAGGCGGTATCCCTCTTGAATGACGTCGAAGAGATCCTGAGCGGGTCTAACAATCATGACGTCGTAATTTTGATCTGCCAGCTTTCCTACAACATCAATAATGTTTCCTGTAATTAGTCGATACCGCTGGGCCGAAAGACCCGACTCTTCAAAAACTTTTCGGGCACTTGCACTATTTTCACGCTCAGTATCAATAGAGGTGAGCAATCCATCTTTGGCAAGACCTTGAAAAATCCACAACCCGCTCACACCAGAACCTGTGCCAATCTCTACAACAGATTTAGCCTGCGCCAGTTGAACAATAAATTTAATAAAACCACATACTGCGGTAGATGGATTGACCGAACCAATCTCTGCGCCATTGTTTCGCGCCTGCTGCATAAAGATGTCTTCATGGGGATAGCTCTCAGCGAATGCTGACATGTCTCCGCGGTTGGTCAGTGTCATAACGTTGCGATCCAGTCGATCAATAACCGGACGCCAAAAGCGGTGCCACCCTTGGGATTTTCGCCTGCATCATTATCAGCACGAGCTGGACCGGCGATATCAAAGTGCACCCAATTTCGCTTCCCCGCGAAATGTTCTAGGAAGAGAGCAGCGGTGATGGATCCACCTTTGAAATCAGGTTTCTCGGCTGTGTGATTGAAATCGGCGACTGTGCTCTGTAATGAAATTCGATATTCGTCGACCAGAGGCATTGGCCAGACGCGATCTCCGATTCGATCCCCAACGCGCGTGAAGGCTGTAAGCAGTTTGGAATTTTGGCTATACATCGCGGCGTAGTGGCGGCTGAGCCCCAAAGTGGCTGCGCCCGTAAGCGTTGCGACATCTATTAAGTAAGTAGGATCAAGATTTTTATCGGCATATGCCAGACCGTCGGCTAGGACTAGTCGTCCTTCAGCATCTGTGTTGATGACCTCGACCGTGGTTCCGCCATATTGAGTGATGACATCGGAAGGCCGCGTAGAAGTTCCGGAAAGTGAATTCTCGGCGCACATCAAGAGTGCTGTGACCCTAACTCGCGGCTTAATCTCTGGCATAGCAATGACCGTTGAT
>JBAXAO010000001.1:0-173167 GCA_037142435.1 Actinomycetes bacterium | reverse complement strand
ATTCGAAAATGAAAATACAAAGGAATTTGAACCTCTATGAGGTTCGATTGGCATTCATTTTTGCACGTTGTTGAGTTCTCAAGGTACGGATGCGCACTGCGTCCAGAATCTCTTCTGTTTTCAGGGCAGACTGACAAACATAGTGGAGCACACACAGAAGGTCAATTCCGCGTAAGTAACACTGGATTTGAAGTCATTCGCGGCTCGGCCTGAGTAGAAACACAGTTCGTATCGCACGCGAGGTAGAAAGATAACCGACTGTTCACGCTAGGGTCAAATCCAGGACGTCTAAAATGCCCCAAAATCGCCCTTTTTTAGAGTTGTTTAGATCACCCTCTCCACGGCGGCTAAATCCCGCTTTCCTTTGCGAAGAACGATAAAGCGACCATGGAGAAAATCGGACTCAGCTGGAGTGAAATCATCGCCCGATATCTTTACATTGTTTAGATAGCCTCCACCCTCTTTCACGATCCGCCGGGCCGCAGATTTGGAATCGACGACGCCAGTAGCGACCAAGAGATCGATCCAGGCAGGAATCGGCTCCCCCGCTTTAACGGTGGTCCGCGGCAATTGCGAGAGCGCCGATGCCAGAGTGGCTTCATCAAGTTCGGAGAGCTCGCCTTGGCCAAAGAGAGCCTTGGCTGCAGCTTCTACGCGAATACATTCGTCGGCGCCGTGCACCAATGTAGTTACTTCGCGAGCCAGTTCGCGGTGTGCTTCGCGCGCACCAGGATTAGTTTCTACGGTTTCGATTAACCGAGAAATTTCTTCGTGACTTTTAAAGGAAAATACTTTGAGATATTTAGGAACGTCGCGATCATCGCTATTTAGCCAGAATTGATAGAACGCGTAAGGTGAAGTCATCTCTGGATCGAGCCACACGGTTCCGGTAGCGGTCTTACCAAATTTACTTCCATCGGATTTAGTCATCAATGGAATGGTGAGGGCGTGAGCGCTTCCACCTTCAACTTTTCGTATGAGATCTAAGCCCGCGATGATGTTTCCCCATTGGTCACTACCTCCCAATTGCAAGACGCAGTTATGGCGACGGAAAAGTTCTAGGTAATCAAAGCCTTGCAGGACTTGGTATGAGAACTCGGTATAGGAAATGCCACCAGACTCAAGGCGCGAGGAAACCGAATCCTTAGCCAACATTTGATTGACACTGAAATGCTTGCCGACATCGCGTAGAAATTCCAACGCCGAAAGCGGAGATGTCCAGTCAAGGTTATTTGCTAGGACCGCGGCATTCGCTGGCGAAGAAAAATCCAGAAACTTCTCCAGTTGTCCGCGAATGCGAGCCACCCATTCAGAAACGGTATCGGTTGAATTTAATGAGCGCTCTTCATTTCGACCGCTGGGATCTCCGATTAATCCAGTAGCTCCCCCAACAAGCGGAATCGGTTTGTGCCCTGCAAGTTGAAAACGACGCATCACTAAAAGAACAACCAAGTTTCCGACGTGGATGCTGGGAGCAGTCGGGTCAAAGCCCAGATAAAAACTGACCGGCCCGGCATTGAGGTCTTTGAGCAACGCCTCGCGATCTGTGGTCTGTGAAATGAGGTCACGCCATTCGAGATCGGCAATCAAAGCAGTTGTCATAGGTTCATCATGCTCGTGAAGCTCTTCCTTTCATTGTCAATCCATCTTTTGGATTGATTGTTCTCTGAGACAAGTTCGGCAAGTTGATTTATAACACTGGTTAAAGAAGTGCCAGGAATCGAATTTCGGGAATTAATGGCGCCCAGTGCTGTTAATTGGGCACGCACTTCGCTAGAGAGAAGTGGATGAACAGAGGCAAAATCGGCATCGGAAAGTTCGTGAAGCTGAATCGATTTTTCTTCGCACAATTTCACGCATGCACCTGCCGCTTCATGTGCTTGCGAAAAAGGAACACCCCGACGAGCCAGAAAATCCGCTACTTCGGTTGCAAGCGAGTGCCCATCAAGGACGCCTGCCTCAATGGTGGCTGGAATGAACTTGGTGGTTTCGATCATTCCTACAACTGCTGGAAGCAGGACAAGTAGTGTTTCGATCGAGTCAAATAGTGGTTCTTTGTCTTCTTGTAAGTCGCGATTGTAAGCAAACGGCAAGCCTTTGAGCACAACCAGAAGACCGGTCAGATTGCCAATCAATCGTCCCGACTTACCTCGAGCAAATTCGGCAATATCTGGGTTCTTCTTCTGCGGCATGATCGAAGATCCGGTAGAAAACGCGTCATCGATGACTGCCCAGCCAAATTCGCTGGTACTCCAGAGGGTAAATTCTTCGCCAATTCGCGAGAGATGGATTCCTATCATCGCTAATACAAAGAGCGCTTCGGCTGCGAAGTCGCGATCACTAACGGCGTCGATGCTATTTCCATTGACCCCAGTAAATCCCAGTGCATCGGCGGTAATTTCAGGAAATGGTTGGATACCCGATCCTGAAAGAGCGCCAGCACCAAAGGGTGAGATCGAGTTTCGTTCTAGCCAATCGCCAATTCGATCCAAGTCACGAAGCAACGCATGCGCATGCTTTGCCAGCTCGTGTCCGAAAAGAATAGGTTGCGCATGTTGCAAATGGGTGAAACCTGGCGCAATCGTTTCCTTGTGAAGATCTGCTTGCGAATTGATTGCATCGATTAAAACGGCAACCAAGCCAGCTACCTCGAGCAGATGATCAATGAGATAAAGTTTAAAATCAGTAACAACTAAATCGTTTCGTGATCGGCCGGCACGAATACTTCCGCCGATGGCTCCGACCTTTGCGATGAGACCGCGCTCTATTGCGCTGTGCACATCTTCATCCGCATCGTTGTAGCTAAAATCCCCAGATTCAATTTCTTTTCCCAGTTGTTGTAAACCGGCGCGAATTTGCGCCGCAACATCAACGCCAACAATTCCGTTGCTCTCTAATTGGTCAAGGTGAGCGAGATTGACCCGCACGTCATAAGGAGCCAAGCGCCAATCAAAATCCACACTCCTGGAGAGCGCTGCCACAGAATCCGCTGGACCTTGGCTAAATCGTCCGCCCCACAGTGCCATGAATACCTCTGTTCCACATAGATTCGAGTCCTACTGCGAATTGCTTACTTTCGAAGTGAAAATTGTCGCAGTTCTGAGGCCAATCCTGCCCCACCATTTGCGGTGCGAGCCACGACTAGAACCGTGTCATCGCCGGCAATTGTTCCGATCAGCGCCTTCAATTTCCCTTGACTTGCGGCGTGATCCAGTGTGCTGGCTAATAGTTGCGCTCCGCCCGGTGGGGTTCGCACTACCGCCAAGTTACCGCTGGCCGTAACACTAAGGATGAGATCTTCTGCTCCGCGAACGAGTGGTTGAGTGCTACTGGGCAGCGAATAGGTCATCTCCGCCCCGCCATTTTTCTGGCGGAAGGCTCCAAGCTCTTCTAAGTCACGGCTGGCCGTTGCTTGCGTCACTGCGACGCCATTTTCAGCGAGGAGTTGCACCAGCTGCCCCTGCGAATGGACTTTGTCTTGTTGTATCAGTTGTGCCACCAGCGCTTTGCGCGCAGCCGGGGAGAGCGGAACCTTTTTAGCCATGGTTTCTGACCACCTCCGAAAATAGTGCAAGGAATTCTGAGATTTGATCGGGTGATACCGAAAGCGGTGGTGCGATGCGAATGACGGAATTGTTAGGGGCGTTTACGAGCAATCCTGCCGCCAAGAACTTTGGATAAAGAGCTGTGGCGATTTCGTTTTTAAATACGACACCTAGCAACAAGCCCTGCCCTCGAACAGCCTGCACCTGTGGCAGGACTGACAGCGATGCCTTGATCTGACGCTCGTACTCAACGTTTCGTTCTAGATATCCCTCGCGTTCGATCACGGCGATAGCTGCGTTTGCGGCTGCGCAGGCGATGGGGTTTCCGCCGAAAGTCGTTCCATGAGATCCAGGAGTAAAGAGGTGAGCCGTGCGACCTAGTGCAATCATCGCTCCGAGCGGCAGTCCTCCCCCAAGTCCCTTTGCCAAGGTAATCACGTCAGGGACAATGCCCTCATATTCGTAACCAAACCACGTGCCAGTTCTACCCATTCCGGTTTGAACGGCATCAACAACCATGAGCGCTCCAGTGTCGTCACAGATTTCTCGAATAGCTTTGAGATACCCAACCGGTGGAACAACGACGCCATGTTCGCCCAAGATCGGTTCGACTATAACCATCGCCGTCTTGGAAGAGACGGCCTTTCTCATCGCTTTGGAATTGCCAAATGCGACATGGGTGATTCCCTTGAGCAATGGCTTAAATGGGTCTCTCTTGCTGGGCTGTCCCGTTAAAGAAAGCGCACCCATCGTGCGACCATGAAATGCGCCATCGGTTGCGACAATTTTGTGGCGCCCGGTGAGGCGAGAAAGTTTTAATGCCGCCTCGTTTGCTTCGGCACCGGAATTGCAGAAGAAGACTCGAGCCTCTGGATCACCGGTAAAGGACTTCAATTTCTCAGCCAGCGTTATGACGCCTTCATGCATGTAGAAATTGCTGACGTGGCTGAGCTTGCCGGCTTGCTGAGAAATGGCAGCAACTATTTCTGGATGCGCGTGGCCCAAAATGTTGGTGGCTATGCCCCCAAGGAAATCCAGATATCTCTTACCTTCGATATCCCAAACTTCAGCGCCGAGCCCATGGTCCAAGGAAATGAGAGGTTGGCCATAGTTTGCCTGAACCGCGTTAGCCCAGCGAGCCTGATTATCGATATTGGTCATGGTTCAACCACCGTGCCGCCTTCACCATTCAAGGCATCCCGCACATTCTTTACATCGCGACCATCGATAATTCGAACTTTTTTCGCGCCCTCATCCAACGCGGATAACGCCGCTTTTACTTTAGGGGCCATGCCTTCTGCAAAAGTGGGTTGGAGCGCTCGTAAATTGTCGGCGGTGATGGAAGTAATCAGTGAATCCGGATCGGGGTAGCTTCGATAGATACCTGCGACATCTGTCATAAAGATAATTTCATCCGCCCTTAACGCGCCGGCAATAGCACCAGCGGCGATATCCGCATTGACGTTAAATCCTTGTCCGCTTTTATCAACAGCGACAGGTGAAATGACTGGCAAATAACCCTGGGACAATAACTCAATAAGAATCTTTGGATTAACTTCATCAATATCACCAACAAGGCCAATATCGACTTCCGTGCCATCAACTAGTGGCAACATCTTGGTAACTCGAATCAATTCACCGTCTCCGGCCGAAAGTCCGACAGCATTAACTCCGAAAGAAACGAATTGGTTGACCAAAGTACGAAGCACATCTCCAGAGAGCACTTTTTGTACCACCGCGAAAACTTCTGGAGTGGTTTTTCGATACCCCGCCACCATTTCCCGGGCAATACCGTGAAGGGAAAGCTCGGCATCGATTTGGGGTCCACCACCGTGGACAAGAACTAGCGAGGTTCCAGATATAAATCTTTCGGCAAGAAGTTGCATGATGGGATCGCGACTTCCGGGAGTTGGCAGCGCATGACCACCATATTTTATAACGATCATGATGAGTACGAAGAATTCTCGTGAACGTACATTGCTGTCAGATCATTAGTCCAAATCGTGGCAGATTCATTTCCTGCGTTCATATTGATGACAATTTCTATTCGGTTTCCCGAAAGATCAGCTAGGGAGCGATCTTCACCAGGAGCGCTGGATTTACATACCCAGACTCCGTTGAGGGCGACATCTATCTGATACGGATCAAACTCGGCATCCACAGTTCCGACTGCTGCGAGCACGCGACCCCAATTTGCATCCTCGCCATGAAGCGCACACTTCAATAGATTATTGCGGGCGCAAGCACGGCCGATCGCAACAGCATCTGCTTCATTGGCAGCGCCCTTTACTTCGATGGAAACAATCTTGCTATGGCCTTCAGCATCGGCGATGAGTTCGTAGGAAAGATAGGAAGCGACTTTCAGCAATTCGCTTCGAAGGTCTTCATCAGAGAGTTCGATTCCAGATGCGCCGGAAGCCATGAACAGCACCGTGTCATTTGTGGAAGTACAACCATCGGAATCAATCCGGTTATAGGTGCGCGAGACAACGTCGGCAAAGATAGAACGGGCAGATTCAAGATTGACGATGGCATCGGTAGCAACGACTGAAAGCATGGTTGCCAAGGAAGGCGCGAGCATGCCCGCACCCTTGGCCATCCCGAAGAAACGAACTCCTGACGCTTCGGTTGCAATTACCTTGGGATGAGAGTCGGTGGTCATGATGCCTTCAGCTACCTGGAGGCCATTCTCGATGGAAAGCTGAGAGATGGCTTGATCAATTCCACTGAGAAGCTCGGGCATAGGAAGACGAACGCCGATTAATCCCGTTGAACATACGATCACATCGCTGGCCGAGATATCCAGATTTTCCGCAACGTATTCAGCGGTGCGATGGGTATCGAAGAAACCTTCTGGCCCGGTGCATGCGTTCGCGCCACCGCTATTGAGAACGACAGCGCGTACTTCACCGTCCATAATGACTGATTTACTCCACGTTACCGGAGCAGCAACAACTTTGTTAGAAGTAAATACGGCGGTACCAATTTGCAGCGGTCCTTCATTGACGATCAGTGAAAGATCCTTTGCCCCGGAACTCTTTATGCCGGCTGCAATACCAGCTCCTTTGAAACCAAGTGGTAATGAGTAAGTGGTCATGGCGTGCCCACTGGAGAGAGTCCAAGCGATTCCTCTAGCCCAACCATGATGTTGGCATTCTGAAGAGCTTGGCCGGCAGCACCTTTGCCCAAGTTGTCTATAGCAACCGAAACGACCAAACGATTCGTGTGGCTATCAAGCGCAACTTGGATCTGTCCGGAATTGCTTCCCAATACCGAAGAAGTTTGCGGCATGATGCCTTCTGGTAGCAGCGACACAAATGTTTCATCCTTAAAAAAGGAACCGTATATTTCACGAACTTTCACAATATCCACGCGACCAATAATCTTCGCTGTGATCGTTGCCAAGATTCCTCGTGGCATAGGAGCCAACACGGGAGTAAAAGAAATGTTTACTTCAGAATCCGTGAGATTCTGCAACGTCTCTTCAATCTCGGGAGTGTGCTGATGGACTCCACCAAATTTGTACGAGGAGAGCGAATTCATGACTTCACTGCCGAGAAGGTTGACTTTCGCACTTCGACCAGCACCAGTTGTTCCAGATGCTGCAACGATAACGATATCCGTGACATCGACGATTCCCTCTGCTACGGCGGGGGCTGCGCCCAACGCAATTGCCGTTGCATAGCAACCTGGGTTGGCAACGCGAGATGCGTGGGCAATCTTGAAACGTTTGCCCGGAAGTTCAGGGATTGCATAGTCCCACGTTCCGGCATGGACTCCCCCGTAGTACTTCTCCCAAGACTTTGGATTTTGCAGACGAAAATCTGCTCCTAGATCAACCACTTTGACGTGATCGGATAACTGAGCCACATACTTTGCTGATTCGCCATGAGGAAGCGCAAAGAACACAAGTTCGCAGGCGTTCATGAGATCTACATCTGTAGTTTCAAATTTTCGACCTCGAAGGGGAATCAGGTGCGGATGCACAGAGATGATCTCCTCGCCAGCATTGGAGCCAGCCGCAATATAGTGAATGGAGAATGTGGGATGCCCCAAAAGCAGCCTGAGTAGCTCGCCTCCGGAGTATCCGCTTGCACCTACGACGCCGATGTTCATGCTTACAGCATAAAGTGCCATGTATTATTATGCAACTTTATGCATATTTATACTCGAACTATGGCACCGCATTTTTCTAAGGCAGAAGCAGCAGCAGATGTTCGGAATTCAGAGACTTCAGCTGCGGTCAGGGTGCGATCCGGAGCGCGGAAAGTTAGAGAATAAGCCAGAGAAACTTTGCCATCTCCGAGTTGGTCGTAGCGATCAAAGAGTTGAATGGACTCGAGGAGTTCTCCGGCGCCAGCGACGAGCGCCGCTTCAACATCGGCAGCGGGTACATCGTGGTCGACAATGAGGGAAATATCTTGAATAGCTGCAGGCATCGTCCACACTGGAACCGCGCGATTGACCTCATGAAAAGGAATAGCACTGAGAACGACTACAAAGGCGCAAGAACGAGCCGGCAAATTGAGCGCGGTCAATACTCGGGGATGTAATTCACCGGCGTGTCCAACGACAACATCACCTACCAATATTTCTGCACACCGTCCGGTGTGCCAAGGTGCCAGATTTGAGGCTATAACTCGAGGGGTGTTCCCGGTTTCTTCTACCAATCGAACCGCCATGGAAATTGCGTCACTCCAATCGAAGGCGCGACCCTTCCCCCACCAACCATCTAATTGGGTATTTCCGGCGACAACTGCCCCAATATGGATGGGTTGTTGTGGAACCCCTTGATAGATCTGCGCTAGTTGAGCATCGGTCGGACGCGATGAAGTAGGAACTTCCTCGGCAACGGCCAGTTGAGTGGTGTTTCGAAAAATCGTGCCAATCTCAAAGAGCGCGGGGTCTTTGGCTCCGCGGCCCAGATTTCGTTGTAGAGCGATGAGTAAGCCCGGTAACAGATGCGTGCGAAGCAGTGGAAAATCTTCGGACATGGGGTTAGCAATTCGAAATGCCTTTGCCCGATCTCCCTCAAATCCCAAAAGATCATTGATCTCAGGACTGACAAATGGGGAGTTCATGACTTCGGTAAAACCAACGTTAGCCAACATCAATCCAAGATTACGTTTACGCGATTGCGCCTGAGTCAGCCGAGCACCTTTCTTGCCTATCGGCAGACGCGGAGTGATCTTGTCATAGCCAACCAGGCGTCCAACTTCCTCTACTAGATCGGCAGGATGTACTAAGTCGCTACGCCAGGAAGGTGGATCTACTTTCCAAGAATCGGGATTGCTTTGATCAAGATCGCAACCAATCACGAGCAACTTCTCTGCAACTGTTGCGGCGGAAATTTCTGTTCCTAGTAACGTGCTGACGTAATGTGGATCGAATGAAATTATCGGAGCGTATCTAGGCTCTCCGTCCTTGGCACTACCTATATGCGAAGCGCCACCGAGTTGAATGAAGAGATCAACGGCTCGCGCGGAAGCTAACTCGGCCAGAGACGGATCGACAGCTCGCTCGAGCCTGCGCGAAGCTTCTGAGGAGAGTTTATGTCGGCGAGAGTTGCGAGCGATGGAAATGGGATCGAAGCGAGCGGCTTCCAGCGCAATGGAAGTAGTTGAAGATGTGACTTCAGAACTTTCGCCACCCATTGTTCCGGCTAGAGCAAGCGGGCCGGCCTCTTCTGCGACGACAAGATCATCAGGATCTAGTTGTCGTTTCTGTCCGTCAAGAGTTGTTAAGAAAGCATCGTCATTGGCGCGCCTGATGTGGAGTGAGCCTGATACCTTGTCTCGATCAAATGCATGGAGAGGTTGGCCCAGTTCGAGCATCACGTAATTAGTGATGTCCACCGCCAAAGAGATTGAACGCATTCCGCACTTCTCGATCCGGCGAGACATCCAGAGCGGAGTCTGAGCGGTCAGATCGAAATTGGAAATAGTGCGCATATAAATTACCGATGCTGCCGACTTATCATCGATCGATACTTGCACGCCGGCGTTATTGATTTCATATTTGCTGGAATCAACTAAATGAACAGGATCGGTATACGGCAGGCCGAGAGAGGAGGCAACTTCTCGAGCAAGTCCGCGGGCAGACAAGGCATAACCGCGATCTGCCAGGATAGATAGGTCGACTACAACATCATTGACTTCAAGAAGTTGGGTGGCATCGGCGCCAATAGCTGCGTCGGCGGGCAAAATGATAATTCCGGTGTGGTCATCGCTGATTCGTAATTCTCGAGCGGAACAAATCATTCCATCGCTAATACGGCCGTATGTTTCGCGAGCGGAGATGGCAAAGTCTCCGGGCAAGATTGCGCCTGGAAGAGCGGCAACTACACGATCGCCTACGGAGAAATTGCGGGCTCCACAGATGACAAATCGTGTCTGGCCTTCGCCACAATCCAAACCAACGTAGCGGATCGGTTTTTTGTGTTCAGTCAGCTCTTCAATCGATAGGACTTGCGCAACAACTAAAGGACCTTGGATATCGCCGCCCAGAACGTCAATGGACTCGACTTCAAAACCCACACGAACAAAAGCATCTTCAATTTCGGCAACAGAGATGTCAAGTGGAATAGCAGTGAACTCTCGTAGCCAGGAAAGTGGAATCTTCATATCTGCCCGGTTCCGTAGTGGCGAGTAAAGCGAACATCGCCTTCAACAATGTCATGCATATCGGAAATACCGTGTCGCACCATAAGGGTTCGCTCGAGGCCCATTCCGAAAGCGAAACCGCTGAACTGAGTGGTATCAATTCCGCATGCTTGAAGCACCTTGGGATTGACCATTCCGCAACCGCCCCACTCCATCCATCGACCTTGGAAGAAGAAGTCGACTTCGGCACTGGGTTCGGTGAAAGGAAAGAAGGATGGACGTAAACGCGTCTTTACATCTGGACCAAACATTGCCTGCGCAAAATGATCGAGCGTGCCTTTGAGATCGGCCATGGTGATTCCGCGATCGATAACGAGTCCTTCGACTTGACCGAAGACCGGCGTGTGAGTGGCATCAAGTTCATCAGCCCGATAGGTGCGACCAGGGCAGATGACATAAATAGGAGGCTCTTCACTGAGCATCGTGCGAACTTGGACTGGAGAGGTGTGGGTGCGCATCACTAATTTTGCAGTTAAGGGCTCAACAAAGAACGTATCTTGCATAGTTCGAGCTGGATGATCAGCAGGCATATTTAGCGCATCGAAATTAAGCCATTCCGACTCGAGTTCGGGACCTTCGGCTACGGAATAACCAAGACCCACAAAGAGATCGGAGATTTCATTGGTCAAAATAGTGAGGGGATGTAATCCGCCCTTTTGAGTACGGCGCCCAGGCAGAGTCACATCTACGCGCTCTTCTTCCAAAATTCGAGCGTCGCGTTCGGCTGCAAGTTCAAGCTCACGAACCGCGAAAGCCGCGTTGACCTTGCCTCGCGCCATACCAATGACTTTGCCAAATTCAGCTCTTGCTGTTGGATCCATTTTGCCCAGTGACTGATTGGCCTTTGCAAGTTCAGAGCGATCACCAATATGTTCGATTTTGACCTGCTTGAGCTCTTCGAGGTCAGCGGCAGATGCAATCGCGACTAAAGCGGCGTCGGTAGCTGCGGAGATGAGATCAGGGCTCAGGGACATAATGCTAAAAGTCTACTAATTCCTACGGGTGCTTTATCTCGAATTAAGGCTCGCGCTGCAAGATTCCGACATGGAACATTGCGATTGCGGCCGCGCTGGCAACATTAAGGCTTTCGGTGTGGCCCAGCATAGGTATCCGAACTCGGGTGACGTCTTCGGGAAGTTCTGGCAGGCCACGAGCCTCGTTTCCGAAAATCAAAAGTTGTTTTTCGGTGGGCAGCAGTTCGAGGAAAGTTGTCTCGGACTCCCCCGCGTATGCAGAAATAGAAAAACTCTCCGCCTTCGCGAACTCGTACATCTCTTCCAACGAAACTGCCTCAATAACGGGCAAGTGCCATAAGGACCCTACGGTCGCTCGTACAGTTTTGGGACTATAGGAATCGACGCTTCGAGGTGAGAAAACGATGGCATCAAAACCACAGGCATCTGCAGTACGAATAACAGTTCCAGAATTTCCTGGGTCTTGGATCTCCCAAAAGTAGGCAACTCTCTTAGGTTGAAGTTGTCCTAATTTGTAGAGGGTAAATTCGGTAAAAGAGCAGAGCGCCAAAATTCCCTGCGGGCTTTCGGTGTCGGCCATGGCATTCATGACTTCATCTGTTACTGGAAAAATATCGACGGTTTCAAGAAGTGAGGGATCAACTTCGCCTTGCAGTTTGATGAGCCCGGCATCCGTTACATACAGTTTTTCAATGCGCGGTGCTTGCTCGAACTTTGGCGCCAGCGCCTCTCGAACCGATTGGAGTCCGTCGGCGATGAAAGCCTTATCCTCTTTACGAAACTTCTTGCCACGTGAACCCAAAAGAGCCTTCACTCGCTCGATATGAGGAGAGTGAAGGCTCGAAATGTGGGTATTAGGCATTTACGACATGCTGACGAGCGATGTCAACGAGCGCCTTGAAGGCAGCTGGATCGTTGATGGCAAGCTCGGAAAGCAGGCGGCGATCAACTTCGATGCCAGCGCCCTTAAGGCCCTGGATGAAGCGGTTGTAGGTCAATCCGTGAGAACGAGATGCAGCATTGATGCGCTGGATCCAGAGCTTGCGGAAATCACCTTTCTTATCTTTACGGTCATTGAAGGCGTATACGAGAGAGTGTGTTACTTGCTCTTTTGCCTTAGAAAAAAGACGTGAACGTTGACCACGGTAACCCGAGGCACGCTCGAGGGTGGTACGACGCTTCTTTGCAGCGTGGACGCCGCGCTTAACTCTTGCCATTTGTTATTCCCCTGTCCTTATTTCAAACCGAGCATGCGCTTAGCGGTAACTGTCGAAGGTGCACTGGCAACCGCATCTTTGCTCATGCGGCGAGTAAGTCGTGATGACTTGTGCTCCAAAAGGTGGCGCTTGCCGGCGCGCTCGTGCATAACTTTTCCGGTGCCGGTAAGACGGAATGTCTTCTTGGCTCCGCTATGCGTCTTCATCTTTGGCATTTCGTGCTCCTCTTTTACTATTTCAGTGACCGTTAAAAATCTATTCGCTTTCTGCAGCAACACTTTCGGGTGCTGGTTTCTCTGAACTCTTCTTTGGAGCTGTCTTCTTGACGAGCGGACCAAGAACCATCGTCATATTTCGACCCTCTTGCTTTGGGGCGAATTCAACGAAAGCTAGATCTGCCAAACTTTCAGAAAGCTTCATCAACAAGCGGTAGCCGATCTCAGGACGAGCCTGTTCACGACCGCGGAATTGAATAGTTACCTTTACCTTGTCGCCACCTTTAAGAAACTTCTCGATATGAGATCGTTTGGTTTCATAATCGTGTGGCTCGATCTTTGGTCGAAGTCGCATCTCCTTGACCACAATGTGGGTCTGATTCTGTCTTGCCTCACGTGCCTTTTGTGCGATCTCGTATTTGTACTTTCCGAAATCCATAATCTTGCAAACGGGAGGTTTGGCCTCTGGAGCGATTTCGACGAGGTCAAGTCCGACCTCTTCAGCCATGCGCAAAGCGGTATCGATATCAACGACGCCAACTTGTTCTCCAGTAAAACCAATCAGACGAACTTCCGGGGTGCGGATTCGATCGTTGATTCGTGGTTCGGTACTGATAACTGCCCCTTCCTTCTTGTTCACCTGCGATAAGAGTTCTTATCCAGGGCAAAAGGAGACAGCCGCGCAATCGCGATCCACTATCTAGCTATCAAAAGCTAGATCCGACTGCTACAGCCATAACGCCTGCGAGCCGAGTGGAGCTAAAAAGACCAGTCCGCCGAAGCGAGATAGGTGGGAGCGGCAAACTCCTCTTGGTGGGGAAAGGGTACTGGAAAGCCCCTCTTAAGGGAAAACGAGGAAATTACCCTCCGATGGCGTGAACTCCACCGTCCACATGGATGATCTCTCCCGTGGTCTTGGGGAACCAGTCGGAAAGCAGGGCAACTGCGCCTTGGGCTGCGGGCACGGGATCGGTGACATCCCATTTCAGAGGGGCTCTTGAATCCCAAACGGTCTCAAATTCTATGAATCCGGGGATGGATTTAGCAGCAATTGTCTTGATCGGGCCCGCAGCGATGAGGTTGACCCGTACATTTTCCTTGCCCAGATCCCGCGCAAGGTAGCGAGAAGTGGATTCGAGGGCAGCCTTGGCAACACCCATCCAGTCGTATTTGGGCCAGGCCACCTGAGCGTCAAAATCTAAACCGACGACGCTGGCGCCTTTACCTTCGATAAACAGCGGCCGAGCAGCCATGGTGAGCGATTTCAGCGAGAAAGCCGACACATGAACCGCCGTCGCGACATCTTCCCACTGGGTATTAAGGAAATTTCCGCCAAGAGCGGCCTCCGGGGCAAAACCGATGGAGTGAACCACGCCATCTAGATGAGGCAGGTATTCGCGGACGCGATCTGCGAGCGCATTTAGATCGTCAGCATTTGTAACATCTAGTTCGATGACGGGGACTAGCTTGGGCAACCGAGCGGCAATGCGAGTGGTGAGGCTAGTGGCCCTGCCAAAAGATGTAAGCAGCACGTTGGCACCTTGTTCCTGGGCCAAGCGGGCGATGTGGAAAGCGATCGACTGATCGGTGAGGACTCCTGTCACCAAGATATTTTTGTCTTGAAGAATCCCCATGATTAATGCCCCATTCCTAATCCACCGTCGACTGGTATTACTGCACCTGTTATATAACTTGCTGAAGCCGATGCCAGGAAGGTGATGACACCTGCCACTTCATCTGGAGAACAAAAGCGTTGTAACGGAACGGCGTCGATAATTGCCTTCCTGCGTTCATCTGGCAAAACTGCCGTCATATCCGTTTCAACAAAGCCCGGAGCCACCACATTTGCGGTGATGCCACGGCTACCTAATTCTCGAGCGAGGGATCTGGCCATTCCTACCAGTCCGCTCTTGGTAGCTGCGTAGTTCACCTGTCCAGCAGAACCCAGAAGACCCACAACCGAGCCAACAAAGATAATTCGCCCACTCTTCTTCTTTAGCATGCCGCGAACGACCGCCTTGGCTACACGAAAAGAACCGAAGAGGTTAGCCTCTAGGACATCCCCGAAATCTTCATCGCTCATCCGCATGACTAAACCATCGCGAGTGATCCCGGCATTTGCAACGAGAACGTCGACGCTGCCGAAGCGTTCCTCGATCTCTTTGAAACCTGCCTCAACCGATGTCGATTCGCTGACATCCATTTTGACACCGTCAAAACCGGCTGGGATATCGCCACTTCGATATGTCACGATTACGGTATCGCCCAGATCCTGAAATGCGGTTGCGATAGCCAGACCAATTCCGCGATTTCCGCCGGTAACAAGAACTACTCGGGGCGCTGACGAAATAGGTGCGCTGCTCATAAAGGGTGAACTTACCCGTTACTCACGCGTACCCCTAGTCGATAACACTCAATCGAAAGGGCGAGTTTTCCCAAAGGAGAATAGGCTGGATACGTGGCTAAACGCGCAAAGAACCCAGAGATCATCTCCATAACTGGAGCCCAATCGAGTTTGAGCCAAGACCAAGCCGTCAGAGCCAGGCGTTACTTCATATCCATGATGGTCCGTACCGCTTGTTTTATCCTGACCATCTTTCTTCCCAGCCCTTATCGTTGGGTGGCTCTCTTTGGTGCCGTGGTTTTACCTTACATTTCTGTTGTGGTTGCCAATGCCGGTCGAGAGAACTCCTCCCCCGGATCGGCGATATTTGATGAAGGTCAGAAAAGCATCAGTTAAGTGAAGAAATTCTTTCGTCCCGCCTCCCTCCTTCAGAGCGCTCTCGCTCTCGCGCTCATTGCGTTGTGCCTACTAGCTGCCAATTGGCAATGGAATAAGGGCCAATATCGATCCCACCAGAATTCGATAATTTCCCACAATCAATCGGCACCAGCTCTTCAAGAATCCGACCTCAATGGAGCCGACCCGATCAAGATTCAATGGCGTCTGGCTAACTTATCTGGCGCCTTTGATTCCAGCCACCAATTGTTGCTCAAGAACCGCTATAGCAATGGTCGATATGGATTCGAAGTTTTGACGCTCTTTCGAGCGCACCTTGGAGAAAACTTTTGGGTGGATAGAGGTTGGGTTGCAGCAGGCGCAGCGGCGAATATTCCGCCGAACGTTCCCATGATTAGTTCCAAAGAAATATCGTTGGTAGTCCGCGTTCGAGCTGACGATATCAGCCGACAAATTGAAGGCTCTTACTTTGCCTTACCCGGAAGCAAGCGGCCGACAGTCAATTTATCTTCCACACAAGGGGTTGGCGCTGCTCCCTACTACGTAGATCTATATTCAAGTTCCGATGCCTCAGTGAAGTCTTTAACGGATATCACTCTGCCGGAATTGAGCAATGGTCCTCATTTTGCTTACGCCTTACAGTGGCTGGCATTCGCAGTACTGCTCGTGGTTGGGCGAATTCTTTTATTCCGCGAATCCAAGTGATTGCCTCTGGTAAAGATCAAAATAGAGACCGCCACGAGCAACAAGTTCTTCATGAACTCCACGCTCGACAATAACTCCTTTATCAAGCACTAAAATTTGATCCGCCTGTTGAATAGTGGAGAGTCGATGGGCAATCACAATGCTGGTGCGGTTGACCAAAGCGCTCTTCAGCGCCGATTGCACGAGCGCTTCGTTTTCTGAATCCAAATGGGCCGTGGCTTCATCTAAAATAACGATGCTGGGTGCTTTAAGAAGTAAACGTGCAATTGCTAATCGCTGCTTTTCGCCACCCGAAAGGCGATGTCCTCTCTCGCCAACCACGGTATCGAATCCATTGGGCAGTGATTGGATGAAGTCGCCAATCTGCGCCGCATTGCAAGCCGCAACCATTTCTTCTTCAGTAGCGTCCGGTTTCGCATATCGCAGGTTTACCGAGATGCTGTCGTGAAACATATGCGAATCTTGAGTGACAACACCGATATGGCTGCGGAGTGAATTAATCGAAAGCTCTCGAATATCGATTCCATCAATGGAGATCGAACCCAAAGTGACGTCATACAAGCGCGGAATGAGCCCCGAAATCGTACTCTTTCCCGCACCTGAAGGCCCAACAATGGCCGTGAGTGTGCCGGGAGCGACGTCGAATGAGATTCCATCGAGCACGGTGCCGGTATCGACCATCTCCGCTTTTGCAGTCATCTCCAACGAGGCAAGCGATATCTCTTCGGCTTTGGGATAAGCAAAATGCACATTATGAAAAGCAATGTGGGGATTCTTACTCATGAGTGTTATAGCGTTCGGACGATCTTTAACCATGGGCTCGAGATCCAACACTTCAAAAACGCGTTCGAAAGAGACTAATGCGGACATGACATCGACGCGCACATTAGAGAGTGCAGTTAAGGGACCATACAAACGAGCCAACAAGGCAGTAATGGCCAGCAATGTTCCCACAGTTAGCTTTTGCGAAATGGCCAGATGTCCACCAATGCCGTAGGCGATGGCTGTTGCAACTGCGGCTATGGAAGTAAGTGAAATAAAGAAGATCCGGTTCAGCAGAGCAATAGAAATTCCGATATCTGCCACTTTGCGGGCACGTTGGGAAAAAGTAGTTTTCTCCTTTGCCGAATCACCATAAAGAGACACGAGGAGTGCGCCAGACACGTTAAATCTTTCCGTCATTGTCGCGGACATTTCGGCATTCAAGTTGTACGACTGACGCGTGAGATTTTGCAGGCGCCTACCTACCCATTTGGTTGGGATCAGAAAGAGCGGAAGCAGCACAAACGAAACAATCGTTATTTGCCAGGACAAGGTAAGCATTGTGGCGGCGACAAGAATTAAACTGAGTACATTGCTCACTACGCCAGAGAGCGTCGCGGTGAATGCTTGTTGCGCACCGATGACGTCGGAATTGAGTCGGGATATCAGTGCCCCAGTTTGGGTTCGAGTAAAGAAAGCGATCGACTGACGTTGCACATGCGTAAAGACTTGAGTTCGTAAGTCATAAATCAAACCTTCGCCGATTCGGCTGGAGAACCATCGGCCAGCCATGCTCATCAGCGCATCTAGAATCGCCAATATTCCTACGATCACTGCATAACGAGTTACCAGCGCTCCATCTTTTGGGATGACACCCTGATCGATGAGTTTTCGTAAAATTAATGGTGATGCAACCACCAACAGAGCATCGACAATCACCGTAACAAGAAAGATGGATAAGGCCACCTTGTATGGCTTGGCAAAGCTCACAATGCGCTGGAAGGTTCCGGCCTTCAGTTTTTGATGCTTAACCGACTGGTCTTGGGTTAATGATCGAAAGCTCATCCAGTTACCGTGCATTGACATGGCTAAACCCTATGCGCAAACCCTAGACGGTGAACCCAATCGCTCGGAGTTGTTCACGACCATCATCGGTGATGCGATTTGGACCCCATGGTGGCATCCATACCCAGTTAATTTTGACGTCCGTCGTCAAGTCATGAAGAACCTGACGGGTCTGGTCTTCGATGACGTCTTGCAACGGGCAAGCAGCCGATGTCAACGTCATATCAAGAATCGCAACATTGCTCTCGTCCACCCGCATGTCATAAACGAGACCCAAGTCGATGACGTTGATCCCCAACTCTGGATCGATGACATCTTTCATTGCCTCAGTGACATCATCAAGGCTTGCTGGGCTAGTACTCATTTTTCTCCTCCGGACATGGTGTTAACGGTCAATCCTTGAGCGGCGGCATCTTTAAACGCCATCCACCCCAAGAGTGCACATTTGATTCGAGCTGGAAATTTGGAAACTCCTGCGAATGCCACGGCATCTTCCAGGACTTCCTCATCTCCGCTTTGCGTTCCTTTGCTCTGCATAAGACCAGTGAAATTCTCTACTACTGCGAAAGCATCAGTCACGCTCTTTCCGATCATGAGTTCAGTCATAATCGAGGTACTTGCTTGCGAAATGGAGCAACCGACGCCATCCCAATTTACTTCGCGGACAATCTCACCATCCAAGAAAATATTCAGTGTTACTTCGTCACCACAGCTGGGGTTGACGTGATGAACCTGCGCTGTGGGATTGGGAGTTAGTCCCTTGTGAGAAGGTTTTTTGTAATGCTCAAGAATGACTTCTTGATAGAGCGAATCTAATTCCATGGCTACACCTTGAAATATTTCTGAACCGAAAGGATGCCTTCAAGAAGAGCATCAACTTCGGATTCGTCGTTATAGAGATAAAAGGAAGCGCGAGTAGTGCCAACTACCTTCATCTTTCGCATTAAGGGCCAAGCGCAGTGATGACCGGTTCGCACTGCAATGCCATGTTGATCAAGAACCTGTCCAACATCATGAGGATGGACACCTTCGATAGTAAAGGAAACTACGCCGCCTCGATCGTGTAAATCAGCCGGTCCAACAAGATTGACTCCAGTCACACTTGAAATTCCGGCTAAAGCGCGAGCCGTGAGCGCAAGTTCGTGTTGGTGAATGGAATCGAGTCCAACTGCATCTAGATACTTAAGTGCCGCCGCTAATCCAACCGCCTGGGCCATGTTAGGTACGCCGGCTTCAAACCGCCGTGGGATTGGTGCCCAAGTTGCGGAGGTCATGGTGACTGTTTCAATCATGGAGCCACCAGTAAGAAAAGGTTCCATGTCAGAGAGAAGTTCTTCTCTCCCCCACAACACCCCAACTCCGGTCGGACCCAGTGCCTTGTGTCCTGAAAATGCCAAGAAGTCCACACCTAGGGTTTTAACATCAATGGCAAAGTGAGGAGCTGATTGGCAAGCATCTAGAACGACGAGAGCACCGACTTCGTGGGCTCGCTCCACAATCTTTGTTAACGGAACAATGGTTCCCAAAACATTGGACTGATGAGTGATTGCTACTATTTTAGTGCGCGGTGAAATAACTTCATCAATTCGCGAGAGATCTAAACGTCCTTCTAGTGTCACTTCAAACCATTTCAAAGTGGCACCGGTGCGTTGGCAGAGCTGTTGCCATGGGATCAAATTTGCGTGGTGCTCGATTTCAGAGACCACAATTTCATCGCCAGGCTGAAGAGCAAATCGAGAAGTTTTTTGCGAATTTCCAAATGAGTAAGCCAATAAGTTCAAGGATTCAGTGGCGCTCTTGGTAAAGATAACTTCGTTGAATTGGGCGCCCAAGAAATCAGCCACGGTTTGTCGTGCATTTTCAAAAGCTTCATTTGCTTCCTCAGCCAAGAGGTATGACCCTCGGTGAACGGCAGCATTATGGTTCTCGTAAAAATCACGCTCGGCATCTAAAACCGCTCGTGGCTTCTGACTGGTGGCGCCACTGTCGAGGAAAATCAACTTATTTCCACCACGCACAGTTCTCCCCAGAATGGGGAAATCTCGCCTAATGCTGGCGACGTCGAGTGGAGAAGTTGTCATAACGGGAAGGATTAGTTGGCCGTCACGTATTCGGCGTAACCATTTTCTTCTAGTTTGTCAGCCAATTCTGGACCGCCTTCTTCGACGATACGACCAGCTGCAAAGACGTGAACGAAGTCAGGTTTGATGTATCGCAAAATGCGGGTGTAGTGAGTGATCAACATGATTCCCAGATCGCTATTTTCCTTGACGCGATTAACGCCTTCGGAGACGATGCGCAGAGCATCAACATCCAAGCCCGAATCGGTTTCATCCAGAATCGCGATCTTTGGCTTGAGGAGTTCGAGTTGCAGAATTTCATGACGCTTCTTTTCGCCACCAGAAAAACCTTCATTGACATTGCGTTCGGCAAATGCTGGGTCCATATTGAGATCGGTCATGGCGGACTTAACTTCTCCAACCCAGGTACGAATCTTTGGCGCCTCGCCACGAATAGCTGTGACCGCAGTACGCAAGAAGTTGGAGACGGAGACTCCGGGAACCTCAACTGGATATTGCATTGCCAAAAACAAACCAGCCTTGGCGCGCTCATCAACGGTCATAGCTAGAACATCGGCGCCATCTAGGGTCACCGAACCTCCGGTGATCGTGTACTTAGGGTGGCCAGCAATGGAATAAGCCAAAGTGGATTTACCAGAGCCATTTGGCCCCATGATGGCATGAGTTTCGCCGGAATTGATCGTGAGATCCACGCCGCGCAGAATTTCGGTAAAACCAGCCTCGGTAGCAACTGATACTTGTAGATTCTTGATGACTAGTGAGCTCATTCTCTTCTCCTCAATTGGCTTTCTTAATAGTTAGTGCATCGCCGTCACGATCGATTAGATAGGTCTGTACGTTTTGAGTTGCTGGTGGAGTTAGGACCTCGCCAGTGCGAAGATCAAATTCGGCGCCGTGCAACCAGCACTCGATCTTAAATCCAGAAATTTCGCCTTCAGAGAGTGAGGCATCTGAATGGGAGCAGGTGTCGTCAATCGCGAAAACTTCATCGCCGACTTTGGCGACACAGACCCATTCGCCATCGACTTCTACGCGAACTGGCTTGCCCGCATGCAGTTGTGAATACTGAAGATTGCTCAATTGTGATCCGCACTTTCCAAATTAGCATCGATGGTTTGCATCAATCGTTCTTCGATCTCCGGCAAATGTAACCGTCCAAGAATTTCAGTGAAAAATCCCCGAATCACTAACTTGCGAGCAAGTTCAGCTGGTATGCCTCGAGACTCTAAATAGAAAAGTTGTTCGTCATCAAAACGTCCCGTAGTGCTGGCATGGCCGGCACCAACAATCTCGCCAGTCTCGATTTCAAGGTTTGGAACCGAATCGGCACGGGCGCCATCGGAAAGTAGGAGGTTCCGGTTGAGTTCGTAGGTGTCGGTACCTTCGGCATTGGCGTGAATATAGACATCGCCAATCCAAACGGTGTGGGCCTTATCTCCCGAGAGAGCACCTTTGTAGTTAACGCGAGATTTGGCATGACCGACGTTGTGATCCACATGGACTCGATGTTCGAAATGTTGTCCATCTGTTGCAAAGTAGATGCCATTCAACTCGGCGGACGAGCCAGGGCCGGCGTACTCGACAGTTGGTAGTAATCGGACTACCGAACCACCGATAGTGACCACGAATGAAGTGAAACTGGCATCGCGGCCGATGATGGCATGGTGACGCCCAACGTGAATAGTGTCAGCTGCCCACTCTTGAAGGGTGATGAAGGTAAGTGAAGCACCTGGCTCGAGGATGATCTCGATCTCTTCGCCGAGGATTGCACTGCCGGTATTCTCAACAACAACGATTGACTTTGAGTTAGCTCCGGCTTTTATGACGGTGCGCGAAAGTTGAGGTTGAGTCCCAGAATCGACGCGGGCCAAAGTGATGGGATCGGCAGTTTCAACATTAGTCCCAATATTCAAGAGCGCAACATTCGAAACAGATTCGCGGATCCGTGAAATCACAATGTCATTGGTTTCAGAGACGGGAGATAGATCGGACGAGGCAACTGAGGCAAAAGTGACGCCAGATGGCAAGGCCGATGTTGGGCTAAGCGAAATTGTCTCTCGAACATCGACAGCTAGATCGTGAAGACCTGCAATTCGATTGAGTGGAGTGAAACGCCATGCTTCCTCGCGACCAGTTGGAGTTAAATAGTTAGTGGTAAGAGTTGACATCAACCAACTGCGCCTTCCATTTGAAGTTCAATCAAGCGGTTGAGCTCAAGTGCGTATTCCATGGGCAATTCGCGGGCAACGGGTTCGATAAATCCGCGCACAATCATGGCCATTGCTTCATCCTCCGAGAGACCGCGTGACATGAGGTAGAAGAGTTGGTCATCGCTGATCTTCGAGACAGTCGCCTCGTGACCCATCGAAACATCATCTTCGCGAATATCCACGTAGGGATAAGTATCCGAGCGGGAAATTGTGTCTACCAATAGCGCATCACACTTGACTGTGGACTTGGAATGATGAGCACCTTCTTGAACTTGGACAAGTCCACGATAAGAAGTACGCCCTCCCCCACGCGCAACCGATTTGGAAATGATGGTTGAAGAAGTGTACGGAGCCGCGTGCACCATCTTGGCGCCAGCATCTTGATGTTGTCCTTCGCCTGCAAATGCAATGGAGAGAGTTTCTCCCTTGGAGTGCGGTCCCATAAGGAAAACAGCTGGGTACTTCATGGTGACTTTAGAACCGATATTGCCATCGATCCATTCCATAGTGGCACCTTCTGCGCAGGTAGCGCGCTTGGTAACCAAGTTATAGACATTGTTAGACCAGTTCTGAATCGTTGTGTAACGCACTCGAGCATTTTTCTTGACGATGATTTCAACAACCGCGGAGTGAAGTGAATCTGACTTATAAATTGGGGCGGTACAGCCTTCTACATAGTGAACGTAGGAATCTTCATCGGCGATGATAAGGGTGCGCTCGAATTGGCCCATGTTTTCGGTATTAATACGGAAATATGCTTGCAGCGGAATATCAACTTTGACGCCTTTAGGAACGTAAATGAATGATCCACCAGACCAAACCGAGGTGTTTAGGGCAGCAAACTTGTTATCGCCAACAGGAATAACGGTGCCGAAATATTCGCGGAATAATTCTTCATGCAAACGAAGACCGCTGTCAGTATCAACGAAAATAACGCCCTGCTTTTCGAGGTCTTCGCGAATGGAGTGGTAGACAACTTCGGATTCGTATTGGGCCGCAACGCCGGCTACGAGGCGATTCTTCTCAGCCTCTGGGATGCCCAAACGGTCATACGTATTCTTGATATCTTCAGGCAAATCTTCCCAAGAGGTGGCTTGCTTCTCGGTTGAACGGACAAAGTACTTAATGGTGTCGAAGAAAATTCCGGAAAGATCGGAGCCCCATGTTGGCATTGGCTTCTTGTCAAACAACCCCAAGCCCTTGAGTCGCATATCGAGCATCCACTGAGGTTCGCTCTTCTTGGAAGAAATATCCCGCACTACATCTTCATTGAGCCCTCGACGAACGTTGGTACCGGCAGCATCGCTATCTGACCAGCCGTATTCGTAATTTCCAATGCCCTCAAGTTCAGGATGCAAGGTGGTGTCACTCATGAGTGGTCTCTCTTTCCAGAGGTTGCGTATTGCGGCGAACTTTTCTCCAGCATGGATTTGCCCATATTGGGGATAAAGGTGGTGCACACACCATCGCCATGGGCAATGGTGGCTAAACGTTGAACGTGCGTTCCCAAAACTCGCGAGAACGCTTCGGTCTCGGCATCGCAGAGTTGCGGAAATTCAGCCGCCACGTGGGCGATCGGACAGTGGTTCTGACAAATCTCCTCACCTGCCCCACGCGAGTGGGAATTTGCAGCGAATCCTTCGAGATTGAGGAATTCGGCGAGCGCATGGGCTCGCTCGGAAATGATGATCTTTTCGGAAACTGCAACCAACGCCCGACGTTGAATATCCGCTGCTCGGCTTTGAGCAAATTTGGAAACCAGGTCGCCATCGGTAATCGATGCCATAAATTTCAAGGCAGAAACGGCCAGATCGTCGTAGGAGTGCTCGAACTTCTCTCGACCTAAGTCAGTCATGACAAAAACCTTGGCTGGCCGGCCACGTCCGCGAGTGTTGGAGCTGGTCTGATGCGGCTCCCGAGCCGTGAGGACGCCTTCGGCAACCAGCACATCGAGATGGCGACGAATGCCGGCTGGGGCAAGGGTTAAATGCTGGGCGAGATCGACTGCAGTCGCCGGCCCAGATTCGAGAATATGGCGAGCCACCTGATCGCGGGTCCGGTCTGGCTCACTCTTTTTCACAACATAAGTGTTGCGTAATTCAGCCAAAGTTACCAATCCAGTTGGGCATTAGTCTTAAGCCCGTGAGCCCAGCCAATATCGTATTTTCAGCGCTTTTAGTCCTTCAAGTTCTCATAATCGTCACAGGTGGCGCGGTTCGTCTCACCGGATCGGGCTTGGGCTGTCCGACCTGGCCGACCTGTACCGGGAAGAGTTACACCCCCATCGCGCATCAAGCGCAAGGCAAAGTGCACTCCTGGATCGAATTTAGCAACCGACTTCTCACCTTCGTTCTGATCGTGGTCGCGATTGTTGCAGTCGTGATGGCCATTAAGAAGAGCAAAGGGAGAATTGATAAGAATCGCGTTCGGATTTTGGCCGCACTTCAGCTCATCGGGATTCTGGGCCAAGGCGTATTGGGTGGAATTACCGTACTGACCCACCTCAATCCCCTGCCCGTTGCTGGCCACTTTTTACTCTCCATCGCATTGATCGCCGGCGCCTTGTCGTTGCGCCATCGCATGGCAGATCGCGCAACCATCCAACTTCTTCCCACAACTTTCCTGCTTTCTCGAATTCTCCTCGGGTTGACCTTGGTGGTCATAACACTTGGCACCATCGTCACCGGAAGCGGACCTCATGCAGGAGATGCGCAGGCACGCCGGTTTGGAATTGATCCGCGAACTATTTCCTGGATCCACGCCGATTCAGTTACCGCGCTCATTTGCTTAGCATTTGCACTATTCCTTTTGGTTCGCGTCAGTGAGTCGAAAGAAGTGAAGGAAATTTTCGGTTCGCGTCTCAATCGTTTTATTCGTATCTGTCTATTACAAGGCGCTATCGGTTACATCCAATATTTCACAAAACTTCCCATAGTCCTCGTTGCCGCCCATCTATTGGGATCATCGCTGGTGTGGGTAAATATGTGGAATTTGGTTTACATCGGAAAATCCAAAACTAGTCAAGAAAGTTGAGCGAATGACCCGCAATCATTGGAACGAATTGGATGATCAGGCCGTGACAACCTGTCGCACACTTGCGATGGATGCCGTGCAAAAAGTTGGTAATGGCCACCCAGGAACGGCGATGGCTCTTGCCCCAGTTGCATACACCCTCTTCCAAAGATTCCTTAAACATGATCCATCGGATCCGGCGTGGTTGGGACGCGACCGATTCATTCTTTCGTGCGGACACTCTTCGCTTACTCTTTATATTCAACTTTATCTTTCCGGCTATGGGCTTTCCCTCGATGATCTCAAGGCATTTCGTACCCAAGGTTCTTTAACCCCCGGCCACCCCGAATACGGTCACACACTCGGAGTTGAAACCACCACTGGTCCACTCGGCGCTGGAATTTCAAATGGCGTTGGCATGGCCATGGCGGCGCGTTATGAAAAAGGTCTGTTCGATCCAGATTCCACAACTAAATTATTTGATCACAATATTTGGGTTATTTGCTCGGATGGTGATTTACAGGAAGGTGTCAGCGCTGAAGCTTCATCGATCGCTGGTACTCAAGCTTTAGGAAACCTCAAAGTCATTTACGATGACAACCGAATCTCCATCGAAGGCGACACTCACGTTTCCTTTACCGAAGATGTCGGAGCTCGCTACCGGGCATACGGCTGGCATGTTATTGAAGTAGCGGCAAAGAGCGATGGCAACGTTGACCGCGAAGGCTTAGAAGCGGCCATGATTGAAGCAGAAATCATTACCAATCAGCCCACCTTGATCCGCCTTAAGACTGTTATTGCTTGGCCAGCTCCTCATGCCCAAGGAACATCGAAATCACACGGTTCGGCACTTGGAGTGGAAGAAGTAGCTGCCACGAAAGTTGCATTGGGCCTCGACCCAGAACAATCCTTCTATGTATCAGATGAAGTCCTAGCTCATGCCCGTGAAGTCCAAGTACGCGGCAAAAATCTTCATGCCAATTGGGATACAGAGTTCGCACAATGGCAAGCGAGCAATCCAGAGCGCGCACACCTCTTAAAGCGACTTCGCTCCCACGATCTTCCGGCCGATTGGGAAAGTGCAATTCCAGAATTTGCCGCCGGTAAAGATATGGCAACGCGCGCTGCCTCTGGAAAAATCATCAATGCATTGGCTTCAGTTCTTCCCGAATTTTGGGGAGGGTCCTCCGACTTGGCCGAAAGCAACAACACCACCATCGAAGGTGGGGATTCCTTCTTGCCTCTCAGCAGCCACATGAAGAGCGCCAATCCTTATGGTCGAATCATTCACTTTGGAATTCGAGAGCATGCCATGGGAGCAATACTCAACGGCATCGCCCTTCATGGATTAACCAAGCCTTTTGGTGGAACCTTCCTTGTCTTTAGTGACTATATGCGCGGAGCTGTTCGACTTGCTGCGCTCATGAATCTTCCCGTTACTTTCGTCTGGAGCCACGATTCGATTGGTCTTGGTGAAGATGGGCCTACACACCAACCAGTCGAACATCTCGCTGCGCTTCGAGCTATCCCTAATCTCACTGTTGTTCGTCCATCAGACGCCAATGAAACCGCAGTTGCCTGGCGCGAAATCATAAAACGAGCCAAGCCAACCGGAATTGCTTTATCCCGGCAAAATTTGCCAACGGTGGATCGATCGGCGTTCAACAGTGCAGATGGCGTAGCAAATGGTGCTTACATTTTGGTTGAACCCACACAGACCCCTGTAGTAATTCTCATTGCGACTGGCTCTGAAGTTCATGTGGCTGTTAGCGCGGCTGAACTATTGGCAGCCGAAGGAATCCCCGCTCGAGTAGTGAGTGCGCCCAGTCTGGAATGGTTCGAAGAGACCCCAGAGAGTTATCGGACCAGTGTCCTTCCAGTTTCGATCAAAGCACGAGTAAGTGTTGAAGCAGGAGTCGCCCAAGGCTGGCGCGAATATGTCGGTGATGCCGGCGAAATTGTGTCGCTCGATCACTTTGGTGCTTCTGCCAGTGCAAATGTTCTCTTCGCGGATTATGGATTCACACCAGAAAATGTTGTGGCGGCCGCAAAGAGATCAATAGCTAAAGCAGCTCAATAGTCCGTCGTCAATCACGCGAGATCAAGGAGAACACGATGGAACAATCGCAAGAATCACTGGCGGCATTGTCGAATGCCGGCGTTTCTATTTGGTTGGATGATCTCTCTCGCGACCGGCTTGAAAGCGGCTCGCTTGCAGAGTTGATTGCAACATCCCACGTAGTGGGCGTAACTACTAATCCCAGTATTTTTTCGGCAGCTATCGCGGGATCTGACAAATACCAAGCTGACATAACAGCCATGGCCGAACGCGGAGCATCTATCCAAGAGATTGTCACTCAGTTAACCACCGACGATGTCCGTCACGCTTGCGACCTCTTCATGGAAACTTTCACCAAAACTCAAGGGCAGGATGGTCGCGTTAGCATTGAAGTGGACCCAGAACTTGCCTATGACACAGCGGCCACAGTTTCTCGTGGCAAAGAATTGTGGAAAATAGTCGACCGTCCCAATGTGTTAATCAAGGTTCCAGCAACGATTGAAGGATTGCCAGCGATCGAAGAACTTACGGCCGATGGAATCAGCGTCAACGTCACACTCATCTTTTCTGTCGAACGCTATCGCGCCGTGATGGATTCGTATCTTCGGGGACTAGAACGACGCGTTGCACAGAATCACTCCATCGCCGAAATTAATTCGGTTGCTTCCTTCTTCATTAGCCGCATCGACACTGAGATCGATCGACAACTCGACCTTTCACATGCGGGCTCCCCATTGCGCGGAAAGGCTGCGATCGCGAACGCACGCCTGGCATACCGAGCATTTTTAGATGTCGTTGACTCACCTCGATGGGCGAAGTTAGCGGCCCGGTCGGCCAACCTACAACGGCCACTTTGGGCATCGACAGGCGTGAAAGATAAGGCGTACGACTCGACTCGATATGTCGTGGAGCTCGTAGCGGCACATTGCGTCAACACCATGCCGGAATCAACACTCAATGAAGTACGAGCTCACGGTCATATTTCCGGAGATACCATCACAACCCACATCACCGGTGCCGAAGTCGACCTCGCGGCGCTTGCCGAGGCGGGCATTGATTTATCAAAAGTTATCCGCGATTTGGAAGACGATGGTGTCGCTAAATTCGCTAAAGCATGGCAGGAGCTTCTTGTAAATCTTGAAGAAGCTGTCACACGAGGAAAGGCAATGAAGTGAGTATTTCTTTATCCGGGGCGGCCTTAATCGCATTCGATCCTGAATCTCAACGTGTTCGCGATTTGGTAGAAACCGCGGCTAAAGTCGGAGAGAAAAATCCCACCCTCTGGGGTGTTGAAGCAGCACCAGAGGCTGCAGTGCGGCTGAACTGGGTAGATCTTCCTTTGTCTTCACGTGATCTTCTCCCTGAGCTTGATGCACTTTCAGCTTGGGCTAGATCCCACAATCTCTCGAACGTGATTTTATGCGGAATGGGTGGATCTTCACTCGCACCTGAAGTTATTGGGAAGACCTTCGGGAAGAAGCTCTCAGTCCTGGACTCCACTGACCCAGCTCAGATTCGAGCAGCGATTCCGGCTGATTTGAAAAACAGCGTGATTGTCGTTGGCTCTAAATCAGGCAGCACGATCGAGACCGCCTCGCAAAAGGCTCTTTTTACCGAACTCCTAATTACCGCAGGACTCAAACCAGAAGACCACATCGTGATTGTTACTGATCCGGGTTCACCACTCGATCAATCCGCCCGAGCAAGTGGCCTACGGACAATCAACGCAGACCCGAATGTCGGTGGCCGTTACAGCGCATTGAGCGCCTTTGGCTTGGTTCCCGCGGCTCTTCTCGGTGTAGATGTTTCATTACTCCTTGATGATGCCGCTGCCGCAGCTGCAACTTTCACCGAGCCGAATTCTGTTGCTGTTGTCTTAGCGGATCTGCTTTTCTCTCAGACCGACCAGTCCATAGCCTTCTTCGATGACGGTTCAAATGTTCCTGGAATTTCGGACTGGATTGAACAGCTAGTCGCTGAATCCACCGGCAAGAATCAAACCGGTCGACTTCCGATAGTTATTGAAAGTTCGGACTCCCCCGTTGCAGGTAGGGCGCTCACAGTTGGATTTTCAAGTGGTGTTCACGCAGATCTCGTTGTCACCGGTTCTCTGGGCGAGCATTTCATTTTATGGGAGTGGGTTACTGCACTCTTGAGTCGAGCATTGGCCATTGACCCCTTTAACCAACCCAATGTAACCGAAGCTAAAGAACGAACTGGCGAAATATTGTCTAGCTGGAGTGATGGCCAAGTTATACAGCCTCAGGCCGCGTTCGAAAACGAGGTTCTGGCGTTTTATGCAGATGAACCTGCCGATTCATTGCTGGCCGGATTGCAGAAATTTTTTATTTCGCCAACGCACTATGTGGCGATCATGGCCTATCTTGCGCGCGGAATCGATGATGAAATTCTTAAGACTCGCGCCATCATTGCTAACAAGACCAATCGTGGAACGACATTCGGCTGGGGCCCACGCTTCTTGCACTCAACTGGGCAGTTTCATAAAGGCGGCCAACACAATGGCGCTTTCCTACAAATAACAGGTGAGAGTAAAGAAGATCTGGCAATCCCAGGAAAGAATTTTGGGTTTCATACTTTGCTCATGGCTCAAGCGCTAGGAGATGGTGCAGCCCTGGGTAGTCGTGCTTTCCCATTGGTGAGAGTTCACCTGAAGGATCGCGAACGCGGAATTGCTGAATTGCTCAAGGCGTTATCTGCTCTCGAAGAAATTTAAGAGATTTAGTCTTCTCCGCGCAAACGAGCTAACGCATCAGCAAGAATCTTCTCGGCTTCGGCTTCGGTGCGACGTTCTTTTACATATGCCAAGTGAGTCTTGTAAGGCTCATTCTTCAACGGCATAGGTGGCTTTTCTTTGTCTAAGCCAGCTGGAAAACCGCATCGTGGGCAGTCCCACTCCTCGGGAATTTGGACAGTGCCGTCCTCGGCAAAGGAGGGACGTGTTTCATGGCCATTTGCGCACCAATATGAAACTCGAAAACGTGGGATTGCCTCGCCACGCTCGGCTTCGCCCATTGGACCTGCGCCGACGCGACTTCCGCGGATTGCACTACCCATCGTCTTGACTCCCTTGATAAACCAGCTTTAACGAAAACTTGAGGAATTGAACTACTTCTTTAACACCAAACTGAGGGCAATTACTCCTGAGAACCAGAGCCCCCCTACGACGATAGTGATTCTGTCCAAGTTGCGTTCAACAACCGAAGATCCCCCGTATGTGGAGGAGACGCCACCACCGAAGAGGTCGGAGAGACCGCTGCCTTTGCCCTTGTGTAAGAGCACGAGCATGATCATCAGGACGCTGGTGATAACCAACAGAATTGATAGTGCTAAGACCACTTATTTTTCTCCAAACCACCGGTTATGCGAAAAGGTACAAATCAGCCGTTTCAGGGGCTAGGGCTGAAGGATACACGCCCCGAGCGCCCTAGAGAGCGGTATGGAACTTCACGATCCGGGCAAACTCCTCGGGGTCGAGAGAGGCACCGCCGACCAAAGCTCCATCAACATCAGGTTGCTTCATGATTTCAGGCGCATTTGCCGATTTTACAGAGCCGCCATAGAGGATTCGGGCGCCAGCGGCGATCTCATCCCCGCCAATCTTGGCAATTTCGCCGCGGATGGCTGCGCATACTTCCTGGGCATCCTCGGGGGTGGCAGTCTTTCCGGTTCCAATTGCCCACACCGGTTCGTATGCAAAGACAATCTTCTTCAAGTCTGGCTTGTGGAAGCCCTTGAGCCCGTTGCGAACCTGGCTGAGCACATGCTCAACGTGGGTTCCGGCTTCGCGAATCGCGAGCTCTTCGCCGATACAGAAGATAGGTGTGATCTCATTCGCCAAAGCGGCCTTGATCTTGCGATTAACCAGATCATCGCCTTCACCATGAATGGCCCGTCGTTCGGAGTGCCCGATGACGACAAAACTGCAACCTAGCTTGGCCAACATGGAACCTGCGATATCTCCTGTGAAGGCTCCGGAAACCTCAGGCGAAAGATCTTGAGCACCGTAGAGCAAACGCAATCGATCGCCATCGATCAATGTCTGAACAGAACGAATATCAGTAAACGGTGGAATAACAACTACGTCTACTGCGTCGTAATCCTTGTCATCTAAGGAGTAGGAAAGTTTCTGGGTTACCGCAATCGCCTCGAGGTGGTTGAGGTTCATCTTCCAGTTTCCGGCGATTAACGGTTTACGCATCATTAGCTCCTTGAGAATTCAATTGATATGGTGATGTTTTAATTGGTTTAATTTTGTAAAGCTGAAAGTCCAGGCAACTCTTTTCCTTCGAGATATTCAAGTGATGCGCCGCCGCCCGTGGATATGTAACCGAACTGAGAATCAGCAAAACCTAACTTTCGAACCGCAGCGGCTGAATCACCACCGCCGACAACCGAGATTCCAGAAACTTCAGTTAGGGCTTGCGCAACAACTTTTGTTCCGGCTGCAAATGCTGGAAATTCGAAGACTCCCATAGGGCCGTTCCAGAAAACAGTTTTACAAGATTTGATAGCGGCCGCAAAAGCTGCTGCGGTTTGTGGTCCAATATCCAATCCCATTTGATCAGCAGGAATCGAATCCGCCGAAACTATGGTTGGGGTGGCATCAGGCGCGAAAGTGGGCGCAACCACGATATCGGTGGGCAGAAGAATTTCTACGCCTAGAGTTCGGGCACGTTCAAGTAATTCAATGACGGTGGGAATGGAGTCGGTCTCTACCAGTGAAGTTCCGATCTCTTTCCCTTGCGCGGCAAGAAAGGTAAAAAGCATCCCCCCGCCAATCGCCAAAGTGTTAACTTTGTCCAAAAGGTTTGAAATAACTCCGATCTTGTCTGAGACTTTCGCCCCACCAAGAACGACACCATAGGGACGTTCGGGATTGTCGGTTAACTTCTTCAATACTTCGACTTCGGCTGCAACTAAATACCCGGCTGCATGAGGAAGTAATTTGGCAACGTCATAAACTGATGCGTGTTTGCGGTGCACTGCACCGAATCCATCGCTGACAAAAAGATCGGCATAACTGGCAAGAATTTGTGCAAGAACCAAGCGTTCTGCTTCGTCTTTGCTGGTCTCGGCCGCTTCATAACGAATGTTTTCCAGGAGCAAGATCTCCCCCGCCTGCAATGCAGCGGCGGCGGCAGCGACCTCGCTTCCCGTAATACTTTGTGAAAATAAAACTTTCCTACCCAGGAGTTCTTCCAAGCGCAGCGCTACTGGAGCCAATGAGAGCTCGGGTTTGCGTTCACCTTTTGGGCGACCCAAGTGCGCAGCAATGACCACAGAGGCACCGGATTCAACCAAGTACTTAATCGTGGGCAGCGAGGCTTTGATGCGACCATCATCAGTAATGGTTCCATCTTTCAACGGAACATTGAGGTCACAACGAAGCAGAACTCGCTTCCCACGAACATCGAGAGATTCGAGGGTAGGAATGTTCATTAGAGCGATGTACCTACAAGACCAATGAGGTCGACGAGGCGATTGGAATAACCCCACTCGTTGTCATACCAACCAACGACCTTGGCGGTTGTTCCGATGACTTTGGTGAGACCAGAATCGAAGATGCATGAGCTGGGATCGGTGACGATGTCAGCAGAGACAATTGGGTCTTCGGTATAGCTGAGGTAACCCTTGAGGGAACCTTCAGAAGCCTTTTTAATTGCTGCGTTAATTTCGGCAACGGTGACTTCGCGTCCAAGTTCGACGGTGAGGTCAGTTGCAGAACCTGTTGGGACTGGAACGCGCAAAGCGTATCCATCAAGCTTGCCCTTGAGTTCTGGCAATACCAAACTGATTGCTTTGGCGGCTCCGGTGGAGGTAGGAATGATGGAAAGGGCTGCGGCACGTGAACGGCGCAAATCCTTGTGTGGAAAATCCAAGATGACCTGATCGTTGGTGTAAGCGTGAATCGTAGTCATCAAGCCACGAACGATCCCGAACTCATCATTGAGAACTTTCGCCATTGGTGCCAAGCAGTTAGTCGTGCAGGACGCGTTAGAAATAATATGGTGGTTTGCTGGGTCATACTTCTCATGGTTAACACCCATGACAATGGTGACATCTTCATCTGTTGCAGGGGCTGAAATAATTACCTTTTTGGCACCAGCAGCGATGTGCTTCTTGGCATCGGCAGCCTTGGTGAAATGTCCAGTAGATTCCAAAACGATGTCGGCCTTAACTTCAGCCCAAGGAAGGGCGGCTGGGTCACGCTCGGCGAAGACGCGAATGGTCTTATCTCCAACGGTGATTGAATCTTCAGTGTGAGTTACAGGCAAGCCCAGGCGACCCAAGATGGAGTCGTATTTGAGCAAGTGCGCCAGCGTGGCGTTGTCCGTCAGATCGTTAATTCCAACAATCTCGATATCGGCGCCAGAGGTCAATACTGCGCGGAAAAAGTTACGGCCAATTCTTCCAAATCCATTAATTCCAACACGAACCACGGTAATCCTCGCTTCATAAAAAGTGCCCTATGGGGGTCGAAGAGGGCAATAGTTTAAAAATATCGACGAAATGCTCAGCTTGTTTGAGCGTCGATACCTCTAGATACACGTCATTGTGACGGGATTAAGCCTATCAGCCGAGGTCTGGCAGTAGGAGAAAACGGGCAAATGTGAGGTGAAAGACTGGTTAATTCAGCAAATCTGGGCTTAATCCTGCCTCGGTATCGGGTATTCCGAGATCGTGAGCGCGCTTATCTGCCATGGCTAAGAGGCGGCGAATGCGGCCAGCAATTGCATCCTTGGTCATCGGCGGGGTGGCCAGCGATCCGAGTTCTTCCAGACTGGCTTGACCATGATTTATTCGAAGCTCCCCCGCCTCTTTGAGGTGGTCAGGAATCTCGGCACCAAGAATCTCTAGAGCTCGTTGCACGCGGGCTGAGGCAGCTACGGCCGCGCGAGCGGATCGTCGCAGGTTGGCATCATCAAAATTGGCTAGTCGATTGGCAGTGGCGCGCACTTCTCGGCGCATCCGACGTTCTTCCCACGCGAGCACGCTTTCATGTGCGCCTAACCGGGTGAGCAAGGCTCCGATGGCATCGCCATCTCGAATAACAACTCGATCAACGCTACGAACTTCGCGAGCTTTGGCAGTGATTCCCAAACGGCGAGCGGCTCCGACCAGCGCCAGAGCTGCTTCCGGACCCGGACAGGTGATCTCCAAAGCTGAGGAGCGGCCAGGTTCAGTGAGCGAGCCATGTGCAAGAAACGCCCCGCGCCAGGCGGCTTCAGCATCGCAGATTCCGGCTGAGACCACCTGGGGTGGCAGACCACGAATAGGGCGATTGTTGGAATCGATCAGACCTGTCTGGCGAGCTAGGGCATCACCGTCGGAAATAACCCGAACGACATAGCGGCTGCCCTTGCGCAAACCGGAAGGTGAAAGCACTGCAAGTTCGGAATCGTGGCCAAAAACTTCGGAGATATCTTTGCGAAGACGGCGCGCAGTTTGGGCAGTATCAAGTTCAACTTCAATAACGATTTTCCCCGCCGCGATGTGTAGCCCACCTGCAAAACGTAAAAGTGAAGAAACTTCTGATTTCCGGCAGCAAGGCTTAGTGATGGAAAGCCGACTTAATTCATCTTTCACTGATGATGTCATTGCCATCTCGTTGCCCCCTTCCGCTTAACGAAAATTACCTGACGCTATCTAAGCAGGGTTCCAGAAAAAATGTCTTGGAATACCAATGCCAATTTTCGAGGATCGTGATGAAAGCTGCCCGGAACCTCCCCGAGCTCGCGTATAACGAGATCTCCCCCACACTTTTGGACAAGATTCTGCAGGGCGCTACCTGGGCGAAGCGCCGCAGGGTCGACAATTGCGTAATCCAACTTCAACTCCGGGGCATGCGCCAAAACGAGCTCGAGGTGCTCCTCAGGGCTATAGCCCGCAAATTCATTACCAGTAAAACCTTCCGCTAAATTAAGCACAAAAATTTTCTGTGCCGGGGAAGTTCGAATCGCCTCAGCTTGTTCACGCAAAAGAAAATGTGGCATAACACTGGAGAACCATGATCCTGGACCAAAAGTCAGCCAATCGGCGTTAGCAATGGCATCCAGCGCTTGAGGTGTGGCTCGAGGTTCAGACGGGATAAGTCGCAGCGACTCGACGCGACCTTTGGCAGTGGCAACCTCTACTTGTCCGCGAACGATCGTTCGACCATACGAAGTAGCGAAAGTTCCTTCGATATCTAACGGCTCGATAGCCATAGGCAGCACTCGACCTACTACTTTGAGAAGTTCGCCGACACGATCTAGCCCTCTGACCGGGTCGCCGTCACGATCCCACAATGCAGTTAACAAGAGATTGCCGATGGCATGACCGCTCATTTCACCAGAGCTGGTAAATCGGTATTGCATGATCTCGGCCCAACTTCGGCCCCACGCATCATCGCCGCAGAGCGCCGCCAACGCCATTCGCAAGTCTCCCGGTGGTAGCGAATTGAACTCATCACGAAGCCTGCCGCTCGAGCCACCGTTGTCGGCAACGGTCACAACCGCGGTAATGTCGCAAGATATCCGGCGAAGTGCGGTCAGCGTGACAGCCAGACCATGGCCACCGCCCATGGCAACTACGTGAGGCGCGCTCACAACTCTCTTCCGAGATCTCGGTGAATGGCACTGGCTTCCACTCGTTTGCTGATCGAATGTGTAGAACTATTGAGGCGCTTTGCTAATTCTTCAGCAATGGCAACGCTGCGATGTTTTCCGCCGGTGCACCCGACTGCCAAGGTTAAGTACTTACGGCCTTCGCGAATGAAACCCTCGGCCATGGTCTCAAAGACCGCTTGATAGCGGGTGAGGAATTCTTGAACATTGTCAGTGCTGAGCACGTTCTCTCGGACCGGTTGATCCAACCCAGTGAGTGGGCGAAGTTCTGGCACCCAATGTGGATTTGAAATAAATCGGCAGTCCATGACTAAATCTGCATCGACCGGGATTCCGTACTTATATCCAAAAGAGAGAATGTTGACGCGAAGTTCAGCGCTCTCTTTACTTTGGAAGAGATCAGTTACTTTCTGTTCGAGCTGGTGCAAATTAAAAGCCGAAGAGTCAATCACAATATCGGCAACGGATCGTACTTCGCGTAAGCGCTCACGCTCTTTAGCAATTCCATCGACGATGCGATCATTCCCCTGCAGTGGATGTGGGCGCCGGGTAGATTCAAAACGGCGGACTAAGACATCATCTGAGGCGTCTACAAAGAGAACGCGATGAGCAATGCCTTCTTCGGCGAGTGCTGCTAACGCACGATTGAGATCATCGAAAAATTGGCGTCCGCGAACATCGATAACGACTGCGATAGATGTGACCGAAGCTGCTGCCATTTCACACAAGTTGGCGAGAAGTGCAGGCGGCAAATTGTCCACTACATACCAGCCTAAATCTTCCATGGCATGAGCCACGGTCGATCTACCAGCGCCACTCATGCCCGTTACAACAACGACTTCACTTGACCCCTGACTCATGGTCACATCTTTCACCATCAGCCTGATGGTTGTCTCACCTTTCTAGAATTTCGCCCGTCTGAAGATCGACTCCGGGCTCGGCAGATGGCAGGTGCTCCACAATGAGCGCGGCAATTTTCTCGCCAATGCCAGGGATGGCAGAAATTTGCGCAATATCCGCCTTGCGCAGAGCGGTCACTGACCCGAAATGTTCCAACAGGGCAGATCTGCGAATCTCACCTAGTTGCGGAATCTCATCAAGTAGGGATTCCAGCATCACTCGAGAGCGCTTGCTTCGGTGAAAAGTAATTGCAAAACGGTGAGCCTCGTCGCGAATTCGTTGCAACAGGTAAAGACCTTCGCTGTGCCGTGGGAATATGACAGGGTCTGGGCTGTCAGGCAGCCAAACTTCCTCAAGGCGTTTAGCCAAGCCGCACAGGGCGATATTTGTGATTCCTAAATCGGAGAGTGCTGCCTGGGCGGCGGCAACTTGCGGAGCACCGCCATCAACCACGATTAGTTGAGGTGGATAGGCAAATTTGGGCCGCGCTCCCCCTTGGAGAGCGATCTCCTCGTGATCAAGATCCTTCTCTGCCAAATACCGTTTAAGCCGACGTGAGAGCACGTGATACATCGCCCTGGTGTCGTCGAAATGCAGATCGTCAGAGATTGCAAACCTGCGATACTCGCTCTTCTTAGGTTGGCCATCTTCAAAGACGACCATAGAAGCCACCATGTTCGTCCCTTGAATATTTGAAATATCGAAACATTCAATCCGCAAAGGTGCTTCACCCAGGTCCAGGAGTTCAGATATTTCCTCGAGCGCCCGTCCGCTCACCGCCGAATCATTGGAACGTTTGCTGAGATATTGAATAAGCGACTGGTAAGCGTTGCGTTTAACGGTTTGAATTAAATCAAACTTCTCGCCCCTGTGAGGTTGAGAAATCTTCACTGAATGCTGGGCTTGCGCTTCTAGCAATTTCTCCAGAGATTCGTGGTATTCGGGAAGCTGATCAACCAGAATTTCTCTGGGAATCTCGGTCTCGGCGTAAATCCTTGGCAAAGCCGCCGTGATGACACTTTCTTCTTCTAAAACCTCGGATCGATCAATAATCCAAGAACGAGAACCTACGACACGTCCTTCACGAATGGAGAATATGGAGATCGCCGCATGGGTTATTTCTTCATGAACAGAGAGAACATCGGCAGAAAGGTTCTCGGAGAGAGCGGTTTGACTAGATTCGGCAGCTTTTCGCAACGCTTCTAGCTGGTCGCGCAATCTCGCCGCTTTTTCATATTCTTCGTTGCCAGCTGCCTCGCCCATCTCAATTTCGAGCTGACGTGCGATGTCATTGGGGTTTGAGTCAATAAATTTCGCCAGGTTCTTGGCCAGGAGCGAATGATCATCCTTGCTAATCCATTCGACGCAAGGTGCTGCGCATTTACCGATGTCGCCTAATAAACATTGACGTTTGGTGCGCCGGGCACGTTGAAAATTAGAGTCACTGCAACTTCGGATCGGATAAATCTTGAGCAGGACATCAAAAGTGCTTCGTAGCGCCCAGGCATGAGCAAAAGGACCAAAGTATTTAACACCAGGGCGCTTCTTGGCCCGGGAGATGAAGAGCCTGGGATATTCGCTGGTGAGACTAATGGCCAGATACGGGTATGACTTATCGTCTTTGAACTGAATGTTGAAACGAGGATTTTCGGATTTGATCCAGGTGAACTGCAATTGCAAAGCGTCGACTTCGGTCTTGACGATGGTCCAATCCACCCGCACCGCGGTATGCACCATTCGAAAAGTCTTCTCGGCGAGATTACTCTGAAAGTAGGAACTCAGCCGAGAACGCAAATTGCGCGCCTTGCCGACGTAAATAACCCGATCGTGCTCGTCATAGAAGCGATACACCCCAGGATCGGTGGGAATATGAGAGGGGCGATAACTCTGCGGGTCGCTCATGAGAACTTCGCTCGGTTAGACCCGAACACCTTCCAGGACTTCGGCTAAGTAGGTACCCGTATAACTTGCTGGATTTTTGGCGACTTCTTCGGGAGTTCCTTCGGCGACAACCAACCCCCCACCAGAACCACCTTCAGGACCAAGGTCTATGACCCAATCTGCCGATTTAATGACGTCGAGATTATGTTCAATAACGATTACCGTGTTGCCGGTATCAACAAGTCGGTTGAGCACAATGAGAAGTTTTCGTACATCTTCAAAGTGAAGACCTGTGGTTGGTTCATCCAGAACATAAATTGTGCGACCGGTAGAACGACGTTGAAGTTCAGTTGCCAATTTAACGCGCTGCGCTTCACCGCCCGACAGAGTTGGGGCCGATTGGCCCAAGCGGACGTATCCCAAGCCCACATCGTTCAGGGTCTTGAGATATCTGGCGATAGCAGGAACGGATTCGAAGAAGTGGCTGGCTTCTTCAATCGGCATATTAAGTACTTCGGCAATGGTTTTACCTTTGTAGTGAACTTCTAGAGTCTCGCGGTTATAGCGCGCACCATGACAGATCTCGCACGGCACATAGACATCGGGAAGAAAGTTCATTTCAATAGTGATGGTTCCGTCACCGGCGCAGTTTTCGCAGCGGCCACCTTTAACGTTAAAGGAGAAGCGGCCTTGTTGGTATCCGCGAATTTTGGCCTCGGTAGTCTCGGCAAAGAGAGCTCGGATTTTGTCGAAGACGCCGGTGTAAGTGGCGGGGTTGGAACGCGGAGTTCGACCAATCGGAGATTGGTCGACGTGAACGACTTTGTCGAGTTGATCCAGACCAGTAACTGTGCGATGGCGACCCGGCACGATTCGTGCGCCATTGAGCTTGTTTGCCAAGGTAGCGTACAAAATATCGTTAACTAAAGTGGACTTGCCGGAACCGCTAACACCGGTGACCGCCACAAAGGCGCCAAGCGGGAAAGTCACATCGATATTTTGCAGGTTATTTTCGCGAGCTGCCTTCACGGTAATGGAACGACCTTTGGCCAAAGGTCTGCGCACCTCAGGGATATCGATCTTGCTCCGGCCAGAGAGATAGGCGCCAGTGATAGATGTAGGGGCATCGATCAGTGCTTGGTAATCACCAGAGGAGACCACATGTCCCCCGTGTTCGCCTGCGCCAGGGCCGATATCGACAATCCAATCGGCGGTACGAATCGTGTCCTCATCGTGCTCGACGACAATCAAGGTATTACCCATATCTCGCAACCGCGTCAGAGTTTCGATTAATTTGCGGTTATCGCGTTGGTGCAAGCCGATACTGGGCTCATCCAATACATAGAGCACTCCCACCAAGCCGGAGCCAATTTGTGTTGCCAATCGAATGCGCTGAGCTTCTCCGCCGGAGAGCGTTGCAGCTGGTCGCTCGAGGGAGAGATAGTCCAAGCCCACGTCCAGCAGGAAGCCCATGCGCGCATGAACTTCCTTTAATACTCGCTCGGCTATTTGGCGTTCGCGGGTATTAAGCGAAATCTTCTGCAAGAAAGCGGCGCATTCGGAGATGGAAAGTTGGCAAATTTGAGCGATGCTCTTGCCTCCCAGAGTTACGGCTAGAACTTCTGGTTTCAGCCGAGCTCCTTTACAGACCGGGCAGGGAATTTCGCGCATGTAGGACTCGTACTTTTCACGGCTGTAATCGCTATCGGTTTCGCCATGCTTGCGATGAATAAAAGGAACGACACCTTCAAATCCGGTGGAGTAGTTGCGAACTCGGCCATACCTGTTCTTGTACTTCACATGAACTTCATAATCGTAACCATGCAGAATTGCGCTCTTGGCTTTGACCGAAAGCTTCTTCCATGGATTGTCCAAAGAAAATTTAAGGTCCTCTGAGAGGCCTTCTAGCAAGCGGGTGAAATATTCGGCGAAATGACCCGAAGACCAAGGCGCGATCGCACCTTCATTAATCGATATGGAGTCGTCCGGAATAATGAGTTCTTCATCGACTTCCAGACGCGTTCCGATTCCGGAACATTCGGTGCAGGCGCCAAAGGGTGAGTTAAAGGAGAATGAGCGCGGCTCGAGTTCTTCGAAAGAAAGTCCACAATCGTGGCAGGCCATATGTTCGCTGTAGGTGCGCTCTTTGCCCTCGGCGCCCTCTTTCATATCTACGAAATCAAGAACCACGAGACCACTGGCTAGGCGCAGGGCGGTTTCGATGGAATCGGTGAGTCGAGTCTTGGATTCGGCTTTGGCGTTGAGGCGATCAACGACAACCTCGATGGTGTGCTTCTCTTGCTTTTTAAGTTTGGGGACTTCGGTTAATTGATACACCACGCCATCAACGCGAGCTCTGGAAAACCCCTGGATAGTGAACTCTTTAAAGAGGTCCACAAATTCACCTTTGCGGGCACGAACGACTGGAGCCAGGACTTGAAACCTGGTAGTCGCCGGCATCTCCAAGATCTGGTCCACGATATTTTGTGGAGTTTGCTTGGCAATTGCTTTGCCACAGTTGGGGCAATGTGGACGACCGGCACGGGCAAAGAGTAGGCGCAAGTAGTCATACACCTCGGTGATGGTTCCGACGGTGGACCTGGGATTTCGATTGGTGGATTTTTGATCAATGGAAACTGCTGGAGAAAGACCTTCGATAAAGTCCACATCTGGCTTATCCATTTGGCCCAGAAATTGGCGGGCATAGGCAGAGAGAGACTCGACATAACGGCGCTGGCCCTCAGCAAAGATGGTGTCGAATGCTAGGGAAGATTTTCCGGATCCGGAAAGGCCAGTGAAAACAATCAGCGCATTTCGAGGCAGATCCAGTGAGACATTCTTGAGATTGTGCTCGCGCGCACCTCGAATTATTAAGCGGTCTGACGTCACGTGCCGGCCTCTTCCATTCCCCTAAGTTCGCGCTTTAATTCACGAATTTCATCGCGCAATCTGGCGGCAAGTTCGAACTGTAAATCTGCAGCCGAAGATCGCATCTGATCCGTGAGGGATTCTATGAGAGCCAGGAGCTCTTGTCTTGGCAGAGAAGCGAGTTCCTTGGCGTGGACTCCGATAGCAACAGCCTTGGGAGAGCGGCTATTGCGATTATGAGAATGCGAAAGCTCTTCAGTGTCCTCGACTTCGCGACTGATGAGGTCGGTAATGTCGGCGATTTTCTTTCGAAGAGGTTGCGGATCGATGCCATGCGCAGTGTTGTAGGCAATCTGCTTGGCGCGGCGGCGATTGGTTTCATCAATGGCTTGCGCCATGGATTTAGTGAGGTTATCGGCGTACATGTGAACTTCGCCAGAGACGTTACGGGCGGCACGGCCAATAGTCTGAATAAGCGATGTTGCAGAGCGCAAGAATCCTTCTTTATCTGCATCCAAAATTGCAACGAGGGAAACTTCGGGTAGGTCAAGTCCTTCACGTAATAGGTTGATGCCGATGAGGACGTCGTACTCCCCCGAACGGAGTTCGCGCAAAAGTTCAACGCGACGCAAGGTATCAACTTCAGAGTGGAGATAACGAACTTTGACACCTAGACCAAGCAAGTAGTCGGTCAGATCTTCCGACATTTTCTTGGTGAGAGTCGTGACGAGAACGCGCTCATTCTTCTCGGCGCGCTTGCGGATTTCACCTAAGAGATCATCGATCTGGCCCTTGATAGGTTTGAGCACAATTTGTGGGTCAATCAATCCGGTTGGGCGGATGACTTGTTCGACCACATCGCCTTCGACCTTGGCCATTTCGTATTTACCTGGCGTGGCCGAGAGATACACCGTCTGACCTTTACGGCCTAGGAATTCATCGAAGCGCAGCGGACGATTGTCCATAGCGCTAGGAAGTCGAAAACCATGCTCGACCAGGGTTCTTTTACGAGAAGCATCGCCTTCATGCATCGCCCCGATTTGAGGAACAGTTACGTGGGACTCATCGATGACGGTGAGGAAATCTTCGGGGAAATAGTCCAGCAGACAGTTAGGTGCAGAACCAGCGTCACGACCATCGATATGGCGAGAGTAGTTTTCGATACCCGAGCAGAAACCCAATTGGCGCATCATCTCTAGATCAAAGGTGGTTCGCATGCGCAGGCGTTGGGCTTCGAGTAACTTATTTTGACGCTCAAATTCAGTGACCTTGGCTTCCATCTCGATCTCGATGGCGGCCATGGCGCGTTCCATAGTTTCAGGTCCGGCCGAATAGTGGCTGGCGGGAAAGACATACATCTCTTGTTCATCACGCACTATCTCGCCAGTGAGTGGGTGAAGCGTCATGATGCGCTCGATCTCGTCACCAAACATTTCAATGCGCAAAGCGAGTTCTTCATACATTGGGATGATTTCAATGGTGTCACCACGAACGCGAAAGGTGCCACGCTCGAAGGCGATGTCATTACGTTTATATTGAATATCGACAAACTTGCGCAAAAGTTGATTGCGCTCGATGACATCTCCCACTTTGAGGCGAATCATGCGATCGACGTATTCTTGTGGCGTACCTAAACCATAAATACAGGAAACCGTCGCCACGACGATGACATCACGTCTGGTCAGCAGCGAATTGGTGGCGGAGTGGCGCAGGCGCTCGACTTCGCTATTGACCGCGCTATCTTTTTCAATGAAAGTGTCAGTCTGAGGAACATAGGCTTCTGGTTGGTAGTAGTCGTAGTAGGAAACAAAATATTCGACGGCGTTGTTGGGAAGTAACTCCTTGAACTCATTTGCCAACTGTGCGGCGAGAGTTTTGTTCGGGGCTAGAACCAAGGTCGGTCGTTGCAGCTTTTCAATAAGCCAGGCAGTAGTCGCAGATTTACCAGTACCGGTTGCACCAAGGAGAACTACGTCGGATTCGCCGGCGTTTATTCGCCGAGAGAGCTCTTCAATAGCAGCAGGCTGATCACCGGATGGAACATAGTCGCTGATGACTTGAAAAGGATTGACCTTGCGCTCGAGGTCGGTGACTGGGCGCACTACTTTCCCCGTGCTCGAGGAAGAAGTACTTCATCCCATAGATTTTCGACTTGGCGGAGTAGATGATCGTGATCGCCATCGTTGTGAATAAGAAAATCTGCGATGGCTTTGCGGTCATCATCGGTGGCCTGAGCTTTGATACGGGCAGCGATCTCGTAGCCTTTGAGGCCACGTTCGAGCAAGCGCGAAGTACGGATGCTTTCATCAGCGATGATGGCAATGATGAAATCAAATCGATCTCGCCCACCGGTCTCGACCAAGAGTGGAATTTGGTTGATCACTACGCCATCTTCGGGAGCGGCATCGATGACCTCTTGCAGTGCCAGACGAATTCGTGGGTGAGTTATTGCTTCTAAATCTGCCCGAGCGGCTGGATCGGCGAAGACAATCTCGCCCAGTTTGCGGCGATCGAGCAGACCGTCTTTAAGGATCTGGTCACCAAAGCGGGCAACGATCTCATCGAATCCTTCGGTGCCGCGCTCGACCACATCGCGAGCCAGTTGGTCGGAATCAACCACGATTGCCCCGAGCTCTTCAAAGAAGTCGCCAGCCAGCGACTTGCCCGAGCCAATTCCACCGGTGAGCGCTACTAATAACACCCGCTCAGCCTACCTACCCGAACTGACAGAACGCCCTGCCAAATTTCTGGAGAAAAGCCAGAGTCGGGGCAAATGAAAAGGGTCCCGACCGAAGTCAGGACCCTTAACTCTAGGATGGAAGGCGCTTTATTCAGCGGCCTCTTCAACAACTTCAGGGGCAACTTCGGCAGCAGCATCTGCAGCCTTGGCTTCTTCCTTCTGCTTCTTGTGAGCAAGGAAGCGGGATTGAGCTTCAGCGTACTGACGCTCCCATGCTTCGCGCTCTGCTTCAAAGCCAGGCTTCCACTCTTGGGAATCGGAGTCGAATCCTTCTGGGTAGATGAAGTTGCCTTCAGCGTCGTAACGCGCTGGCATGCCGTATTGGGTGGGATCGAATGCTTCGATCTCAACTTCGTGGCCTTCGTTAGCTTGCTTGAGGGAAAGGGAGATACGACGACGCTCGAGATCGATGTCGATGATCTTGACGAAGAGTTCGTCCCCAACCTGAACAACCTGCTCTGGGATCTCGACATGGCGCTCGGCCAACTCGGAGATGTGAACCAAACCTTCGATACCTTCAAAGACGCGAACGAATGCGCCGAATGGTACGAGCTTGGTAACTTCACCAGGAACAACTTGGTTGATGGTGTGAGTGCGGGCAAATGCCTGCCATGGATCTTCCTGGGTTGCCTTAAGAGACAAGGAAACGCGCTCGCGCTCGAAATCTACTTCGAGAACTTCAACGGTTACTTCATCGCCCACTTCGACAACTTCACTTGGATGATCGATGTGCTTCCAAGAAAGCTCAGAGACGTGAACCAAACCATCAACGCCGCCGAGGTCAACGAATGCACCAAAGTTAACGATGGATGAGACCACACCGGACCGAACCTGACCCTTGAGGAGTTGGTTCAAGAAAGTGGTGCGAGATTCGGATTGGGTCTGCTCGAGGTATGCACGACGAGATAGAACAACGTTGTTTCGGTTCTTATCGAGTTCGATGATGCGAGCTTCGACCTGCTTGCCAATGTATGGAGTCAAGTCACGGACGCGACGCATTTCAACCAATGATGCTGGTAGGAAGCCGCGAAGACCGATATCAACGATCAAGCCGCCCTTAACAACTTCGATGACAGTTCCGGTAACGACTTCGTCGCGTTCCTTCTTGCCTTCGATTTCGCCCCAGGCACGCTCGTACTGAGCACGCTTCTTGGAGAGAATTAAACGACCTTCTTTATCTTCTTTTTGAAGAACGAGAGCCTCAACTCGGTCGCCAACTTTGACGATCTCAGATGGATCGATGTCGTGGCGGATGGAGAGTTCGCGAGAAGGAATTACACCTTCGGTTTTGTAACCAATGTCGAGAAGGACCTCTTCGCGGTCTACTTGAACGACGATTCCGGAAACTAAATCTCCATCATTAAAATTCTTGATGGTGCCTTCGATAGCGGCTAGAAAATCTTCTGCTGAACCAATGTCATTTACTGCAATTTGTGAGGGACTCAAGGTGCTCCAGTTGGGATAGAAAGTAGAAGGAATAGGACCCCCAAGGGTACCTTTCGCTCGATTTAATGGTCAAACGCGCACAATTGTCCACGATGTAGGATCCTCGAATGCGCGCATATTTCGAATTACTGAAGATTCGTGGCGCCCAGGTGCTTCTTATAAGTGCATTTCCTGCTCGATTAGCCTATTCGATGATCGGATTGGGCACATATTTCAAGGTCCAGCATGCAACGCACTCCATTTCTGCAGCCGGATTAGCTGTTGGCTTAGAGGGTATGTCCAGCGCACTCACCGCCGGAGTCCGTGGATCGATCATGGATCGCTGGGGCTTGAAATGGCCATTGCGGACATTTGTACCTGCTTACGCCGCGCTCATCATCATCTTCAACTTAGGACAGAGCCGGAACGAGCTCATTTTGGTTGCCTTCATCCTTGGGTTTACCGCTCCCCCTATAAACCTTTCCGTTCGTCCCATGTGGAAGATCACTGTTCCGCCAGACATGATTCGAACTGCGTATGCAATGGACACATCGGTGATGACGTCGGTTGGCGTTTTTGGTCCGGTCCTGGTCACAACCTTGGCGCTCTCCTCGCACCCAGCATCTGCGCTCAATGCCTGTGCGGGTTTTATGTTATTTGGTGGCGGAATGATGGCCCTGCTCCCCGCAACCAAAGCTTGGGTTCCGGAAAAGAAAGTCAAAGGCGAACTCCCCATTTGGAAAGTTCCGGCAATTCGATTGCTGATGCTGGAAGGCGTCTTTATCGGTTTTGGTTGGGGAGCGTTTTACATCGGCGTCCCTGCCTTTGCCACATTACAGAATGTTTCTCATCGAACCGGTTTAATACTGGCCGTCATGTCAGCCTTCACCGTCATTGGCGGATTACTCGCTGGCCTAATTTCTAGCAAGACCTCATCGCTGCAAGCCTTTAGACGGCTCTATCTAGCGTGGTTCATCTTTAGTTTGCCACTCGCTTTCACATTTCCTGATTGGCGCCTCATGCTGGTTGTGGCCTTTATTGGCTTGGTCAATGGCGGTCTCCATGTTTTCTACTGGGAAATTACCGAAGCGGTGCGCCCGCGTGGATCAGCTGTTGCCGCCCTGGGTTGGCTATGGACCGTCGAGGGAACCTGCGCTGCGCTGGGCCAGGCCGCAGGCGGTTTCATCTCTCAAAATTATTCACCACGGTGGTGTCTTGGTGCGACGACGATCGCTATCAGCATAGGGCTAGTCGTTATTAACCTCGGCAAGGGACGGCTCAAGGCTGCTGATCGCATACCCACAAAAGAGTCAGATACCGAAGCTTTGGGAGATGTTGTTTCCTCCGAAAATTAATGTGCCGCCAAATCCCAACTTTTACCGATTCCAATATTTACATCCAGCGGCACGGAAAGCGCGAAAGCACTTCCCATTTCTTTTCGAACAAGATCGCTGAGAACGTCTGACTCACCTGGATAAATTTCGAAGATTAATTCGTCATGCACTTGCAAGAGCAATTGCGATTGTAGATTCAAGCGCTTCATTGCGGCGCGCGAATTAATCATGGCAACCTTGATGATATCCGCGGCCGATCCTTGGATCGGGGCGTTAAGCGCCATGCGTTCGGCAATTTCGCGGCGCGCTCGGTTCTCTTGATTGAGATCGGGCAAGTAACGACGGCGACCCATGATGGTTTCGGTATAACCGTCACGTCTTGCCGCTTCAACAACAGTCGCCAGATAATCGCGAATTCCACCAAAACGAGTGAAGTATTGGTCCATCAACGCTGCGGCATCTCCTGGCGACAAATCAAGTTGTTGAGCTAGACCATACGACGAGAGGCCATATGCCAAGCCATAAGACATCGCTTTAATTTGGCGGCGCATCTCCGGATCAACGTCGGTGGCCTTCACTCCGAACACCAGTGAAGCCACGGTTGAGTGCAAATCTTCGCCACTTTGGAAAGCAGCGATGAGTCCAGCATCTTTGGAGAGATGGGCCATGATGCGCATTTCAATTTGGCTGTAATCAGCGGTGAGCAAGTCAACAAATGGCGCTTGCGCGACGAAACAATCACGAATCTTGCGACCTTCTTCGGTACGAACTGGAATGTTCTGCAAGTTAGGGTTGGTCGATGAAAGTCGGCCGGTGGCGGCGACAGTTTGCTGAAAGTCGGTATGAATGCGGCCATCGACGGCAATGGCGCTCAGTAGGCCATCGATAGTCGTCAACAACTTGCTAGTTTCCCGGATGCGCAAAAGATGGGCCAAGAGCGGATGCCCAGTTTTAGCAAAGAGCCATTCCAGACCTTCAGCGTCGGTGGTGTAGCCGGTCTTTATCTTTTTAGTCTTCGGCAACTTCAGTTCATCAAAGAGAACTACTTGAAGTTGCTTAGGAGAGCCCACATTGAACTCGTGACCGGCGGCGGTATGCGCGCCTGCGGTTTCTCGTTCGACTTCGCCTCGAAAAAATGTAGCAAGAGATCCCAACTTTTCGCGGTCGACCCCAATTCCCAGGCGCTCCATTTCTGCCAAATCGATCATGACCGGAATCTCCAATTTCGCCAGGAGATCGGCCATTCCTCTTTCGGCGACGTGGGTTCTCAGGTCAGTTGTTAGTGCAAATATGGAACCAGCAGCTTTGCCATCAAAAGCGGAGAAGAGATCGATTTCTTGCTCGGCAGTGACTATCCCTAGAAATCTCTCGGTTAGGTCGGAAAGATCCAAGTTTCGAGTCCCGGGATTAATGACATACGCCGCAAGCTCAGTGTCAAAATCAACACCGACGCAACCAAAATCGCGTAACAGCGTCTTACCGCCATGAACATATTTTGGTATTGCCGGATCCGAGAACCACTCCCCTGGAACAAGTTCATGGACCACAAATACTTCGCTGGCCGAAAAGGCAACCGAGTATTCGGCGATCTGCCCGTCAATAATCTGAGCGTGAAAGGCGATCGGTTGCACTCGCTTTTCGATGAGTTCACTCAATTTCGCGCCTGATATTTCTGTTATCGAAATCTCTGGTTGTTCTATTTCAGGTATTAAGTCTGCTTCGGATGAATGAGAACTGGCGAGAACTTTGACGCGATCTTTCAGCGCTTTAATCTCCAAGAGATCAAGTAAAGCATTGATGGTAGGGGTATCGATGCCTTCCCATTGGAGATCCGAAATGCTGGCCTCGATATGAAGCTCGCGCTGCAATTGGGTGAGCTCGCGATTGAGCAGGACGTGAGCTAAATTTTCTCGAAGCGACTCCCCTGCCTTGCCTTTTACTTCATCGACCTTGGCCACTAACTCTTTTAATGAGCCATATTCTTGAATCCACTTGGCCGCGGTCTTCTCGCCCACACCGGGGACGGAAGGAAGATTGTCACTGGGGTCGCCACGCAAAGCGGCAAAATCTGGATACTGCGTCGGGGTCAGCCCATATTTGGTTTCAACTTCCGAGGGAGTCATCCGCGCCAGGTCAGTGACGCCGCGTTTTGGGTAAAGCACAGTCGTACTTTCGGTTACCAATTGAAAAGAATCACGATCTCCGGTGCAAATGAGAACCTCAAATCCTTCACTCTCGGCCCGCGTGGCAAAGGTGGCGATAATGTCATCGGCCTCAAAACCCTCCATGGCAAAGTGGCGGATGCCCATAGCGGCCACAAGTTCGAAGAGGTATGAAGTCTGCGAGCGAAAAGCGTCCGGGGTAGCGCTGCGATTGGCTTTATATTCCGGAAACATCTCGCTGCGAAAAGTTTTACGAGAGACATCGAAAGCCGCTGCGATATGTGTTGGTTTCTCATCTCTGATGAGGTTGATCAGCATGGAGGCAAAGCCGTAGACAGCATTAGTTGGCTGACCTGCAGATGTTGCAAAGTTCTCGACTGGCAGAGCGTAGAAAGCTCGATACGCCAGCGAATGCCCATCAATGAGTAATAGGCGTTTGGTCATGCGCCGATTCTAGGTCTATTGAGCGCAAACGCTCGTTAGAATGTCGCCATGATCGATTACTTGGCTGAAATTGAAAAGCGTGGCTACGCACCTCTAGACCTAAAAATGGGAATCAAAATAACGGAAGCAAGTCCCTCTCGAATGGTTGGGACCATGCCGGTTGAGGGAAATACTCAACCTTTAGGATTCTTACACGGTGGCGCCAACGTGGTTTTGGCCGAAAGCCTGGGATCTATCGGAACCGCCTTGCACGCCGGACCTGATCGAAAGATTGTAGGCGTTGATATAAACGCGACCCATCACAAGAGCGCAACATCGGGAATAGTGACTGGTGTCGCTACACCGATCTCGTTGGGACGTACGTTATGCAGCTGGGAGATCGTCATAACCAATGACAAAGGCCAGCGAACCTGTACAGCGCGCATCACCTGTCTAATTTTGGAGCAGAACTAAATAAATTTTTAGTGAGCTGCTCCGGCGCCTGTACCTAAGTAGGCGGCGCGAACATCTGGATCGTTGAGCAAATCTGAAGCCTTAGCTTCCTTTACAACATGTCCAGTCTCGAGGACGTATGCACGGTGTGCACGCTGCAGCGCTTGTTGAGCGTTCTGTTCTACCAACAAGATGGTGGTTCCGGTCTGATTGATCTCGGTGATAATTCGGAAAATATTGGCAATCATCAGCGGAGCAAGACCCATGGAAGGTTCATCCAAAAGCAAGACTTTTGGGCGAGCCATGAGTGCACGACCGATCGCCAACATTTGCTGTTCGCCACCGGAAAGAGTTCCGCCAGCTTGAGATGCCCGCTCTTTCAAACGTGGAAATAAGTGGTAAACCTTCTCGAGATCTTCAGCCATTTCGGCGCGACGTTCTTTACGGAAATACTTACCGATTTCTAGGTTCTCCAGAACAGTCATACCTGGGAAAATTCCGCGGCCTTCAGGCGCTTGGGAAATTCCAAGGGCCGTGCGCTCGTGAGGTGGGAGTTTGGAGATATCTTGGCCATCGAAAAGAATTTGGCCACTAGAGATATTGCGCAGACCAGAAATTGTCTTAAGCATCGTTGTTTTGCCCGCGCCGTTAGCGCCAATGAGAGTAACAATTTCACCCTGATTTACGGTGACGGTGATTCCTTTAATGGCCTCGATCTTGCCGTAGAAGACGTGGATATCTTTAATTTCAAGACGCATCAGCAGGTGCTCCTAAGTAAGCCTCGATAACCTTTGGATCATTTTGGACAACAGATGGGATGTCATCGGCAATCTTTACGCCGAAGTCGAGCACCGAAACTCGATCAGAAATGCCCATGATTAATGACATATCGTGCTCGATGAGAAGTACGGTGTAACCGGCATCGCGAATCTTGCGAATAGTGGCAGCAAGCGCTTCTTTTTCTGCCGGGTTAAAGCCCGCGGCTGGCTCATCCAGGAGCAATAACTGTGGCTCAGTGCCCATCGCACGAGCGATCTCCAGACGGCGCTGATCACCGTAAGGAAGGTTCTTGGCAAGCTGATCAGAACGATGATCGATTCCCATGAACTTCAATAGCTCGTGAGCGCGTTCCTTTCCAGCCTTCTCCTCCCGGCGCGCTTTGGGAGTCCCAAAGAGTGCGCCGACCAGGCCAGTCTTCTTATGTACATCAGCTGCGGTCATCACATTTTCCAGAGTGGTCATCTCGCCAAAAAGGCGAACATTCTGGAAGGTGCGAGCGATACCGGACTTGGTGATTTTGTCGCGCTTCTTGCCAATGACTGATCCACCATTGAAAAGGATTTCACCGCTGGTAGGTGTGTAGACGCCGGTGACAACGTTGAAGACGGTGGTCTTGCCGGCGCCGTTAGGGCCAATCAAGGCACAAATCTCACCTTTGTTGACGTGAAAATTAACGCCATCCAGCGCTTTGACGCCACCAAACTGCATAGTGACATTTTGCAGATCAAGAATTCGCTCAGACATTGGATTCCTCTCCAGCAATTGGATCCACGTTCTTCTTTTGAATCTTCTCGCGCTTCTTTCGAGGCAAGAGTCCATCGGGGCGAACATTCATAATGATGACAAGTGCCAAGCCAAAGACCAACTGACGTGCGTTGGAAATGAAGCGAATGCGCTCTGGCAAATACGCCAAAATTGTTGCACCGAGGACGACTCCCCAAATATTTCCCATTCCACCGAAGACAACGCAGGAGAGAATGAGTACAGAGACGTTAAAGGTAAACATTTCTGGAGCGACATACATAGATTTGGCAGCGAAGATAACGCCAGCGGCGCCACCAATGGCAGCACCAATGCTAAATGACCAAATCTTGTAGCGCAGAGTCGGGACGCCCATCAACATGGCTACGTCTTCATCTTGACGAATTGCTTCCCAAGCGCGGCCCGGTCTACGTACTGAAAGCCGGCGCACCATCCAGATAACCAAAAGAATCATGACGAGGATGATCCAGAAGAAGCCCTGCATATGCATCAAATCGAATTGAATACCCAGAACTGATGGTGGATTTGGCACGTTGGCAATTCCGTTGGGGCCGCCGGTTGCACGGTTGTTAACGGCAACGATGCGGACGATTTCACCAAAACCTAAAGTGACAATTGCCAGATAATCTCCGCGTAAGCGCAAGGTAGGCAGACCGAGGATGACACCAGAAAGCATTGCCAGACCCATGCCGATAGGCAAGATCTCCCAGATATTGAGGTGAGTCTTTGTTCCCAAAATCGCCGCGGTATAGGCGCCAATCGCGAAGAAAGCCACATAACCTAAATCGAGCAGGCCGCTCTTTCCGACCACAATATTGAGGCCCAGCGCCATCAAAACGAACATTCCCACTGGATAAACCAGCACCGCCTGATACGAAGAGATGGGGGTATTAAGGAAGCTGGTAAAGCTGAAGTTGCCGCCAAAAGGCAGCAAAACGACCACTGCGATGAGAAGGACCGCAAAAGTAGAACGCTTGGGGCGGTTCCAGTTTTCCCAGATCTCCGCGCCTTTATCTCGGATATTTATCATCGTTATACCCTCGTCTGTTGTACGGCTTCACCGAACAAGCCATTTGGCTTGAAGAGAAGAACCAAAACTAGAACTAAAAAGACTGTTACAGATTTCCATTGCGTACCCAGAATTGCGGCAGCGAATTGCTCGGTGAGTCCTAATGCCAGGCCGCCATAAAATGCGCCTCGCAAGTTTCCGATTCCGCCTAGAACAGCAGCGGTGAACGCCGCCAAACCAATGGAGAAGCCAACGTTGTATTTAGTATTTTCATAAACCATCTCGTAAAGAAAAGCGGCGGCGCCGGTCATCGAACCACCGATAAGGAAGGTTGCAGAAATTACCCGGTTGAGGTTAATACCCATCAACTTCGAAGTTTCTTCACTCATAGAAACTGCGCGAATTGCTTTACCCAACAACGTCTTGGTTACGAATCGATCCACAGCAAAAAAGAGCACGGCGGCAAAACCAATAACAATGAGTGTGTCGACACGTAGTCCGACATCACCAATAGTTACAACGTTGAATTTCCGCAGTAAGCGCGGATTGGACATAGGAACCGAGTGGGTCAGGATCCGGACGCCTTCTTGCAAAATAATCGAAACGCCGATGGCGGAGATGAGGCTGGCTAATCGGTTAGTGCCTTTTGCGCGGAGTCTGCGGTATGCCACGATTTCAACGAGAACGGCAGTAACTCCCGAAACTAACATAGAGGCCAAGAGGCAAAGGCCCATGGTGTAGAAAAGTTTAAAACCATGCAAAGGATCAGTATTTTGATTGAACCCGAAGAAGTTACGGGAGACGATCACTGTTGCAAAGGTTCCGACCATAAAGATTTCAGAGTTAGCAAAGTTGATGAGGCGAAGAACGCCGTAAACCATGGTGTAACCCAATGAAATTAAAACATAAATAAAACCAAGAGCCAGGCCATTGATGAGAAGCGGCCAAAACTGGGATACCACCACTGAGAAATTCATTATTCCCATTTCACTTTTTATACACGAGGGACCAAGACATTTGAAATGTCCCAGCGCCACTGTGGACGCTGGGACACTTCGATTTAACTACGGTAAAACACTTACAGGGTATTTATTAACTAGTACTGACGGATCAAACTGCGCCGAAGTACTTGATAACACCCTTGACAACCTGGAAGCCACCGACTGGAGCTCCGCCAACAACCTCACCGAAACGGGTGAAGCGAAGAACGGTCTTTCCATCTAAACCATAGAAGGTTCCGGTAGCAACGCAAGCCTGGATACCAGCACGGCTGTACTTGCCCTGCTTGATGCAAGTCAAGAAGACGTTTGTGGCATTGAAGGTTTCAGTTACGTAGACGTGTCCAGCAGCTGTCTTCAACTTTGTTGCCTTGGTGAAGGCAGCTTGTTGTGCATCAGATGCAGCAGTCTCAAATGGAACTGCAGGAGCAGTGAACTTAACGCCTTCAGCAGCAGCCTTACCAGCTACACCGATGAATGCATCGTTAAGTACGCCGTCGCCACCTGCGAAGGTGCCGACCCAACCTGAGTCATTCAAAGCCTTGGCCAATGCGCCACCGTCTGGGTAGTAACCGGTGTAGATGACGACGTTTGCCTTGGAAGCCTTGATCTTGGAAACAGTTGCGGTGTAATCAGAGGTCTTCTGAACTACAGAGTCAGAACCAACCTTGGTGATCTTCTTAAGCTTGATGTATGCGTTAGCTGCATCAGCAAGACCGGTTCCGTAAGGAGTCTGGTCATCGATGACGTAAACCTTTGGTGATGAAACGCCATCAGTTGACCAGCGAACAACAGCTGGACCTTGAAGCGCATCGTTACCAACAACGCGGTGGAAGAATGGGTATCCGTTGTCAGCTGACTTTGGATCGGTCAAGGTAACGCGAGTTGCAGATGGTGAAACCATCGTCAAGCGTCCGGCCTTGTATGAAGGGAATGATGCGATCGATGCGCCTGAGTAAGCAGGTCCAACAACTCCGATAACGGACTTGTTCTGTGCAATACCAGGAGCAACGGTTCCGGCAACTGCGCCATCGCCTTGATCGTCTGCAGTGATCAACTTGACGGTAACGGCTGGGTTGGAATCGTTGTAGATCTGAACGGCAGTCTGAGCTCCGAGGAATTCATCCTGACCAGTCTGTGCATCAGTACCTGTTAGAGGTCCTTGATAGACCAAAGTGACTGACTTAACTGCGGCTTGTGCAGAAGTAATTGCGATGGAACCCGCTACGAGGGTTGCAGCAGCTACGACGCCAAGAACGCGCTTTGTGTTCTTATTCATGTAGGCCTTCCTGTTATTACTTATTCCCGGGACAGGGAGGAGTGAAGGTTATAGGTGAACGAGAGGTTAATTCAATTGAAAATAGTGTTATTAGATAACAATTTGGGCACTTTTATGCGTGACTTATAATCGTTACAAAGATTTAACCGTTCACTTATCTCTCAGGAACGGAATCTGGCGAAATTACCGCCTGGGCGACCTGTTTCATGGTCATACGGCGATCCATCGCCGCCCGCTGGATCCAGCTAAATGCGGCAGGTTCGGTGAGGTTAAGGGCCTGCATCAAGATCCCTTTTGCCCGATCAATGACCTTGCGCGTTTCCAAGCGTTCGTGAAGATCTGCTACCTCTAATTGGAGGGCTTTGAGCTGCTGGTGACGGCTAATGGCAATTTCAATAGCCGGGACCAGGTCCGAGATGCTGAAAGGCTTAACGACGTAGGCCATAGCGCCAGCATCGCGAGCGCGTTCCACGAGTTCGCGTTGGCTAAAGGCGGTGAGCATTAAAACTGGGGCAATACCAATTATTTCTTGGGCTGCTGAAATGCCATCAAGCTCGGGCATCTTGACATCCAAAATGGCCAGATCGGGCTGGTGCTCCTTGGCAAGGGCAATGGCTTCTACTCCGTTAGTTGCCTCGGCAACCACTTGGTAGCCAGCTTCAGTCAACATTTCGACGAGGTCTAACCGAATAATCGCCTCATCTTCGGCAACCAAAATTCGAGCGGCAGGCTTATCGCCTGTCCCAGCTAGAGAAATATCTGATTGCGACATGTGCCTCGAGTCGGATTTGAACCGACACTGTGCGGATTTTGAGTCCGCCCTCTCTACCGTTGGAGTACCGAGGCCGTTACAGAGAAGCGATTATAACTGGGTTAAGAAGGTATTCGAACCCAGGTTACTTTCGATAAGCCGGAGCAACGCCACCTATGGCATCGCCCAATCGGTGAACACGGAGTGCATTGGTAGAACCAGGAATTCCTGGTGGAGAGCCAGCCACAATGATGACGTATTCGCCCGCCTGGACGCGATTGGACTCTAGGAGAACGCTATCGACCTGCTTCACCATTTCATCGGTGTGATCAACGCTAAGAGTGATCATGGATTCGATACCCCAGGAGAGCGCGAGCTGGTTATAGACGGCTCGCTCGGGGGTCAGAGCCAAAATAGGGATAGAAGAGCGAAGCCGCGACATACGCCGAGCTGAATCTCCGCTTTGAGTGAAGGCCACCAAGAACTTGGCCTCAACAATTTCGCCGACCTCAACAGCGGCCTTGGTAATGGCCCCGCCCTTGGTCTTGGGATTGTGCTTGAGCGGCGGAATCTGATCCAACATCGCTTCTTCAGTGCGTTCGATGATGCGAGCCATGGTTTGAACGGCTTGAATCGCAAAATCTCCCACGCTGGTCTCCCCCGACAACATCAACGCGTCGGCACCATCGAGTACCGCATTGGCGCAGTCGGTGGCTTCGGCACGAGTTGGGGTGGAATTAGTGATCATGGAATCCAGCATTTGAGTCGCAACGATGACCGGCTTTGCCGCCTCGCGAGCCAAGAAAACGCAGCGCTTTTGGACCAAGGGAACTTCCTCAATGGGAAGTTCGACGCCAAGGTCGCCACGCGCCACCATGATGCCATCGAATGCGGCAACAATCTCTTCTAGGTTTTCGACCGCTTGAGGCTTTTCGATCTTGGCAATAACGGGGCGGCGAATACCTTCTTCATCCATGATCCGATGCACGTCCAGGATATCTGCGGCGCTGCGCACAAAGGAGAGCGCGATAAAATCCGCACCAGCATGGAGACCCCAACGGAGATCTTCAATATCTTTTTCACTCATCGCAGGTACTGAAACTGCAACCCCAGGAAGATTTATACCTTTGTTATTTGAAACAAATCCGGGCTGAATAACCTTAGTGACAACATCGTTGCCCTTTACTTCCACAACCTCAACGGTGACCTTGCCATCGTCGATAAGAATCCGATCGCCCGCTTTGCAATCTCCAGGCAAACCTTTGAAGGTCGTACCAACACGCTCTTTAGTTCCAACTACATCATCCGTTGTAATGGTGAATATATCTCCGCGATGAAGTTCGTGCGGACCATCTGCAAAGCGGGCCAACCGAATCTTGGGACCTTGAAGGTCAACCAAAATGGCGACAGCACGTCCGGCTTTCTCAGCGCTGGCTCGAACGAGATCCAAGCGATTTTGATGTTCGGGGTAGCCGCCATGAGAGAGGTTAAGCCTGGCCATGTTCATACCCGCGGCAATAAGCTCATCGACTTTTTCTGGTGCCTCAACGGCCGGACCCATGGTGCAAACGATTTTGGCTCTACGCATAATTGATAACCTTAAACCATCAGAGGACGTGCGGTTGGTTCGATCGGCGCTGGTAACTGAGTGGCGCCTTCTAAGAATTCATCTACGGCGGCAGCAGCGCTGCGACCCTCGGCGATAGCCCACACAATCAAAGATTGCCCGCGACCAGCATCACCACAAACAAATACTCCTTCGGTTGTAGTCTGAAATTGGTCATCGCGCTTGATATTTCCGCGTTGATCGAATTCAACTTCCAATTGCTCAAGAAGTGGGCTCTTTTCGGGTCCGACAAAGCCCATGGCTAAGAAGACAAAGTCGGCTGGAATTTCGCGCTCACTACCTTCAACCTTTTGAAATTTGCCATCGACGAATTGAGTTTCAACAATCTTGAGTGCTCGCACATTGCCGTCAGCGTCGCCTAAGAATTCTTCAGTAGAGACAGCGTAAAGACGCTCCCCTGCTTCTTCGTGCGCCGATGAAACTCGATAAATCATTGGATATGTAGGCCATGGTTGAGAGGAAGGGCGTTCTTCCGTTGGCCGTGGCAAAATCTCCAGCTGGGTCACACTTGCTGCACCCTGTCGGATGGAGGTACCTAAGCAGTCTGCACCAGTATCTCCACCGCCGAGAATTACTACGTGCTTGCCATGTGTATTGATGGGAGGTTCGCCAGCGATCTCGCCCAGACCTTGTTTATTTCCCCAAGGCAGAAATTCCATCGCTTGATAAATACCTTTGTATTCTCGTCCTGGAACTTGCAGATCACGCCAATTTGTTGAACCAACAGCGAGAACAACTGCATCATACTTCACGCGTAGTGAAGCGCCAGTGATTTCTTCGCCGACGTTTACGCCCGGGCGAAATCTGGTGCCTTCGGCTTCCATTTGCGCCAATCGACGATCCAAAATTGATTTCTCCATTTTGAATTCAGGAATTCCGTATCGGAGCAGGCCGCCAATTTTTTCGGCACGTTCATAAACAGCCACGGTATGGCCAGCGCGAGTCAGCTGTTGAGCGGCTGCCAATCCGGCAGGTCCAGAGCCAATAACTGCAACTGTCTTTCCAGTAAGGCGATCGGGAGAGAGAGGCAGGACGGTGCCATTTTCGAAGGCTTCCTCGATGGTGCGAAGTTCAACTTGCTTGATGGTTACCGCTTGAGCATTAATGCCAACTACACATGCGGTTTCACACGGCGCTGGGCAAAGTCTGCCAGTGAATTCCGGGAAATTATTTGTGGCATGAAGACGATCAATTGCCTCGCGCTTTTCACCTCGCCACATTAAATCGTTCCACTCGGGAATGAGATTTCCGAGTGGGCAACCCTGATGGCAGAACGGAATGCCGCAATCCATGCAACGCCCGGCTTGCTTGCGCAGGTCACCGAGATCTTGTGGTTCGTAAACTTCTTTCCAGTCTTGAATGCGAACATCAACTGGACGTCGCGTCGGCAGAACGCGTGGAGTTGTGAGAAATCCGCGGGGATCAGCCATTGAGTGCCTCCATGATTACTTTGTCGACAGGAAGTCCTTCTCGTTCGGCCCGATCGATGGCAGCCAGAACGCGCGCATAATCTCGAGGCATGACCATAGATATTCGAGACTTGGATGAAGTCCAGTCATCTGCAAGAGATTGAGCGGTCGGTGAACCGGTTTCAAGGGCGTATTGAACGATAAGCGAATGAACAATTTCTTCCTGATCAACAGGAAGTGAGAGCACGTCGACCAAATCTCCATTTACTAGTAGTGGATCAAGATCTAGTACAAATGCCCGACCACCAGACATGCCGGCTGCAAAGTTGCGACCAATCTTTCCTAGGATCATGGCGATTCCACCGGTCATATATTCACACCCGTGATCTCCGACGCCTTCAACAATGGCAGTTGCGCCAGAGTTACGAACGCAGAAGCGTTCGCCAACGACACCACGAATGAAGATTTGACCTGAAGTGGCGCCATAACCAATGACGTTTCCGGCGATCACATTCTCGTGTGAAGGGAATGTGGCTTTCTCATCCGGCCGGACAACAATTCGTCCCCCAGATAAGCCTTTACCGACGAAGTCATTAGTGTCGCCGAATAGTCGCAGAGTCAGACCTTTCGGAATAAAGGCGCCAAAAGATTGTCCAGCAGAACCATGCAGGAGTACTTCAATCGTGCCATCAGGCAACCCAGATCCTCCGAATCGGCGAGTAACTTCGGCGCCCAACATCGTTCCCACAGTTCGATTGACGTTTCGGACTGGAAGTTCGATTCGCACTGGCTGAGAAGAATTGAGGGCATCTGCTGATAACTCAATTAATTGATTGTCTAGAGCTGCGGCAAGACCATGATCTTGAACAGTCGTGTTCTTTCGCGCGGTGTCTGCATCTCCGACTGGAGATTGCAATAACGGTGCCAAATCAAGACCGCTTGCCTTCCAATGGCTTACCGCTACTCGAGTATCCAAAAACTCAACCTGACCAATGGCTTCATCAAGAGAACGGAAACCAAGTTTGGAAAGCCATTCGCGTACTTCTTCAGCAATGTATTCGAAGAATGTCTCAACGAACTCTGGTTTGCCGGAAAAGCGGGCGCGGAGTTCGGGGTTTTGAGTTGCCACGCCGACTGGACAGGTATCCATATGACAAACGCGCATCATGACACATCCAGAAACCACAAGTGGCGCTGTTGCAAAGCCAAATTCCTCAGCACCGAGCAGCGCACCGATAATGACATCTCGACCAGTCTTCATTTGACCATCAACTTGAACAACGATGCGATCACGCAGACCGTTGAGAATTAAAGTCTGTTGCGTCTCCGCAAGACCAAGCTCCCAAGGTGCACCAGCGTGCTTAAGCGACGTCAATGGAGAGGCTCCGGTACCGCCGTCGTGACCGGAGATCAAGACAACGTCAGCATGAGCTTTGCTCACTCCGGCTGCAACAGTTCCGACTCCAACCTCGGCTACCAACTTCACGTGAACGCGCGCATTTTTATTTGCATTCTTCAAATCGTGAATAAGTTGAGCAAGATCTTCAATGGAGTAAATATCGTGATGAGGTGGCGGCGAAATCAAACCAACACCAGGAGTTGAATAACGTACCTTGGCGATCCATGGATAGACCTTGTTACCAGGAAGCTGTCCGCCTTCTCCAGGCTTGGCACCCTGTGCCATTTTGATCTGAATGTCATCGGAGTTAACTAAATATTCTGAAGTGACGCCGAAACGACCGCTAGCTACTTGCTTTATAGATGATCGCTTGGAATCGCCATTTGCCTCGGGGGTGTAACGAGCTGGATCTTCGCCGCCCTCTCCGGTATTGGATTTTCCGCCAATGCGGTTCATGGCAATGGCTAAGGTCTCGTGGGCTTCGCTGGAGATTGAGCCATAAGACATCGCACCCGTAGCAAACCGCTTGATGATGCTAGATGCGGATTCAACTTCATCCAAGGGAACCGCTGGCAATAGACCCTCTCGCAGCGTAAAGAGACCACGCAAAGTCATAAGAGCTCGAGCTTGATCATCAATCCGAGAGGTATACCGCTTAAAGACGTCATATCGTTTTGCTCGGGTGGAATGCTGCAGCGTGAACACGGTCTCGGGGTCAAAGAGGTGAGGCTCACCTTCGCGGCGCCATTGGTATTCGCCGCCAATGGGCAGTCTCTTCGTTCCAGGGATTTCTCCACCAGGAGGATAGGCAATGTGATGACGCTTGATGGTCTCTTCAGCAATAACATCAAGGCTAATTCCGCCTAGGCGAGAGGTGACTCCAACAAAGTATTCATCCACGACTTCACGAGATAGACCGATAGCTTCAAAGACTTGAGCTCCGGTATAGGAAGCGATAGTGGAAATACCCATCTTGGACATGACCTTCAGGACACCCTTGCCCAAAGATTTGATGAGATTTCCAACCGCCTTCTCTGGCGTGATACCAGTGATGACACCCTGACGAACTAAGTCTTCGGCGCTTTCCATAGCCAAGTAAGGGTTTACAGCGGCGGCGCCAAAACCAACCAACAATGCCACATGGTGCACTTCGCGAACTTCGCCTGTTTCTACAACGAGACCAACTTTAGTTCGAGTCTTTTCGCGAATGAGGTGATGATGAATTGCCGAAGTAAGAAGTAATGATGGAATTGGAGCATCTTCAGAATCACCGTCTCGGTCAGAGAGCACGATGATGCGCGCACCTTCGGCAATTGCTTGCGACACTTCATGACGAATCTCGGCAATGCGCTCTTGAAGCGCTTCTCCCCCACCAGAAACTGGGAAGAGACCTCGAACAACGTGTGCGGCAAATCCGGGATGATCTCCATCTGCATTGACGTGAATGATCTTTGCAAGTTCATCATTATCAATAACAGGGAAAGGCAACGAAATCTGACGGCAGGATGATGGTCCTGGGTCTAACAAATTGTGCTCAGGTCCAATGGTCCCGCCTAAGCTGGTAACGAGTTCTTCACGAATCGCATCTAGCGGCGGATTAGTCACCTGGGCAAAGAGTTGGGCGAAGTAATCGAAGAGCAGGCGAGGTTTATCAGATAGAGCGGCTATGGGCGTATCTGTACCCATTGAACCTAATGGTTCGGCACCATTCTTGGCCATGGGGCCGATAATGATCCGAAGTTCTTCTTCGGTGTATCCAAAGGCGCGCTGACGGCGAATAACTGATGAATGCGGGTACACAATATGTTCGCGTGCAGGTAGGTCAGCCAAACTAACGATGCCGCTATGCAGCCATTCGCCATAAGGAGCTGCGTCCGCCAATTCGTTCTTGATTTCATCATCTTCGATAATGCGACCTTGCTCGATATCTACAAGGAACATCCGCCCAGGTTGCAGGCGACCCTTGCGGGCGACGTTCTCTTGTGGAATATCAAGCACGCCAACCTCTGATGCCAAAATTACCAGTCCATCTTTTGTGACCCAGTAACGCGAAGGGCGAAGTCCATTTCGATCAAGTACCGCACCGACTTGATGGCCATCGGTGAAGGTCACGCAGGCAGGACCATCCCATGGCTCCATCATTGAAGAATGGAATGCGTAAAAATCGCGACGATTGCGCGGCATGGTGGCATGGTTTTCCCAGGCCTCTGGGATCATCATCAAGATGGCGTGAGGTAGCGAGCGCCCACCTAGATAGAGAAGTTCAAGTACCTCATCGAAAGAGGCCGTATCGCTGCCGGATTGATCAACGATGGGAAAGAGTCGCGAGAGATCGCCTGGAATTACATCGCTGGATAACAGTGCTTCGCGAGCGCGCATCCAGTTACGGTTTCCACGAACGGTATTTATCTCACCGTTATGAGCGATGAACCGATATGGGTGGGCCAGAGGCCATGACGGAAAGGTGTTGGTGGAAAAACGAGAGTGAACCAGCGCCAAAGTTGAGACAGTACGTGGATCAGAAAGATCAGGGAAAAATTCTTCTAGTTGACCCGTCGTCAACATGCCTTTGTAAACGATGGTGCGAGATGAAAGCGATGGAAAGTAAATGGGTAATTCATGTTCGACGCGCTTGCGGAAGGCAAAGGCCATTCGATCCAGGACGAGATCTGATTGATTGCCTTTTCCGGCAATAAATAGCTGTTCAAACTGGGGCATAACGGATAGAGCAGTCTTGCCTAAAGAAATTGGATTAACAGGAAGTACACGCCAGCCGAGAATTGATAGTCCTTCTTCTTCGGCAATGCGATTAATCGTCGAGCGATCTGTGAGGGTCGCATCAATAAATGCGATGCCGGTTGCGTAATGTCCATTTGCCGGTAATTCAAATTCAACGCTCGCGCGATAGAACTCATCCGGAATGACGATAAGAATTCCAGCTCCGTCACCACTATCTGGTTCAGCCCCAGACGCGCCGCGATGCTCGAGGTTTCGAAGGGCTGTGAGAGCTTGAGCGACGATATCGTGAGTGGCCACTTTGTTGAGAGTTGCAATCATCGCAACGCCGCAAGAGTCGTGTTCTTGGGCAGGGTCATAGAGACCTTGCGCAAGCGGCAGATTACTGAAGAGTGTCACGATCGCTCCTTGTGAACGGTCGGGACAACGGTGGCCCAACAAACCTACTCGAGGTGAGGCAAACGCCTTTCACGAGCACGCAAGCGTAGCAACTAGATTCCGGAGAGATGTACCAATGATCCGATTCCGGCGGTAATCGCCATGCCGACGCTGCCGCCGATGAGGATGCGTAAGGTGGTTTTGACCACGCCAGAGCCAGCCAACCGAGCGCTGACAATCCCGGTGCCGATCAGTCCAACTACGGTGAATCCAACGATGGACCAGACTTTCGCGCCCATCGTTGGGGCCAAAGCTCCAAGGAAGGGAACAATTCCCCCGGCGGTGTAACTGATCGATGAGGCAATGGAGGCCTGAACTGGTCGAGCCTTGGTGTGCTCAAATTGTCCGAGCTCGTCGCGAAGGTGAGCCTCGAGGGCGTCCTTCTCGTGCATCGTTTGGGCAACCTGTTCGGCTAATTCTCGGGTGAGACCCCGGTTCATGTATATGTGAACCAATTCTTCAAGTTCGCCATCGGGATCGGTGGCCAGATGCTGGATCTCCAGTAAGCGATCGGATTCTTCGATATCACTTTGCGAGCGCACCGAAATGTATTCACCGACAGCCATGGACATTGCACCAGCAACAATTCCAGCGACCGCGGCAGTAATTAAGAAACTCGAGGTGACTCGAGCAGCGGAAACACCAATCATCAGGCTGGCAGTTGCGATCAGTCCATCATTTGCACCAAGTACGGCGGCGCGCAGCCAGCCCGCCTTGTGGGTGCGGTGCTCTTCATTTCGGATGTGGACATCTTCAATCATGAACTTGAGTCTACCTCTCCGTTCTCATCCAAAACCGAGCTGTGACTGAATCCACGGCGCATGAGCGCAACGATGGAAATCAGTAGCAGAGTCCCACTGACCCAAAGATTGAGACGCAACCCGAAAATATGGTGAGCATCGTCAATCCGCAGCGCCTCAATCCAAGTCCGGCCTAAGGTGTAAATCGCAACATATGCGACGAAGCGATATCCCGGCCGCAATCGCTGAAATGGTGGGACTTTCATCAAAATTAGAGCCCCGGCAAAGCACCAAAGTGACTCGTACAAGAAAGTGGGGTGGAAAGTAGCAAAGGACTCATACCCGACCGGACGTAACCCGAGGGGAATCTGTAATCCCCAAGGCAAGGTGGTAGGTGACCCAAAGAGCTCACCATTAAACCAATTGCCCCAGCGACCAATCCCCTGCGCCACTAAGAGCGCTGGCGCGAGAGCATCAGCCAAAGTTGCAAATGGCTGCGAGCGCGGTTTGGAGCGGAAGAGGAGATAGGCCACCGCGCCACCAACTGCAACAGCGCCCCAAATTCCCATCCCGCCTTCCCAAATTTTTAAGGCATTGAGTGGATGTCCGCCAGTTCCAAAGTAGGCATCCGGCGAAGTAATGACATGATAGAGCCGCCCGCCAACGATTCCAGCGAGAATAGTCCAAAGCGCTAATTCGGAAATTTCTTCTATGTCGCCACCGCTACGGGCATATTGATGTCGAGCGATCAAAAGAGCAGCGATAATCCCCAGCAAGATGGCTAGCGCATAGAAATGGATCGTGAGACTGCCCAACTCCAGTACCGAGGTACTAGGAGTCGGGATAAAGAATCTCATCTTGCAAAGGCGAAAACGCCTTTAAGCGATTCCACCAGCCTTGAGAACTGCTTTAAACGCCGCTGGATCCATGTACTGAGTGTTTCGGTTAATTTCTTTGCCATTAACGAAAACTGTCGGGGTCGCATTGATTCCTTGCTTGGCAGCATCGGCCTCTACGGTCTTGGTCCAATTGAGATACTTGCCGCTGGAGATGCAACTTGCGAAATCCTTAGAGGTGATCCCCGCCGTTCCGCCCAAAATAATCAGAGTCGGGTCAGTCCACTGTCCTGAGTTTTCTTTGGTCGGTTGATTTACATAGAGAGCTCGGTGGAATTCCAAGAACTTTCCAGCATCGGCAGCGCATGCACTCGCAGCTGCTGCAGTGACAGATTCCGCACCAATGAAGGACATGATGTGGAAGACAACTTTGGCTTTTCCAGCCTTCACAATTTGGTTGATGTAATCGTTATTGGTTGCTTCGAAGCGTTGACAGACTGGGCATTGAAAATCTTCCCAGATATCGATCTTTGGTTTTGCTGAAGTATTAAAGGCAATTCCATTGCCATCAGCCTTGGAGACTGAAGATGGCATTGTTACGTGATTGCGATTATTGGCGCTGACCACTGAAAATATAACTCCAACTAAAACTACAAATACCACCATGCCGATAACAAGAACTCGAGTTCCCTTATCTCCGCCGCTCTTCTGTGCCACGTGTACTCCCGTTCAGTGATGCGATATGCGCGATTAATTTCTTGAGGAAAACTTACCCTGAAACAAGCGAGATTATCGCCGAACGCCATCGGCTAATTCGGCGGCAAGTTCATCGCCGAACGCCATCGGCTAATTCGGCGGCAAGTTCTTGGACTTTCAGCAAACCCTCGGCAAATGTTGCGGATTCTTGAATCAATCGGATAAAGGCAGATCCGACGATTACGCCATCTGCGTACCGCGCAACTTCGTGCGCTTGCTCGCGAGTAGAAACGCCCAAACCTACTGAAATGGGGGTATCAGTTACCTCGCGGACTCGAGCCACGAGAGCCTCGGCCCCGGCAGAAACAGATGTTCGAGTTCCAGTTACGCCCATCAGGCTGGCGGCATATACGAAGCCAGAACACTGATGCGTGACCGCGGTCAATCGTTTACCCAAGGTGCTCGGAGCCACGACATAAATGCGATTGATTCCATGTTTTTCCGCAGCGCTGGCCCATGGAAGAGATTCTTCGATCGTGAGATCAGGCGTGATGACACCGGATCCACCGGCGGCCTGCAAATCTCGGGCAAAATTATCGATGCCATATCTTTCTATTGGATTCCAGTACGTCATCACAACGGCAGGAACTCCCAGCTCTGTAGTCGCCTTGAGCACTGCAAAAACATCAGCCGCACCGGTTCCGCCACGCAGAGATTGATCGGCAGCAGCCTGAATAATCGGTCCGTCCATTACCGGGTCAGAGTAGGGGTACCCAATTTCGATCGCATCAACGCCGCCAGCGACCATGGCTTTGATGACTTCGATACATTCAAGTTTGGAGGGAAAACCAGCGGGCACGTAACCAATCAACGCTGCTCGGTTTTCGCTTTTTAAATTAATAAATAATTGTTGAAGAGGCGTGAGACTCATAGCGGAATACCAAAGTATTCGGCGGCAGTCTGTACATCTTTATCGCCCCGGCCAGAGAGGTTAATCAGAAGGACTGCATCCTTTTGACCAGCTGCGGCTAACTCTTTACCTACGTGAATCGCACCAGCAAGAGCGTGGGCGGTTTCGATAGCTGGAATTATTCCTTCGGTCTTACAGAGAAGTTCGAAGGCAGACATTGCTTCATCATCAGTAATCGCGCGGTACTCCGCGCGTCCAATGTCGTGCAAGTAAGCATGCTCGGGGCCGACGCCCGGATAATCCAAACCTGCCGAGATGGAATGAGATTCAACAGTTTGCCCGTTCTCGTCCTGAAGAACATAGGAACGAGTGCCGTGCAGAACACCTGGTGTGCCACCTGTAATGGTTGCAGCATGAAATCCAGTTGCTACTCCCCGACCGCCAGCTTCCAATCCAATAAGGCGAACGCCTTCATCTGAAATGAAACGATGAAAAATGCCGATTGCGTTAGACCCACCACCAACGCAGGCCAAGACCGCGTCCGGAAGTTGTCCGGTGAGTTCTAGGACTTGGGCGCGGGCCTCTTCGCCAATTATTTTATGAAAGTCGCGAACCATCGTTGGAAAGGGATGAGGTCCGGCAACTGTACCCAAGAGGTAATGCGTTGTTTCAACATTGGTAACCCAATCGCGCATCGCTTCGTTGATCGCATCCTTGAGCGTCTTAGATCCTTGAGTCACGGGAATGACATCGGCACCGAGGAGTTTCATGCGAGCGACATTGAGCGATTGACGCTTGGTGTCTTCTTCGCCCATATAGACAACACATTCCAAGCCAAAGAGAGCCGCCGCAGTTGCAGAGGCCACGCCATGTTGGCCTGCCCCAGTCTCGGCGATGATCCGCTTTTTCCCCATGCGCTTAGTCAGCAGGGCTTGTCCTAAAACATTGTTAATCTTGTGGCTGCCCGTGTGGTTGAGGTCTTCGCGCTTCAAGAGGATGCGCACGCCACCAGCGTGCTGGGCAAACCTAGGCACTTCAGTCAGAATGCTGGGACGGCCGGTATAGGTGCGATGAAGTTCGGCCAGCTCGGCCTGGAAGATCGGATCGCTTTGTGCCGAAAGATGCGCTGCGGCTAGTTCGTCTAGGGCGCCAATGAGCGCTTCCGGGACAAATCGTCCGCCATAGGGTCCAAAATGTCCGAGAATGTCACTTTCGATCAGGCCTTTGCTCGTGGTCATTCACGTATCCTCTCAGAAGCCAGGCTCTCTTACATCCCCAACAATCGTTCGATGCCCTCACGGGTATTTCTGGCCTTGACCAAGGTCTCCCCTACCAAAATCGCGCGAGCCCCCAAATTTTCTACCTCAACCACTTGGGCTCGCTCCGATATGCCGGACTCGGCCACTCGAGTGATCTCCGAAGGAATGAGCGGAATCAATTCTCTAAAGGCCGTATCGCTGATCTCCAAGGTCTTCAAATTCCGAGCATTAACGCCAATGATGCGCGGGGAAATTGCCATGGCTCGCTCTATCTCCTCGTGGTCGTGAACCTCGACCAGCACATGGAGCCCAAGTTCGTTGGCCATTTGATGAAAATCAACCAGTTGAGTTTGCGAAAGGCCAGCGACAATAAGCAGGAGCAGATCTGCACCAATGGCTCTTGTCTCTTCAATCTGGTACTCGGTCACAATAAAATCTTTACGCAAAATCGGAATCTGAACTTCTTTTCGGATCGCGACCAGATCGGCAATCGATCCCCCAAAGCGCCTACGTTCGGTGAGAACACTGACAACGCTTGCACCAGAATCCTGGTAGTCGACCGCCAACGCCACGGGGTCAGCGATGGCTGCCAGCGGTCCCTTGGATGGCGATGAACGCTTTACCTCGGCAATGAGTGCGATCGAATCTCGCGTGAGCGCCGAATATGCATCGAGGACTGGTCCGGCTGATGCCAATTCTTGCTTGAAATGTGGAGTCGATCTTTTGCGCTCGGCGACATCTTCCAGAACGCCTTCAATGATTGAAGAAAGGACAGAACTCATATTGTTGGGTCGATTCCTTCGTTGAGAGCTCCCCAGGGAGATTGCGGTTTACGTTCGTACTTTGAACTTTTTCCTTTTTTAACAAAACTCGCAATCACTATGGCTAAAAGATATCCCAGCGCTGTCACCAATAATAGAAAAGGCACGACCGAAAAGTTGTGCTGCAAGATTTTGATACCTATGACCACAATTATTAACGGGATGATAATTCTGAGTAGACGCATTCGAGACTTCATATACGTTTCATTTCATTGGCAGCGGCTAGTGCACCCAAAACTGCGGCTGCTTTATTGAGGCACTCTTGGTTTTCGAGCTCGGCAACAGAATCGGCAACAATGCCAGCGCCAGCCTGAACATAAGCCTTCCCGTTTTTAATCACGGCTGTACGAATTGCAATGCAAGTATCTATGTTCCCCGTGAAATCAATGTATCCGATGGTTCCGCCATAAATGCCGCGACGAGTGGGCTCAGAATTCTCGATAATTTCCATAGCCCTCGGTTTTGGGGCGCCAGAGAGCGTTCCGGCAGGGAAAACAGAAAAGAGCGCATCTACCGGTGTTTTATCCGGGGCGAGTTCGCCTACAACCGTTGAAACAATATGCATGACGTGCGAGAAGCGCTCTACATGCATAAATTCGACGACTTCCACCGAACCAGAGGAGCAAACTCGGCCTAAGTCGTTACGGCCAAGGTCCACCAACATCAGGTGTTCGGCGCGCTCCTTGGGATCTTTCAATAGCTCTTCTCCGACTTGTTGATCAATTTCGGGATCATCTGAGCGCCTTCGAGTGCCAGCCAAGGGATGGATCATGACCTCGCGATCTTTAATCTTGACCAGCGCTTCTGGACTAGATCCAACGATGTCGAGACCATTTTCAAAGCGCAACAAATACATATACGGACTTGGATTATGAAGTCGCAGCGCACGATAAACATCTAGCGAATCAGCCAAGCAATCCATCGTAAATCGTTGAGAAAGCACAACCTGAAATGCTTCGCCCGCTCTGATCTCTTCCTTAATTTTTTCCACTTGAGCCATATAAGTAGCATCCGTGGTGTTTCGTGAAAATACCGGAGTAGGTCGTCCTAGAAGTTGAGAAACCGTTGAAGTCGTTGCCGCTCGCAAACTCGATTCCATCGCATCTAGGCGACTCATCGCATCGTGGTAGGCCTCGTCCACTCGCTCGCCGCTGCCATCCCAATTAATGGCATTTGCAATAAGCGTCAACGTTCCATCTTGGTGATCCAAGACCGCTAAATCTGAGGTCAACATAAAAGCCAGCTCTGGTACTGGAATATCGTTTGTCGCAACAGAGGAAATCTTTTCCAACCGACGGACAACTTCATACCCCATATAACCGACTAGCCCACCTGTTAATGGTGGCAAATCTGAAATTCTCGGCGATTTCAAGTGTTCGGCCGAAATCCGCAATGCAGTCAACGGGTCAATTCCAGATGGAGCACCTGCGGGCTTTGCGCCTTCCCACATTGCTAAGCCATCAACTTCCGTGAGAGTGGCCAAGGAGTTAACGCCGATAAACGAATAACGTGACCAGGTGCCACCATGTTCGGCTGATTCAAGTAAAAATGTACCTGGGCGGCCTTCGGCAAGTTTTCGATAGAGCGTGAGTGGAGTTTCGCTATCTGCCAGCAATTTGCGCCAGACTGGAATGACATTGTGAGCGAGTGCGTGTTCGCGAAATTCTTCAATCAACATAAGTTAGTTCGCATCGGTTTCAGCCGAAATGTGGCGATGAAAACAGGTTCGGTCTCCTGTGTGACACGCGGCTCCGACTTGGTTTACTTTTAACAAGATCGCATCTCCATCGCAGTCATAGGAAATATCTAGAACTTCTTGGAAATGGCCTGATGTCTCACCTTTAATCCATAGGGAATTTCGACTGCGGCTCCAATACACACCACGTTTGGTAGCGATTGTTTGGGCCAAGGCTGATTCATTCATCCAGGCCAACATGAGCACTTCCCCATTGATCGCATCTTGGGCAATAGCGGCGACAAGCTGGCCATCATCGAAATGCGCTTGGACCTCTGAAGGGATTGACTTCATCACCGCGCCATTCTGCCGTACCGCCGACTATTGGCGTACTGGATAACCTTGTTGCGCCAAAAAGCGCTTGACATCACTAATTCGATGAATCCCAAAGTGGAAAATACTGGCTGCCAATAAGGCATCTGCTCCAGCCCCCAAGGCGCTGGCGAAGTCCTCGATGGCACCTGCACCACCGCTGGCAATAATGGGAACGCTGGCAATGGCCCGGACGGTTCGAATCATCTCGAGGTCATACCCGGCTCGAGTTCCATCGGCATCCATCGAATTCAACAATATTTCACCAACACCACGTTCGATGGCATCTTCAATCCAAGCGAGGGCATCTATTTCGCTGCCTTGTCTGCCCCCGTGAGTGGTGACCTCAAAGCCAGAAGGTGTTCGACCTCGACGAGCATCGACAGATAGGACCAACACTTGATTGCCAAATCGATCGGCAATTTCATTGATGAGCTGCGGCCGAGCAATGGCGGCGGTGTTAATGGAGATCTTGTCTGCGCCATTGCGCAAAAGAACATTGACGTCGTCTGCCGACCTGATTCCCCCGCCAACGGTTAATGGTATGAAAACTTGCTCTGCAGTTTTGCGGACAATGTCGATTGTTGTTTTTCGATCTTCCACGCTCGCTGAAATATCGAGAAAGGTGAGCTCGTCAGCACCTTCTTCACCATAACGCTGGGCAAGTTCAACCGGATCACCCGCATCAACCAAATTGACGAAATTGACGCCTTTAACGACCCGACCACCTGAAACATCTAGGCAGGGAATTATGCGCTTGGCCAGAGTCATCGTCCAGAGACCTCGAGAGCTTCTTCCAATGTAAACGCACCGGCATAGAGGGCCTTGCCGACAATCGATCCTTCGACTCCAATGGAAACTAATTCTCGAAGTTGGCGAAGATCCTCAAGTGTCGACACCCCGCCACTGGCAACTACGGGTTTTGATGTTGCAGCGCATACAGATTTTAAGAGTTCAATGTTTGGACCCGTCAATGTGCCATCTTTAGCTACATCAGTAACGATGTAACGAGAGCAGCCGTCACGATCAAGGCGCTCGAGGGTTTCGAAGAGATCTCCCCCTTCTTTGGTCCATCCCCGAGCGGCCAGAGTGTGGCCACGAACATCGAGCCCAACAGCAATGCGATCACCAAACTCGGCAATGACCTTAGAGGTCCATTCGGGATTTTCTAGAGCTGCAGTTCCTAAATTGACGCGGGCACAACCAGTTGCGAGAGCTCTACGTAAGGAATCGTCATCGCGAATTCCTCCGGAAAGTTCGATTTTGATATCAACTGACTTAATCACCTGGGCTAACAGTTCAGCATTGCTTCCCCGTCCAAAAGCCGCGTCCAAATCAACTAGGTGTATCCATTCGGCACCGGCAGCGACAAACTCTCGAGCTACTTCTAATGGCGCTCCATATACGCTTTCGGCAGCTAATTCACCTTGAACTAACCGCACCGCACGTCCATCTTTGACATCAATGGCGGGCAATAACTCCAACGGAGTCCGAAAGCTCATAATGTTTCCGCCCAATTCTTTATCAAACGCGCTCCAGCAGCACCTCTCTTCTCAGGATGAAATTGAGTGGCAACAATATTTCCGTGTTCAACGGCCGCCAAGAAATCTTCGCCGTAATTGCAATACGTATTCGCAGAACCAGGTACAGCATTCTTTGCCGCATAGGAATGCACGAAGTAGAAAGCTGAATCTTCTACTCCGAGAAAAAGTTTTGATTGAGAATCGGGGCGAACGGTGTTCCACCCTATGTGCGGAAGAATTGGGGCGGCAATTTGGCTCACTTCGCCCGCGAATATTCCCAGCCCGCGCGCGCCGTCTTTTTCCAATCCTTGAGTGAAGAGAATTTGCATACCAACGCAAATGCCAAATAAAGGTTTCTGCGCCTCAACGCGTTGGGCAATTATTTCCTCGCCGGAAATTTCTAAGAGTTGTTGCATGCAGGCGCTGAAAGCTCCGACGCCAGGCACAACGAGACCATCTGCTTGCCGGCAAACTTGCGGATCCGAAGTGACGACAACTTCGTGACCGGTAAGTGCAAAAGCACGCTCAGCAGAACGCAAATTGCCCGAACCGTAATCGAGAATCGCTATCAAAGAACGCCCTTTGTGGAAGGTATTCCGGCAGTACGACCATCAATGGAAACCGCATCGCGCAGTGCACGAGCTACGGCCTTGAACTGAGCTTCAAAAACGTGATGGGCATTGCGGCCTTCAAGCACACGCACGTGCAGGGCAATTCGAGCTTCAGCAACAATGGATTCCCAAATGTGGCGACCGAGGGTGGTGTCAAAAGTACCGATGAGTTCAACGATTTCGGGTTGGCGATGCACCAAGTAAGGCCGTCCGGAAAGATCAACAGCCGCCTGCACCAGTACCTCATCTAGCGGAACCATGGCATCGCCGAATCGACGTATACCGGCCTTGTCGCCCAACGCCTCCCGGAGTGCCTGACCAAATGCAAGTGAGGTATCTTCGACAGTATGGTGTGAATCCACGTCGACATCCCCTTTGGTCTTGACGGTGAGGTCGAAACCAGCGTGTTTGCCCAGTTGAGAGAGCATGTGGTCAAAGAATGGGACGCTAGTGTCGATATCGATGAGACCAGTTCCATCCAAATTCAATGAGACATCAACAGAAGACTCTTTCGTCTCTCGTACTACCCGAGCTGTTCTCATTGCACTCCTCAGTTATGCGCTGTGACGATATTGATCATTAAGGCCTTAATTATGCTGCAATCTCCTTGAGCACCGCTAAAAACTGATCATTTTCCGCGGGAGACCCAATGGTGACCCGCAAGTAACCTGCCAATCCCACATCCCGAATAAGAACCCCTCGATCCAGAAAACGTTGCCACACATTGGCGGAGGAATCCGGAAAACCAGTGAAGAGAAGAAAGTTCGCGCTGCTAGGAATAGTTCGCAAGCCAGCTCTCTGCAGCCCCGCGACAACGCGTTCACGCTCGGATATGAGAAGTTGGACTTCGGCCTGCAATTGCTCTTGGTGCTCCAATGCCACCTCGGCCGCGGCCTGAGTAATAGCGCTGAGGTGATACGGCAGTCGGACAATCAACATGGCATGAACAAGTTCGGGACGAGCGATTAAGTAGCCAACTCGAGCACCGGCAAATGCAAAGGCTTTAGACATTGTTCTGGTGACTACTACATTTTCATATTCAGCGATGAGTGTGACTGCCGATGTCTCCGTTGAGAACTCCTGGTAGGCCTCGTCTATGACCAACAAGGCAGATTTTCGTGCCGCAGCATCTGCCAACCTACGCAAATCCAAGAGTGGAATAACATTTCCCGTTGGATTATTAGGAGTTGTGACAAACACCAACTTAGGTGCGGTTTTTTCAATTTTCTCAATGGCGCTTTCAACATCAAGATCGAAGTCATCGGTGCGATTGCCGTGAACCCACGGCGTTCCGGTAATTCGAGCAATTAACGGGTGAACCGAATATGACGGAGTGAAACCCAGAACAAGTGATTCGCCGCCACCGCATGCAAGTAAAAGGGTTTGCAGTATTTCATTGCTGCCATTTGCTGCCCAAATATCATCGCAGGTGAATTCGGTATTCGAAAGATTATTTATATAACGAGCAAGTTTGGTGCGCAGGGTAATTGCGTCGCGATCGGGATAACGATTAAGGCTGGTAGCAACTGTGCTAATTCTTTTGGTTATCGCGCTAGCGACGGCATCGGGAAGCGGAAAAGGATTCTCATTCGTGTTGAGGTGAATGACGCCGTCAATTTGGGGCGCACCATATGGAGAGAGATCTTGGAGATCAGCGCGCAGCGGTAACCAGTTCGGCCAACTCATCGAGTCTGCCCCTCTTCAAAGCGTGCGCTCATCGCCTCTCCGTGTGCAGGCAAATCTTCGGCATTCGCCAAAGTAATGACATTTGGGGCTATGTCGCGGAAAGCTTCTTCCGAATAATTAATAAAAGTTAATCCTCGGAGAAAACTCTGCACGGAGAGCCCACTGGAGTGACATGCGCACCCTCCAGTAGGAAGCACATGATTCGAACCGGCCGAATAATCACCCAAAGAAACTGGTGAAAACCTACCCAAGAAAACTGCGCCGGCATTGCGAATGGAAAGCGCGGTTTCTTCTGGATCAGCAACGATGAGTTCAAGATGTTCGGCAGCATAAGCGTTTACAACGTCAATGCCTTGAGCAATCGAATCAACCAAAACTATGGCTGACTGCTTGCCAGATAAAGCGGTAAATATGCGATCGCTATGTTTGGTAGCAGAAACCCGCAAGGTGAGTTCGGCGGCAACTTCTTGGGCCAACTTTTCCGAATCTGTTACCAAGATGGCGGCCGCAATGGTGTCATGCTCGGCTTGGCTGATGAGATCCGATGCTACTTCGCCAGCGACCGCAGTCTCGTCGGCTAGGACTGCGACTTCAGTCGGACCCGCTTCGGAATCAATGCCAATTTTTCCGCGTAGCGCACGTTTCGCAGCAGCAACATAAATATTGCCTGGGCCTGTGACCATATCGACCGATTCGCACACGCCATCGACGCCATAAGCAAACATGGCAACGGCTTGAGCGCCACCTATTGCATAGACCTCGGAAATTCCAAGCAACGCGCAAGTTGCCAAGATTGTTTGGTTAGGAAGTCCTCCATTGTTGGCTTGTGGCGGAGAGGCGACCGCAATGCTGGGAACTTTGGCGATTTGGGCTGGGACGACATTCATAATGACTGAACTTGGATATACCGCTCGCCCTCCAGGAACATAAAGTCCGACGCGATCTACGGGGATCCAACGTTGCAGGACACTTCCGCCAGGGACGACCTGGGTGAAAGTTTCAGATCGAATCTGATCTTGATGCACCTTCCGAATTCGAAGGATGGCCTCATCCAGCGCTGCGCGGATATCAGGCGCAAGAGTTGCCAGCGCGTTATCAATCGCAGCCTGTGGCACTCGAATCGATTTAGGCCTGACCCCATCAAATTCTTGGCAAAGATCTTGTAGATCAGCCTCAGTCGCCTTTGAAACGCGATGCAAAATTGGTTGAATTTCAACGACCGCAGCATCGACATCCATAGCCGCACGAGGTAGGAGTTTTTGATATTCACCTTTAGATAGAGAGCGCCCTCGAAGGTCTAGTTTTCGAATGGGGACTTCGCGCATAGGGTAATTCTAGAGGCTGGGTAAGGCCGCGCGAGCCAGATAAAACAGGCTATACCAAGCAATCCGGGCCAAGAATGGCCTTGAGATCGGCGCTCAAACTTGGCGAAGCGGTTATCCGTAGTCCGTCATCGAGTTTCATCACCATGCTCTTTTCGCCATCTTCTAATCGAAGATGAACTTCCCGCGAGCCTGGATGGGATCTCAAAATTTCCTTCATTCGGTCCACGACCGGCGGGGTGCATCGTGCAGTCTCCAAGGTGATAACTAGCGGTCCCGTGGGAGCTTGATTGATATCTGGCATAGACATATCGATAGCCGAGACGCGCGGTTGTTCTTCCCGTTTATCTATGCGTCCTCTAACTACGACAACTCGATCTTCTACCAGATTCATGGCATGTGTCTCATAAACTTTGGAAAAGAAATTAACATCAATGGCACCTTCGAGATCTTCGATCGTGACAATCGCCCATGAAGTTCCTTGACGTGAGACTTTACGTTGGATTTGCGTTATCAATCCACCAATATTGACGATCTGATCATGGGCGATGCCATCATCGGCGACTTGGCTTAAGGGAATATCAGTTGCTGCGCGCAATACATGTTCGACTCCGAAAAGTGGATGATCTGATACATACAGTCCGAGCATTTCGCGCTCGTAACTGAGTAACAACATTTTTTCCCACTCGCCCAGAGGAATATCGAGTTCGACACCAGAGATGGTGGTAGTTGCCTCACCATGACCGGTGCCAAAGAGATCAAACTGACCAATTGCTTCGGCTCGCTTTGTTTCGCTGACCGAGTCGATGGCTTCAAGGAAGACCATCGTCAACCCTTTGCGAGTGTGGTTGAGCGAATCAAATGCTCCGGCTTTGATCAGAGATTCAATCGTCTTCTTGTTGCACACTTGCGCATCAACTTTGGCCAAGAAATCTCCAAAGGAGGTATATCGACCCTTGCTTTGGCGATTGGTCGTAATCGAGGCCACGACGTTTTCGCCGACATTTCTAATAGCCGTTAGACCAAATCGAATGTCAACGCCTAACGGGGTGTAATCCGACTGGGACTCATTAACATCTGGCGGCAAAACTTTGATGCCCATACGTCGGCATTCGTTTAAGTAAAGAGCGCTCTTGTCTTTATCGTCCCTAACGCTAGTGAGAAGCGCAGCCATGTATTCGGCTGGAAAATTAGCTTTGAGGTATGCAGTCCAATAAGAAACCAACCCATACCCAGCGCTATGGGCACGGTTAAATGCGTAATCGGAGAATGGAATCAAGGTTTCCCATAACTTATCGATGGCAGCCTTAGAGAAACCGTTCTCCTTCATGCCAACTTCGAAGTTAACGTATTCCTTATCCAGAATATCCTTGTTCTTCTTACCCATTGCCTTACGTAAAAGATCTGCACGTCCCAGCGAGAATCCAGCGACCTTCTGGGCGATAGCCATTACTTGCTCTTGGTAAACAATCAATCCGTAAGTATCACCCAAGATTTCTTGAAGAGGAGCTTCTAATTCTGGATGGATCGGGTCTACTTTTTGGCGCCCATTTTTGCGATCGGCATAGTCAGTATGTGCACCTACGCCCATTGGCCCCGGACGATAAAGCGCTATGACGGCTGAAATATCCTGGAATGAGTCAGGTGACATCTGCCGAAGCAGAGCACGCATGGGACCACCATCGAGTTGGAAGACTCCGAGCGTGTCTCCTCTTCCAAGTAACTGGTAAGTAAGCGGGTCATCCAAAGTCAGAGTAGCGAGGTCGACGGTTTCGCCGCGGTTTGCTTTGATGTTAATGAGGCAATCATCTAAAACAGAGAGGTTGCGCAAGCCTAGGAAGTCCATCTTCAGCAAACCAATAGATTCACAAGCACCCATATCGAATTGGGTGATGATGGCACCGTCTGCTTCGCGTCGATGGATAGGAATGACATCCAGCAGGGGCTCTTTGCTGAGGATCACGCCAGCGGCATGAACGCTCCATTGACGCTTGAGACCTTCAAGTCCCCGAGCGGTATCAACGATGCGCTTGGCATCTACTTCGGAGTCATAAATAGATCGGAATTCGCCGGCTTCGGAGTAACGATCATTTTGTGGATCGAAGACTCCTGCAAGTGAAATATCTTTGCCCATAACTGAGGGTGGCAGCGCTTTTGTTAGTCGTTCGCCGATTGCATACGGATAACCCAAGACTCGAGTGGAGTCTTTGAGCGCTTGTTTAGATTTGATTGTTCCATAAGTAATGATCTGTGCGACTCGATCTTCACCGTACTTGGTGGTGGCGTATTGGATCATTTCGGAGCGACGACGTTCGTCAAAGTCCAAGTCGATATCGGGCATGGAGATTCGCTCTGGATTAAGAAAACGTTCAAACAAGAGACCATGGTGGATTGGATCTAATTGAGTGATTCCCAGGACGTAGGAAACCAGCGAACCAGCTGCCGAGCCACGACCAGGTCCTACCCGAATACCAACTTCTCGTGCGTGCGAGCAAAGGTCAGCAACAACTAAGAAGTAGCCAGGGAAGCCCATCTTGATCATGACTTCAAGTTCATAATCTAAGCGCTCTTGATAATGAACTGGAATGTTGCCTTGCATACGTTCGGAAAGTCCAATTTGAGAAGTCTTGCGTAGCCAAGAGTCTTCGCTCTCCCCTTCTGGAACAGTGAAGCGCGGTAAAAGGTTTTCACCTTCGCGCATCGTGATGTTGCAACGTTCGGCGATCAACAAGGTGTTATCGCAACTTTCGGGAAGATCGGCAAAAAGTTGGCGCATTTGAGAAGCGCTCTTGAGATAGAACTCATCGTTATCGAATTTAAATCTCTTAGGATCGGCCAAAGTGGAACCTGATTGCACGCAGAGAAGTGCCTCGTGAGCCACCGAATCTTCATGTTTTGTATAGTGCAAGTCATTGGTAGCCAGTAGTGGCAAACCTAATTCCTTGCCTAGCTTGAGCAGATCAGCCTTGACTCGATTTTCGACATCGATATTGTGATCCATGATCTCCATATAGAAGTTCTCTTTGCCAAAAATATCGCGTAATTCGCTGGCTGCCGCCTTTGCTTCCTTGTAGGCGCCCATCCGCAAGCGCGTTTGAATTTCGCCTCCGGGACATCCTGTGGTGGCAATAATTCCTCGCGCATATTGAGAGAGAAGCTCGCGATCCATGCGGGGCTTGTAGTAATAACCCTCTAACGAAGCTAGAGATGCTAATTTAAAAAGATTGGAAAGACCTTCATTATTTTCTGCAAGTAGCGTCATATGCGTATAGGCGCCGCCGCCCGATACGTCGTCTTCGCCGCCGTCGGCCCACTTGACTCGCTTCTTATCAAATCGCGATTCGGGAGCGACATACGCTTCGATGCCAATAATCGGCTTTATGCCAGCTTTGATCGCCTGTTTGTTAAATTCAAAAGCACCAAAAACATTCCCGTGATCGGTAATCGCAATGGCAGGCATTTCCAACCGAGCAGCTTCACGGACCAGTTCACCCACGCGGGCAGCCCCATCGAGCATCGAATACTCGGTATGGACATGGAGGTGAACAAAGTCAGACACGGTTAGCGAGATTACTACTGGGTTGACTAGCGGTGCTGGTTAGCGGCAAGAATGGCTAGCGAGCGTGTCAGATCTTGGGGGTATTCAGAGAAGAATTCCAGACTTTCGCGAGTGACCGGGTGAGTAAAGCGCAATTCTCGAGCGTGCAGCCACGGACGATTTATCTGTAATCGCTCGGATATCGTGTGATCGGCCCCGTAAGTGAGATCTCCCACGAGCGGGTGGTGCAGCGCTGAAAAATGGACTCGAATTTGGTGGGTGCGCCCCGTCTCGAGCTCGATCTCAAGAAGCGAGACGGCTGGAAAGAATTCCAGCGCTCGGTAATGCGTAATGCTGGGTTTGCCATTTGCAACAACGGCAAAGCGGTAATCCTCGCGCGGATGACGATCAATCGGAGCATCAATAGTGCCTTCGGTGGGATCCATGTGACCTTGAACCAGTGCGTGATAAACCTTGGTCACGGTGCGATCTCGAAACTGTTGCTTGAGATCTGAATAAGAAATTTCATCTTTTGCAATCACCATGAGGCCGGTAGTACCCACATCGAGGCGGTGGACGATTCCTTGTCGCTCGGCTGCGCCGCTAGTGGAGACGTTGTACCCACTGGCGATAATCCCGCCAATGACGGTTGGGCCTTGCCATCCTGGACTGGGGTGAGCCGCAACTCCGGCAGGCTTATCGATCACGATGATGTGGTCATCGTTGTAGACGATTCCCATTCCCTCGAAGGGCGTCGCTTGCAAAGTGGGCTCGGCTTTCTGCGCCGGCATGAGAATCTCAATAACATCGCCGGTGGAAACTCGATCAGATTTCATCATCGCCTTTTGCGAGCGCTGGACTTCGCCAGCATCGATCAGGGTCACGATCGCCGAACGGGATAAGCCAAGTACGCGGGCCAGTGCAGCATCAATGCGCTCTTGATCCAGACCTTCGGGAATGGAAATTATCTTCAGCTCTCGTTGGCTCATGGGGTAACTCCTTTAAAACTGTGGCGGCGGAGCATCAGGACCGATGGGCTTGATATTTCGAACCGAAAGAATGACGACAATTATCGCTGACCCAACAATAGAGGAATCTGCGAGGTTGAATGTGGGCCAATGAGGTAGCTCAATCCAATCGACTACCTGCCCGCTCAGAAAGCCTGGCGGGCGAAAGAGGCGATCTGAGAGGTTTCCGAGGATCCCCCCAAGCGCAAAGCCGAGGGCCAGCGCCCACTGCTTGTTCGTGACCTTAGTACCGTAGTAAAAAATCAGTGCAACCGCTCCGACAGCGAGCGCCGAGAGCCATGCGCTCTTGGAGGTGGCAAAGCTAAAAGCGGCCCCAGAATTGAACTGGAGATTTAATTGCAGAAAGGAGCCCATGACCTCGACTGGATGATCAGGAAGAAAATGGATCGCAAACTCTTTGGAAACGTAATCTAGGAAGAAGACCAGGAAGGCGAGAAGCGCAATCCTCCGCTGGGCAACCGGTTGAGATGGCGGCTTTAGCGTCGCTCTTCCTTTTGCTTACAGGACATACAGAGAGTGGCGCGAGGAAAGACTTGAAGACGTTCCTTGCCGACAGAATTTCCGCATTCTTCGCATCGTCCATAAGTCCGTCCATCAATACGCTCTAAGGCACGTTCTGTTTGAAGAACCATGTCTCGAGCGTTATAGACCAAGGACATTTCATGTTCGCGCTCAAATGTCTTAGTGCCCGCATCTGCTTGATCGTCACCAGCTCCAACTCCCGCTGAACTAATCAAATCATCCATTTCGCCTTCTGCTTCTAATAATTCTTTTTGCAAACGGAGGAGATCCTTTGCCAGCTCGGCGCGAATGGCCTTTAACTCGGCAGCGCTCCAAGGGTCTTCGCTGACATTGACAACAAGCGGAGCAGGGGCAGATTTGATGGGCTTGAGTACCGATTTCTTGTTGGACTTCGCCGGACGTGGTGGAGGTGGCATCACCAGACGTCGCTCTTCGATGACAGGTTCTGGACCGACATTTGCCTCGTGAGGAGTCACGGTAATCGTCGTGGAATCACCAGTGGTTGTGCTCTGCAATTTTGCAGGGAATGGCTTTACTGGAGCCTTCTTGGCAACCTTTGCCAACGTTGGCTTCACAATGTTTGGCGAGCGAACCGCCGCCGCCTTTTTAACCGGGGCTTTCGCAGGTGCGGTCTTGACTGGGGATTTGGCGGTGCTTTTCGGAGCAGGTGCAACTTTTTTTACTGGTGCAGCTTTTTTCACAGGGGTCGCTTTCTTAGGTGGCGTGTCTTTTTTGGCGGCTGGGCTTTTCGGTTTTGTCACAGCAGATGTTGTTGACTTGCTGGCAACGACCTTTTTCCCCGCTACAGCTTTTTTAGCAGCGAGAGATGCCGCTTGAACTGCGGTTTTGGCCTTTTTCATCACCATAAGAGATCCTCCAGTGCGAACGGCACAGGTTAGAACTAATGTGGGGCGAACGCCAATTAGACCCACCCTCTCGCTTGCCTCAATTCTGTACGCCTTCAGGTCACTACACCTTGCTAGACACCTTGCTAGACTTAGACCACTTACGTCACAGGCAGCGACGGGCTATCACCCCGAGCCGCTGGAAGAGCCGGGAATTCCGGGGTAGAACCAGCCGTGAGGGCACCAACGAAAAGCGGTTTTGAGCGCAAGGCCACACGGCAGGTTCAAGACAAGGCGGGTGGTACCGCGGCCGAGCGAGATCTAGGCCGTCCCTCCAATTCAGTCATTGTTGTCGCAGATGCCTCTTGGCCTCTCGACAATCGGTCGCAGAGTTGAAGGGGATTTACATGTCTACACCTACGGGCATACCGAAGGCGCTTTCGCCGCAGATCGATCTGCCGCAAACCGAGCACCAGATCCTCTCCTTCTGGGATCAATCCAACATTTTTGAAAAGTCGGTCGCTGCCCGCGAAGGTGGCACCTCTTGGAATTTCTTTGAAGGTCCTCCTACCGCCAATGGCAAGCCCGGCACCCACCACATCGAAGCTCGCGTTTTTAAGGATCTCTTTCCGCGCTACCAAACCATGAAGGGCCATCAAGTAATCCGCAAGGCTGGTTGGGATTGTCATGGCCTACCCGTTGAAATTGCTGTAGAGAAAGAATTGGGATTCACCGGCAAGGGTGATATCGAAAAATTTGGAATTGCCGCTTTCAATGAGCGTTGTCGCGAATCCGTGCAACGGCACGTTGGCGAATTTACAACTATGACCCGGCGCATGGGTTTTTGGGTTGACTTCGATCAGGCTTATTGGACTATGTCTCCCGAATACATCGAAAGTGTTTGGTGGTCATTGCAACAAATCTGGAAGAAAGGCCTATTGGTTCAAGATCATCGCGTTGCTCCGTATTGCCCACGATGTGGCACAGGTTTATCAGATCACGAGCTTGCTCAAGGTTACGAGACCGTAACCGATCCTTCGGTCTATGTTCGCTTCCCAGCCACCTCCGGAAAGTTAGCCGAACTTGGTGCCTCACTCTTAGTCTGGACGACTACTCCATGGACTTTGGTCTCTAATACCGCCATTGCTGTAAATCCAAAGGTCACCTATGTCGTTGTTGAAGTTCCCACCAAAACTGGCGACGGCGAGATCATCGGTACTGAAAGGTTACTCATAGCTGAAAATCTGATCTCGGTACTGGGCGAAGATCTTCAGGTTTTGGCTTCCTTTACTGGCGCAGAACTTGAACGCACCACCTATCAGCGTCCTTTTGATTTGGTAGAGATTGCCGATGCACATTTTGTCGTTCTTGCCGACTACGTCACCATCGAAGACGGAACTGGTTTAGTTCATCAAGCACCAGCATTCGGCGCGGACGATCTAAGTATCTGCAGAAGTTATGGTTTGCCAGTTGTCAATCCAGTAGCACCCGATGGCACCTTCCTCGCCGGAATCAAACTCGTAGGCGGACTTTTCTTTAAAGATGCCGACAAAGTGCTCATTCGAGATTTGAAGGCTCGCGGCTTGATGTTTCGACACACTCAGTATGAACACTCTTATCCTCATTGCTGGCGCTGTCACACGGTTCTTATCTATTACGCACAACCATCTTGGTACATCCGCACCACCGCGATTAAAGATGCTCTCTTGCGTGAAAACCAGAAAACTAATTGGCATCCAGAGACCATCAAGAATGGGCGCTTCGGCGATTGGCTTAATAACAATATCGATTGGGCTGTCTCTCGCAATCGTTACTGGGGCACTCCCCTACCTATTTGGCGATGTGAAAATGGACATGATTATTGTGTTGGATCATTGGCAGAACTTGGATCTCTTGCCAACCAGGAATTGACCGCTAGCGACCCGCATCGACCATTTGTCGACGACATATCTTTTCCATGTCTTGATTGCGCGGCTCCCATGAAGCGCGTTAACGAAGTCATCGATTGCTGGTACGACTCCGGCGCAATGCCCTTTGCGCAGTGGGGATATCCTCATAAAGAAGGCTCAGCCGAGCAATTCAATAATGCCTATCCAGCCGACTTTATTGCAGAAGCCATCGATCAAACTCGCGGGTGGTTTTATACCTTAATGACTATCGGAACATTAGTTTTCGATCAGAGTTCATACGAGACTGTTCTCTGCCTCGGACATATCCTGGATAAAGATGGTCGAAAGATGAGTAAGCATTTAGGGAATATTCTCGAACCCGTTCCACTCATGGATCAACACGGCGCCGACGCAGTTCGATGGTTTATGTTGGCTGCTGGATCTCCCTGGAGTTCTCGTCGAGTTGGACACGATGCTATCTCCGATGTCGTTCGAAAAACTCTCCTTACTTATTGGAATACCGTCTCCTTCTTCTCGCTCTATGCCCATGCTTCAGATTTTGAGTTTGGAGTGCTGGAATACACACCATCGACCCTAGATCGCTGGATCATCTCTGAACTCAATTTACTTATCGCCGGGGTTGACTCTGCTCTGGCATCTTACGATTCTCAAGAAGCCGGACGAGTGCTTGCCAGCTTTATTGACGATCTTTCGAATTGGTATGTGCGTCGATCTCGCCGGCGGTTCTGGGATGGCGACAATGCCGCACTCTCCACTCTCTATATCTGTATTCGCGAACTCACGAAATTGATGGCCCCAATGGTGCCTTTCATTACTGAGCACGTTTGGCAAGAGCTTGTTCGAGTGGTCGAACCCGAGATTGTGGAGTCAGTTCACTTGGCAGATTTTCCACTCTCCTTCGATTCCCAAATCGATCGCCAACTATCCAATTCCGTTCGGCTTTCCAGAAGGTTGGTAGAACTAGGACGCGCGGCTCGGGCTGAGTCTAAAATCAAAATTCGCCAGCCTCTCAGTCGAGCTCTCGTTTCCGCCCTGGATTGGGAGAAGATGGACGGTGAGATCCGAGCGCATATTGCTGACGAACTCAATGTTCTCTCGCTCGAGGAGCTCTCCTCCGCTGGTTCCGACCTAGTAGAAGTATCGATCAAGGCGAATTTCCGCACAATCGGGCAGCGCTATGGCGCATCAGTTCAAGAGATCGCTACTGCAATTCATAGCGCCAATGCTGCTGAATTAGTGGCGACGATTCGCAGAGATGGCCTTTCCCAACTTCCTTATGGTGTCGGGTCGCAAGTTGCCGAAATCGTGCATGACGATCTCATCATCACCGAAACCCCAAAGGAAGGTTGGTCTGTAGCCAGCCATTCTGGCGAGAGCGTCGCGTTGGATCTCGAACTGAGTCACGAACTCATTCAAGCGGGACTAGTGCGAGAAGTAATTCGCGCCATTCAAGAGGAGCGAAAGAATTCTGGATTCGATATCAGCGACCGCATCTCGGTTACCTGGAATGCGCCGACTTTATTAGCCGAGGCAATCGGAAATTCGCTCGAAGCGATTTCCGATGAAGTATTGGCTCTGGAATTTACGCGTGATGAGGATCAGTCATTGCCAAGTAATGAGCTAGAACTCTTCCTACGACTGACCAAGAAATAGCAGTTGCGTAGCGTCTGGGTGAGTTAAGGAATCATCCAGACGAGTCGATCCAGAAGTTGGATGGCAAAGAAAATAACGATGAATGAAAGATCAAGATTCACGGAGCCAATTCGCAGTGGCGGAACAAATCTGCGCACAAACCTCAATGGTGGATCAGTAATAGAAAAAACAAGATCCGCAATTGCGAGAACTATTCCCCGCGGGCGCCAATTCCTGGCAAACATTCTGATGTAATCCAAAATCAGACGAGCAAAAAGGCAGAGCAGGAATATTTGAATAATCGCAGAGAGAATTTTACCAATCGTCATGAGTAAGGTGCTTTTCTAATTAAAGCGATCAGCTTTGGTTGAAAAAACTGGCCTCTGCGGCTGCAGCTTTATCTTCCACACTGACCATCACATTTGGCGGGGTGAGCAAAAATACTTTTGATGTTACGCGCTCGATACTTCCGTGGTGGCCAAAGACTAAGCCAGAAGCGAAGTCCACTAAGCGCTTGCGCTCGGACTCCTCCATGTCACTGAGGTTCATGATGACCGGCTGACCTTCACGATAATGCTCGCCGATATTTCTGGCCTCGTTATAAAAACGTGGATGAATAGTGATGATGCGATCCATGATCGGTAGCTCGCGCTGCTCAGCTACTGCGGCCGGACGAACCGGAACTGAAGTAACGGCAGTGACGTTCGATTGCGCCCAACTAGGAGTTGTAGATGTGACTGGACGAACGCTGCGACGAGGCTCAGCCACAATTGCCGGAGCAAGATCCATCTCCTCTTCTTCAACCAAACCGAGGAAACCTGCCATCTTCTTAAACGCATTAGCCATAGGTAAATCTTAAGTGAAGGGTTAACGAGACCCGAGGATTGAACTGCCTATGCGGATGTGTGTCGCTCCAGCGGCTATCGCTGATTCAAAATCTCCGCTCATTCCACACGAGAGGGCTTTCAATTGGGGAAATTGCACAGCTACCTCTCTGCGAATCGCCGCCAGGCGGGAAAAAGCGTCGGCTGGGTCCACACTCAAAGGAGCTACCGCCATGAGCCCTGCGAGTTCCAATCCAGGGATGGTGGCACACTCGCGCAGAAATACGGCTAATTGGTCTGGTTGAACGCCGCCTCGACCCTCCCCGCCATCTGGGGAATCTAGCGAAACTTGAACGAAGACAGGAAGGGATTTTTCTAAGAGCAGCTCGGCAATCTTGCGCGCATGACCAACATCATCAAGGGAATGAATGACATCGGCCCATCCGGTAATCGAGCGCAATTTCTTGGATTGAATTTGACCCTGAAAATGCCAAATGGCATCACTCGGTAAAGCACCTGATTTCTCTCGGGCTTCTTGATCGCGATTTTCGCCAAAGTTGCGCTCGCCTAAGTCATAAAGGATCTGCACATCGCTGGCGGGAAAGTTCTTGGTTACCGAGATGAGAGTGACCTCCTTGGGATCACGTCCAGCCTTTTGACAGGCCAGCTGAATTCGGTTTTTTACCTCCCGCAACGATGCAGCAATGAGATCACCTCGTTCATTCACAGAGCGATCACTCCCACTTGTCGGCCCGTGCCCTGGCTTCGGCGAAATGAATAATATTTATCGTTTTCTTTCGTGCAGATGCGATGAGCCACAACTGAAACACCAGAACTTTTCAAAATTGCTTCCGCACCCGCCACTAAATTGAGTTGGTGTAGGTCCATAGTCGTAGCTAATTCCGGGATTGCGGCAATCGCATCTACATATGTCGCGAGATCGACTTCATAACAGGAGGTGCAAATTGCCGGACCAATTTCTGCAGTTATTTGATCTCGCTCTTCTTGAGGAAATTTGGCAACCACTTTCTGAATAATGCCCGCTAATAAACCGCGTCTACCCACATGCACTGCGGCGACCATGGAAGGGGAAGATAGGAGCAAAGGCAAACAATCGGCAACCAAAACTGCTAGACCGATACCTTTAGTACTGGTGAAGATCGCATCTGCATCCGGAATTACTCCATCGGCAGAATTTATCTCAACAATATTTGTGCCGTGAGTTTGATTCATAAAGACCAAACTATCGAGTGAAAATAGTTGTGTGAGAAGTTTGCGGTTGGCGATGACTGTTTCGGCATCATCATTGACATGAAGTCCAAGATTGAAGGATTCGAATACACCAACACTCAAACCGCCAGCACGTCCAGTAAATAATGTCCGAGCCATCTGGAATTACTTCATAAAGTCAGGAACGTCTATCTCATCCTCAACAACGAGTTCTTCAAAAGTAATCTTCTTGCGATTCGGGGTCGATTCGGCAGAAGTCGAAGAAGGGAGATCGAGAGCCACGGCAATCGGGTCATTGGCTGGCACGGGGTTTGCATTTCCGGTAAGGGTGGCCGCATCAATAACTGGGACCGCAACCCACTTGGGAGCTCCTCCATCAAAACCTGCTGCAATAACCGTTACTCGAACTTCATCCCCCAAGGCATCGTCAATGACTGTTCCGAAAATGATGTTGGCATCAGGGTGGGCAGATGCAGCCACGAGTTCTGCCGCTTCGCTGAGTTCAAAGAGTCCAAGATCGGAACCACCGGCAATAGAGAGCAATACACCGTGCGCGCCATCGATAGAAGCTTCGAGAAGTGGGCTGGCAATTGCTAATTCAGCAGCTCGAGTTGCACGAGCTTCTCCCCGAGCAGAACCAATACCCATGAGAGCAGAACCTGCGCCTGACATAACGCTCTTTACATCGGCAAAGTCGAGGTTGATCAACCCTGGGGTTGTAATCAAATCAGTAATGCCCTGAACGCCAGAAAGAAGAACTTGATCTGCGCTGCGGAATGCTTCGAGTTGGCTGATGGAACGATCCGAGATGGCAAGCAAGCGATCATTAGGAATGACTATTAGCGTATCCACTTCTTGGCGAAGCAAGGAAATGCCTTCTTCGGCTTGAGCAGAACGACGCTTACCTTCAAAGGAGAAAGGCTTGGTGACAACACCGACAGTCAGCGCACCAAGGTCTTTAGAAATTTTTGCAACGATGGGCGCTCCACCTGTACCGGTTCCGCCGCCTTCACCTGCAGTTACAAAAACCATATCGGCGCCACGGAGAACTTCTTCAATTTCTTCAACGTGATCGAGCGCTGCTTGCTTTCCAATTTCCGGAGCCGCACCAGCGCCGAGGCCACGAGTGAGTTTTCGTCCGATATCAAGTTTTACATCGGCATCACTCATGATGAGTTGTTGCGCGTCTGTGTTGATTGCAATGAACTCAACACCTTTCAAACCTGCTTCGATCATGCGATTGACAGCATTAACTCCGCCGCCACCAATACCTACTACCTTGATGACTGCTAAGTAATTTTGCGGTGTTGCCACAATGCGCCTTTCTTCGGACCCTAAATCTCAACTAGAGACTTAAGGTTAAATTTTTATCTTTGGTTAAAGTAGAGCGCACATCTACTACAAGCAATGACCGACACGAATATAAGCCAACTAGTTTTACAGCACTTTATTTTGTAATGGGAGCTGTTGGAGCACTCACATCGTACGTAGTCGCTTTACTATTTTCTGGCAGTGCATATAGGGCGCGAAACACTTTGATTTTCGTTGCGATGTCTTGATCGCTACCCCAACGAACAATCAATGCTTTTCCCGTCAGTGACACCTGCATCTCGATAAATCCACTCGAAGAAACGTGGACACCTTGTAAACCCAAAATAAAATCGGCGGGTGCCAGGGATAGCAATCGAGCCACGCTCCTCTTTGCTTGATCGTCATTAGTGGCGAAAGTTATCAGTGGAAGTTTCTGTAAGAGTTCCGGAGTCTGAAATTGGACCCCATTCTCATCCAGGTAGGTACGTTGCGCGGTGCCTGTGGCAAAGTAGGCGATCGGAGTTCGCTCCGTGACTTGAATCTGGACGACGCCGGTACGCCAATTTCGGTGAACGGATTCTGTCGCCACCCAAGAGATATCTGACAAAGTTCTATTAAGTACTCGAACATTTACTCGAGCCAGTGGTTTGCCGACGGCTAAATGTCCAGAACTTGCCGCCATTGATTGTTGGATTATGCCTAAGCGAGATGTGCCAGTTATCTCGATCTTTTTAACCGACAGAATCGTTGACCAGCCCAAGACATAAATGGCTCCGCCCAGCAGTGCAACTCCCATCAGCACAGCAATGGCGCCGCGTCTAGATCTCACTAGTCATCACAATCTTTATTCCGAAAGAGCTGAAAGGATGACCGGAGCTAGTGAACTGACATCGCCAGCACCGAGAGTCATGATGACGTCGCCTTCTCTTGCATCAGCAACAACGCGGTTAACCATGTCTACCATCGAAGGTTCGACAATCACATTTTTGTGAGAAATTCGCTGAGCAATAAGTGCGGAGGTAACGCCCGGAATGGGATCTTCGCTAGCTGGATAAATCTCCAACAAGTAGACCGAATCCGCTTGAGAAAGTGTTGCGGCAAATTCACTGGCAAAGGCTTGGGTACGAGAAAATCGATGCGGTTGAAAAATTACAAGTAAGCGGCCAGCGCCGGCAAAAAGCCGCGCAGTCGTGAGAGTGGCGTCAATCTCAGTCGGATGATGACCATAGTCATCTACTACTCGGACTCCTCGGACTTCGCCTTTTACCTCAAAACGTCGGCGGGTGCCGGTAAACATACTCAAACCAGAAAGCAGGTCGTCTTCGTCGACGCCTAATTCTGTTCCGGCAGCCAATGCTGCAACTGCGTTATAAATATTGTGCTTCCCAGGAACTGAAAGTTTGAGTTCGCCAAGTACCCGACCATTAAGGGTAATTCGCGCAGAACTTGAAGTGGCCGCAAGCGAGATACGCGAGATTCCAAAATCTCCGGACTCGCCGTATGTGACAATCCGAATATCCTGACGCACAACGAGCGCGCGCAGTTCTTGTGAGCCAGGATCATCAGAGCAAAGAACAAGAAAACCACCCGGACGTATAGTGCTGACGAATTCTTGGAATATGCGCATGATGGCCGGGAGATCAGCAAAGTGGTCCACGTGGTCTAGCTCAACGTTGGTTACGATCGCGCCAAACGGATGATAGACCAAGAACGAACCATCTGACTCATCGGCTTCGGCGATAAAAATACTGCCGCTCCCCCTGTGGGCATTGGTTCCTGAACTATTGATCATCCCGCCAATTGCAAACGATGGATCCAGGCCAGCATGCTGGACGGCGACCGTTAACATGGAGGTCGTAGTAGTTTTCCCGTGCGTGCCTGCAACCGCTACCGAAATTGAATCTGACATAAGAATCGAAAGCGCTTCAGCACGTTGCAAAATTGGAACTCCGCTCGCACGAGCGGCCAGCATTTCTACATTCTTTTCCGAGATCGCCCCCGAGACCACAATCAAGCCAGCGCCATCGATATTTTCAGGTGCATGCCCAACTGATATGTCCCCACCTAATGCTCGGAGCCCCACCAAAACTTGGCTCTCTTTAACGTCAGAACCAGTGACAGAGATGCCTTGATCTAACATGATGCGAGCGATTCCGCTCATACCAGCCCCACCAACGCCGATGAAGTGCACCTTCGCGCTGCGGAGATCTGCCAGAGAGAATTTCATCGCGAACTCTTCGTCACGAGAGATCGGACTAACTCTGCCATCAGGCGCGCAGCATTAGGTTGCGTCTTGACTTGTCGAGTCTCGCGTTGCTGCGTGGCCTTGAGAATCAGTCGATCAATATTATGAGTCAGCCACTCTCCGGTTAAATGCGAGTTGTCCAGAATTTCCGCCGCACCCTCCCCGACCAATTCTTCGGCGTTAGCCCGCTGCTCACCATTACCAACCGCTAGCGGTACCAAAACGGCATAGTTCTGAACTGTTGCTATCTCAACACAGGTCGCTGCCCCACTACGCGCAAGAATCAAATCACTTGCCGCATAAGCCTCTGCCATGTTCTCCAGATACGGAAGTGGAACATAACCGGGCAGCGAAGTTGGCAATTTGTTCGATCGGCCGACCGCATGGATGATTTGTATGCCACGCTCAAGAAGTGCTGGTAGCGCCTCTGCCACGGATTGATTTATACGTTCAGCGCCGAGAGATCCTCCAAAAATAAGCATGACTGGGAGAGCGGGATCCAGACCAAACTCTTTAATTGCCGACTCTCTGTGGAGATGTCGTTGATTAGCATCCGATGAAGCCAGGCTGAGAATGGAATCGCGCAGAGGTAAACCAACTAATTGTGCCTGGCTCCACTGCTTTCCAGTTCTGCGTGCGTTGGCAAAGGTAATCACCGTGTTGGAAGCCAAGTGCGCACCTAGGCGGTTTGCCCAGCCGGGCTTTGCATTCTGCTCGTGGACAACGATTGGAATTGTCATAAATTTAGCAACAACATAGCAAGGCGCACTAACGTAACCGCCAAATCCAATCAATACATCGGTGGCTCGGAGCAAGCGATAGGTTCGAAATAGAACGCTAATCCAACGAAATGGCCATGAAAGGATGGAAAGGGAAATCTTCCGAGGGAGAGTTACTTTCGAGATGTGGTTGAGTTGAAAACCGGCGTCGACCACGAGTTGGTTTTCGATTCCATTTTTTGTTCCAATAAATTTGCACTCGATCTGCTCAGAAATACCTTCAAAGCCAGGTGCGTTCAATTGGCGTGCGACTGCAAGAGCAGGCTCAACGTGTCCGGCGGTACCGCCGGCTGCGAACGAAACGACCTTAGTCATACCGCACTTCCCGATACTTGTCCGCGATTAGATTTACGATGAGCCAGGAAATCCTTTACTCCAGATTCACGGCGGGCAACGTTGAGTACAAAGGCGACCCCGATGCAATTAGCGATTAGGGATGACCCACCATAAGAAATAAACGGCAACGTGACTCCAATAACGGGAAAGAGACCGATGTCAGATCCTAGATTGACAGCGACCTGGAGCATCAACCAACAGGCGATTCCGGCGGTTGCATAACGAGAAAAGATATCTTTAGTTTGCACCGATACTCTAAAAATTCCATAAATGAGAATGGCATAGAGACAAAGAACAACCAAAGTTCCCAACAATCCCATCTCCTCTCCGATGACGGAGAATATGAAGTCGGTATTAGCTTCCGACAAGTTTGCCCATTTTTGTCGGCTGGCACCGAGTCCAACACCAAAGAAACCGCCGCTCGCCAAACCCATGACACTATGGGCAGTTTGCCAGCCAGCAAATTTGTAATTTTGGGCTGAGAATGGGTGCAATACAGCGGTAAAGCGATGCAATCTATTTGGTTGTGTGATAACAAATGCCGCTGCGAAAAGCATCCCAGCGCTAATTACAGTTACGAAATTTCTTATAGGTAATCCTCCTACGAAGAGCATTGCCCCAGCGATACCCATGACGATGAGTGCCGTACCGAGATCTTTGCCCAACATAATGAGGCTTAAAATTACAAGTACTGCCGGAAGGAGCAAAGCCAAAATATTGAGCGGACGATCGCTCTGAGAACGCTCTTCATATCTGCGCAACTGCAGGGCACAAAAAAGAATCAAACCAAATTTTGCGAATTCACTAGGCTGAATCGTGAAAGGTCCAAAACCAATCCAGTTGGTATTTCCATTTACATTCTTTCCAATGCCCGGGATCTGTGGGAGCACGAGAAAACCAGCACTGACAAAAATTGCGACACGTGAGAGCACCACCCACAGCTCTGGTTTAAGTTTCAAAGCTATAAAAGAGGAACTGATTGCAATCGCTAGGAAAAGCAATTGCTTGATAAATATTGAATAAGTATTGCCATTTTGCTCGAAAGACTTAACCGAAGAGGACGAGAGAACCATGACCAAACCAAGACCAATGAGCGCGGTCGTAGAAAACAAGATGGCAAAATAAGGCAATGTGGGTCGGCGAAGGAGTGGATCTTCTCTCTTCATAAGTCGAGGGATTCTCTTACGGCTTCGGCGAAGAGATCGCCCCGCTCTGCATACGACTTGAATTGATCCATTGAGGCACAGGCTGGAGCCAAAAGCACCGTATCCCCGTCACGCGCAAATTCTTTGGCCCGTTCCACCACTTGGCGCATTAGCTCTGCCGAAGTTGTTCCTTTATCAATTTTGACTACTGGAATCTGCGGCGCAAACTTGGCGAGGGCATCTGCAATGACATCTCGATCCTGACCAATCAAGATTGCAGCGCGGATTCGGGACGCTCCACGTTTGATCAGTTCGTCCATGCTGGCACCTTTAGCTAAGCCACCAGCAATCCATACGACCGATAAAGCAGACATAATGGATGCAAAAGCCGCGTGTGGATTAGTGGCCTTCGAATCATTAACCCAGGAAATTCCATCTGCAGATGCAACTAGTTCTAGACGATGATGATCTACTTTGAAATTTTTTAACCCAATTTGAATTTCCGAGTGTGGGATGCCAAGAGTTAGAGCAAGTCCGGCAGCTGCGAGGGCATTGGAAACGTTGTGCGGAACCGTTGGCTGAATGTCGGAAAGTTCGGCCAGCATGGCTGCCTGGGTGGGATCTGCGGAGAAGGCTCGATCTACCAGCAACTCTTCGACCAGTCCGAGTTCGCCACCTCGTGGGACCTGCAACGAATAGTAAATCTTGCGGCCATTCCATGATGTGCTTCTTGCGCTGACCTCAGAATCGTCAATGTTGAGGAGAGCAGTATCGGTCTGCATCAACAGTTTTAGCTTCGCGTTTGCATACTCATCGAAACTGCCATGCCAATCAATGTGGTCTTCAGCGATGTTTAAGATGGCAACGGCATGGAATATCGGCAGTTGGCTCCATTCAATTTGGAATGAAGAGAGTTCCAGAGCCAAAACATCGAGCTGCTCGAGAGATGAGAGCGCCGAAATAACCGGTTCGCCCACGTTGCCACAGGCACGGCCGTTAATTCCTGCCGAAATCAAAATGGACTCAAGCATTTGGATGGTCGTCGTTTTACCGTTGGTGCCGGTCAAAGCCACCCATTTTTGTTCCGGCGCTACTTCTTCTTTGACCAACCAGGCAAAATCTAATTCGCTATAAATCTGGATCTTACGATCGAGAAAATCAAGAACGAGAGGATGATCAAGTCTCCAGCCAGGAGAGGCAACCGCGAAGGTGTAAGAATCTTCCGATGATAGTTCTTGTCTGGATTGCAATCCTGAAATTGTTGTTGGCTTTTCATCATAAAGATCTACGATCGCACCTTTGTTGTGCAAGAACGAGATAACGCCAGTACCAGTTACTCCCCCACCCAGCACAGCAATCCGTGCCCCGGCAAGATCTTTCAGAAATGACATGTCAAGAAACGACCCATTGAGCATAGAAAAGTCCGAGCCCGGTAGCCACGCTGAGTCCGGCAAGAATCCAGAATCGAATCACGATGGTGACTTCGCCCCAACCACTCAACTCAAAATGATGTTGCAACGGAGCCATTTTGAAAACTCGTTTTCCGCCTGACAATTTGAAATAACCGGTTTGAATGATTACCGACAAAGTGATCAGAACAAATAGCCCGCCCAGGGCTATAAGCAATAACTCGGTGCGAAGTGTGATGGCAATGCCGGCTATCGCTCCACCAAGGGCGAGCGATCCAACATCGCCCATGAATATCTTTGCAGGTGATGCATTCCACCATAGAAAGCCGGCGCAGGCTCCGGCAAGTCCAGCGGCTACCACTGCAACATCAAGTGGATCTCGAACGGCATAGCACTTCGCAATATTGGTAACTGCGCAACTCTGACCGAATTCCCAGACCCCGATGAGAACAAAGGCGAGGAAAGTCATGATCGAGGCGCCTGTTGCTAATCCATCCAACCCGTCAGTTAGGTTGACGCCATTGCTCGTGCCCAACACCATAAAAATAACCCAGATGACAACCACGACGGAACCAAGGGATAGCGATGTATCGCGCACGCTGGAAAGATGCAAAGAGATCGGAGCCAGACCCGCACTGTCACGAAAGTGAATACCTAAAACTGCAAAGATTCCGGCAGCCAACATTTGACCGAGCAGTTTCTGCTTGGCATTGAGACCGAGCGAACGTTGCTTGCTGACCTTGAGCCAATCATCGGCTAGACCAACTATTCCAAGAGTAAGCACAAGTCCGAGGACCAAGATGGCAGATGCACTCACGGCAATGCCTGTGATCAAGTGGCTGACAAAATATGAAGTAATGCTGGAACCAATAAGAACGATGCCACCCATTGTTGGGGTGCCATGTTTTACATGGTGGCTGGTTGGTCCATCGTCGCGAATTATTTGACCGTATCCGCGTTTTGCCAGAATCCGAATCAAAATCGGTGTGAGAAAAATGCTTAAGAGGGCGGCGAGGGCACCAGAAACTAAAATACCTTTCATTCGTGCGCCGCCTTCCACATATTTAATAATTCCTGCGCTAACTCGTTGAGATGTTCAGACCGAGATGCTTTCACCAAGACCACATCTCCCGATTCAAAATGCTCCACAAAGGACGTTGCTTCGGAAATTGCGGCGCAAGCGTGGACAGTTGTGGCATCTCCCAGGTCCTCTAAACTCGAAATACTTGACGGATCGAGATCGAAAAGGTCGGTCCCCACCGTGACCAAATGATCTATCCCAATGTCGGAGACGAGTCTGCCAATTGCTGAATGGGAAGTGGCCTCTGACGCGCCGAGCTCGCCCATCTTCCCGAGAAAGGCCCATGAACGGCCGCCTCTCTCCTGAGACATCAGAGCCAGAGTTCGCAGCGCCGCCGCCATACTTTCTGGATTGGCGTTGTACGCATCATTAATAAGGAGCAGTCCATTAACGTCGTGGAGTTCCATGCGCCACTTGCTGCCCGGCTCGGCGGTCGAGAGCGCAGCCGCAATAGTTTCTAGCGAAATATGTAACGCCGTGGCGACCGCTGCGGCTGCCAATGCATTCGAGATCTGGTGCAAGCCCAAAAGTTGAAGTGAGACTGGTTGACGACCTTCAGGAGTGACCAAATCGAAATGGGCACGTCCCTCGCGAAGTTCGACATCGGCTGCTCTAATTTCGCAATTGCTCTTCTCACCAAAGCGCAGCACCTTGCGAGGCGATCCATCCGACATATGCGGAGTGAATTCGTCATAAGTTCCCAATACTGCGATCGCATTAGATGAAAGACCGCGGATGAGTTCGGACTTAGCTTGTGCAATTAACTCTCTAGATCCAAATTCTCCGATATGAGCCTGACCTACAACAAGAACTACTCCAACATCAGGTGTGGCAATATCGACCAATGCCGCAATATCGCCTACGTGGCGCGCGCCCATTTCCACCACGCAATATCTGGTATTTTCATCGCAACGTAACAAAGTAAGCGGGACGCCGATTTGATTATTGAAATTTCCACTAGGAGCAACCGTTGGGGCAACTATTTCAAGTAAATGAGCAAGCAAATCTTTTGTCGTCGTTTTACCTTGTGAGCCGGTAATTCCGATTACGGTCAGATCGGTAATTGCACTCCGCACATATTTGGCTAACGCAGCGAGTGCAACTGTCGGATCCTTCACCACTATCGATGGCCCATCCACAGCTTTACTTACCAGAGAAAATTTGGCACCGGCTTCGCGGGCCGCACGAACAAAATCGTGACCGTCAACTTTCTCGCCCGTGAAAGCAACAAAGAAAGTGTCGCTATTGGCTTCCCTCGAATCGATGACTGGGTACTGAGAGATGATTTCATCTCCACGCAATTCGTGTAGAGACCCACCGACAATTTCGGCTATCTGTGCAGCGGTTAGCTTGATCATTCAAGTCCCTCGATTGCTTTTGCAAGTTCAATTCGATCATCAAATGGATACTTCACACCATTTATCTCTTGACCAAGCTCGTGTCCTTTTCCGAGTACTACCACCGAATCTCCAGTCCGCGCTTGCGAGACCGCATATCGAATTGCTGCAGCGCGATCGACCTGGACGATACTTGGAGCGACAATTTCCAAACCTGCAGTCATCTCTTGCAAAATATCTCCAGGGTTCTCAGAACGAGGGTTGTCGCTGGTAAAGATGGCGATATCTGCGAGTTCGAGCAACAACTTCCCCATAATTGGCCGCTTTGTGCGATCACGATCTCCACCACAACCCAAAACTCCAATGACTCTTTGCGCAGAAGATTTTTGTAAAGTCTGAAGTATGCGTTCAACAGCATCCGGCGTATGTGCGAAATCGACCAGCGCGCGGAAATCCTGACCGACATCTATTTTTTCCAGTCGACCGGGAACACCGCCAAGCTTGGGCAGATAAGCGGCAATTGCTATCGGATCGACGCCGCTGTTGTAAGCAAGCGCAATTGCCAAAAGAGCGTTGTCGAGATTGTGGTCGCCGATAAGAGGTAAGAGCCCTTCGATCAGGACTCCACCTTCCCCGCGAATTGAAATCTCGAAGCCACTCGTCACTTCAACAGCCGCTACATAATGCCAATTCGCAGCCGTGTTAAACCGAGAAACGGTAATTATTGGAATACCGGCTTCTTGAGATAGGCGAAGTCCATAAGGGTCGTCGATATTTACCAGAGCCAGATCCGAATATTCAGAAGTGAACAATTTTGCTTTGGCAGCGTAATAACTTTCCATTGAGCCGTGATAATCCAAGTGATCTTGAGTCAAATTACTGAAAGCAGAGAGTGAGAAATGCGCACCGGAAACACGTGATTGGTCGAGTGCATGGCTACTAACTTCCATCACCATATGGGTTACGTGTTGCTCTCGCATGGTGGCGACGATTTGTTGAAGCTCGCTCGCTTCAGGAGTTGTAAACGAAGTTGCGTAGTCCTGGTTTCCGATAGAAACGCCAGTAGTCCCGATAAATCCAACTTCTCGATGTTCGAGTTGCCAGAATTGATGAAGAAGTGAGGCCGTGGTGGTTTTGCCATTCGTTCCGGTAATTCCGACAGTAAATATGTTTCCAAATGGAAAGTCGTAGATCCAGGCCGAAACATCACCGGCTCTGCGCCGGACATCTTGAATTTCAACTGTTGGCAACGATGCGCTGCCGATAGCAGACCCTGCAGAGTCCGTAAGGAGCGCTACCGCACCTTGTGACTTTGCTTGAGCAGCAAATAGGGCACCATGTTGTTTTAGGCCAGGAAGCCCAACAAAGAGATCGCCCTCCTCGAGATACCTGGAATTGCTGGTTATGCCAGTTATGAAAAGTTCTGGATGCGTTTCAGGCAAACCCAAATATCGGCAGAGCTCGTTAAAAGTCCGTGATGGTGGAGTGAATGGGCGCATCAGATCACCTGACCGCCAACGTTGTTGTTAGCGTCGCAGCTTTCTTGGCTGCGGCGGCTATCTGAGCCTTGCGCAAGGCGCTCTCGGTTAAGGGGTACATCACGCTGCCACCGGTGGTTGGCGGAACGTGGCGAGATTGCAACACAAAACTCATAACCTTCTTAAAGACTGGGCCACCAAGGTAGCCACCCCAGTGGATTCCTTGAGGTTCTTGAATCGTAACGCTGACAACATACTTTGGAGAATCTGCCGGCGCGAAGCCAATAAAAGAGGCGGTATAGCCTTTATAACAACCGCACTTTTCGTCGATTCGCATAGCCGTACCGGTCTTGCCGGCGACTCGATAACCCGGAATAGCCGCCTGAGGAGCTGTTCCGTTCTCCGAAACAACGCTCTCTAGCATGGTACGAATTTGACTTGCCGATTTGGAACTGATGACGCGTTCAGAGGCTTGCATTCTTGTTGGCGTGTAATTTCCACTTGAATCAATGAGCGCGGCGACAACATTCGGCGTAACTCGCACACCATCGTTTGCTATGGTCGCAAAGACGCTCGTTGCCTGCATTGCGGTAACGGAATAGCCCTGCCCGAAGGCGATAGTTGGTGCAGAAGTCCGTGACCACTCCGAAATTGGATGCAGAATTCCTGCGGACTCGCCTGGCAAATGTGAATTCGTTGTTTGCCCGATTCCAAATTTTGCCAAGTAGTCATACAGAGTCTGATTACTCATCTTTTCACCGATTTGGATTGCGCCGGTGTTACTAGAGATTGCCAGCGCTCCAGTTGCTGTCAATCTTTCGGTCGTGTGCTTTTCATGGTCATGGAAAGTTCGCCCGCCACGCTTTAGCGCGTAAGGAACGGTCAGAACGGTTTCGGGGGTGATCTTGCCTTCCTCGAGAGCGGCTGAATAAGTTATGACTTTCCCAGTTGAGCCCGGCTCGTAAACATCCTGAACGGCCGGATTACGCATCGTTATATTCGTGATGGATTTCCTATTATTAGGATCAAGGTTTGGGGCACTTGCCTGAGCCAAAATTGCGCCGGTCTTACTATCCATAACAATGACCGTTCCGGACTTTGCGTGTGAACTTTTCACGGCAGCAGAAATTGCGTCTTGAGCCACCCATTGAATATCGCGATCAACGGTCAATTGGATGCTGGTGCCAGCCTTTGCCTCGGTTTGAATCTGCTGGGAACCAGGAATAATTGTTCCGGCGCCGTTTGCATAAATGTATTTTCCATTTGTTCCAGCAAGCACGGAATTCATACTTGATTCAATCCCAGATGCGCCAACACCAGCATCATTGATGATCCCGACGAGCGAGGAGGCAAGTGCTCCGGTTGGATAACTTCGGATATAACCGCGCTCAGAGAAGAATCCAACAATGCGCTTGGCTACACCACCTTTGGTTTTCAAAATGGCAACGTTGTAAGCATCCAATGCATCGTTTAATGAAATCCAAGCCGCCGGGGTTATGTTCTTGGCGATGATTTGATAACGCCGTTTTCCGGAGAGCAATGTGGCAACGTCGGCAGCTTTCATGTGCAAGATCGGGGCGGCGATCGCCGCAGCACTCGCAGGATCTGAAATCATGGTTTGGTCGACAACGACATTTATCGCAGCGACGCTGCGTGCGAGTTCGATGCCGTTGATATCCGTAATCGTTCCTCGAGGCGCAAGCAGCACGGAAGAACTCATCAACTCGTTCTGTGCTCTAGCGGTATAGCTATTTGCCTGAACAGCTTGCACCTGCACCAGACGAAGGGCAAAGACGATTAGTAATGCAAAAGAGAGCAACAAAAGAAACCTTATGCGATTGTGGACCAGGCTGCGATGGCTCATCAATTACCAGCCTTGATCTTCAATGTTGATTTGTGCTTCACCATCGGATTTACGATGGCAATCTTGGTTAGTTTCAGTGGCTCATCAGGAATCTTTGAAATATCCAGGAATTGCGAATTCGAAGCTGGAACCATTCCTAATTTGGTTGCTGCGGCAGCCAAGCGATCAGGCGAGGATTGTTGCGCTACTCGCTGAACGATGGCATCTCTTTGGTCATTAACAACGTTGGTTTGGTGCTTTAACCGTTGCAGCACAAATGCATCCTGAGTAAGCAAAGTATTAATCACCAGTAGACCCAGCAGGCCGACCAGAAAGATTGAAATGATAACGATGGTAAAGCCACGACGATCAGTACGTTCGCCACCAAATATCTCTAGATTTTTGATAACTCTAAATTTGGGAGCCCGGTCTGATTGGCGTGGGCTGGCGATTCCAATTTCATCTTCGGGAGATAGTTGAATAATCGCCATCATGCGGCCAATCTCTCGATGGCACGCAGCCGCATCGATTGAGCGCGAGGATTTGCCTCAATTTCAGTTTCAGTAGCGCTCTCGCTGCCCCTGATGACGAAGCCGAATTTGGCGGCGCTATTCGGAAGATCGACTGGTAAGCCACGCGGAGTTCCGGATGTTGTAATCGCGGTGAAAGCGCTCTTGACGATTTTGTCTTCCAGCGACTGATACGCCATGACAACAATTCGCCCGCCAACCGTAAGTGCTTTAAGGGCTTGCGGAATAGCACTTTCTAGGACTTCAAGTTCCTGATTAACTTCAATTCGAAGCGCCTGAAAAGTGCGCTTTGCTGGATTGCCACCCGTACGTCTGGCGGGTGCTGGAATACTGTCCTTAACTAACTCGGCTAAATCCTTTGTGGTGTTGAGCGCATTATTCGCTCGAGCCTTAAGAATATTTTCTGCAATATTCTTGGCAAATTTCTCTTCGCCGTATACACGCAAAATGCGAATCAAGTCATTTCGTTGATAAGAATGAAGAACTTCAAAGGCACTTATGCCTTTGCTCTGGTCCATTCGCATATCCAGGGGGGCTTCTTGCGAATATGCAAACCCTCGTTCAGCTACATCGAGTTGCATCGAAGAAACACCAAGGTCAAAAAGCACGCCATCAACTTTGTCGATCCCAAGATCTTCAAGTACTGATTCAATTTCATTGTAGATAGCGTGAACGATTGTTATGCGATCAATAACAGATTTCAAATTTTCATTAGCAATAGCAATGGCTGAAAGATCGCGATCAAAACCGATGATTCGAAGTTGTGGGAACTGAGTCAGAAGGGCTTTTGAATGTCCGCCCAATCCGAGTGTGGCATCAATAATGATCGGTGATTGCGAGCGGGTAATTGCCGGCGTGAGGAGAGCAATGCAACGTTCAAGCGCAACAGGTATGTGCTGCATTGGTTCTTCCCCTTTCGCTCTATCCCTGGTGTTAAAACTTCTTCGTGCGGGTTATTCATTTTTAATTGAGCCATGTTGCGGTGTGATCTCTGCTCTGGTCACCGCCGGCCGACGGATCTAGGAGAACGGCGCCGGGGAAGTGGCGCCGTTGTGAAAGGTCGGCGGTGGCCACAGCAGAGATCAGTTAAAACAGTCCGGGTAGCACCTCCGAAGAAACATCCGAGAATGTGCTCTCGCGATCTGCGAGGTAGGTGTTCCAAGAAGTTGCATCCCAAATTTCCAGGCGGGTGTTGGCACCGATGACGACGCAATCTTTTTCTAGACCCGCATACGTCCGAAGACCTCCAGGAATCGTGACTCGACCCTGCTTATCGGGAATTTCATCGTGGGCTCCAGCGAACATGACACGCATGTAGTCGCGAGCTGCTTTTTCGGTAACTGGGGCCTGACGCATCCGCTCGGTGATGGCGGTGAACTCACCAGCAGGAAAGACGTAAAGACAGCGTTCCTGGCCCTTGGTGATAACTAACCCCGAGGCGAGTTCGTCACGGAAGCGAGCAGGCAGGATGATTCGACCCTTTTCATCCAATTTAGGTTCATGAGTACCTAGGAACACGCTCCACCTCCCCCCGAAGTAACGCTTAGTTCACCACTTTACTCCATTTTTCCCCACTTTCAACCATCTAGAGCCACTTATTTCCCCGTAGCCGCCCCTTTCCCCCACTTCCGGGGCACGGCTTCGATAGGGCGATTTTGGGCATAAAAAAACCACCCCGGAGGGTGGTTTAGGAAAAGAGAACGAGCTTAGTTTTCGAAATTACGACGATCCCAACGTTGTTCCATGCGATCAGTCCAAGGCGCTTTCTTGGGCTTGGGGCTCTTACTGCCAGAGCGAGCGCCACCAATGGAGCCACCGAGATTGGAGATAACGAAAACGACGCCGGCTAGGGCAACGAGAAAGCCAAGGAGGGAGAGGGGAACTAATTGAGCGATTAATCCACCCAGCAAAATCGCCATTCCCGCCAAGAGCAATAACCCGCCCTGAACTACGCGACCGCCTTGTTTGGTGCGGACTTTTCCAGTCATTGTCGAAACTAGGCGTGGATCATCGGCCTCGAGGGCAGCTTCCATCTCCGCCAGGAGGCGACGTTCATGATCGGATAACGCCATGCCCGAAAGAATAGGGCAGGCATGGGGCTAGCGAAAGTCCAACTCCCCGAAGTTGCCCCTTTACGCGTTAATTCGGTGCTAAATCTCAGTTTCAGGTTCAATTTTGCGAACTAACCGAGCCGGGCGAACGCTGCTTTGGCCAAATTTGGCCTTCGCAGCATCCATGGCTGCCTCTGCCTGACGCCAACCCTTATCCCGCTCCCCCAGCATCATCTGTTCTGGGGCGCTTTCCCCGCCCACCAAACCTTCCAGGCTGACACCGACCAATCGCAACCGTGCTCGATCGAGTTTGAGAGCCTCATATAACTTTTTAACTACCTCATAACACTCTTGCGTGCCATCGAGCGGAAGAGCAAGAGTCTTAGACCTATTTATTGTGCGGAAATCTGCGAATCTAACTTTTATTGAAATTGTTTTTGCATGGAGCTCTCGAGCTCGAAGTCTGGAGGTGGCCTTCTCGGTTAATCGCAAGAATTCTCGCAAAATAATTTCGGGGTCATCAATATCGGTAGCAAAAGTTTCAGCGGCGCTAATACTTTTATCAGGTTCATCCGGTGATACATCTCGATAGTCGCGTCCCCAGGCCAATTCATAGAGCGATGCACCGGTGGCTTCACCTAAAGCGCGAATCAAAGTAGCACGAGGTGTATGTGCGATGTCAGCAACCGTTCGCAAACCTAATCGTAAAAGTTCTTCGTTAGTTTTGGGACCGACTCCCCAGACATCGGATACTGGAAGCGGATGGAGAAATTCCAATACTCGATCTGGTGCAATCTCGAGCATGCCATTAGGTTTGCAGTGACCAGATGCCAATTTGGCAATGAACTTGGTACTAGCTATTCCGACTGAACAGGTAATGCCTTCTTCTTTTTCTACTCGCGCACGAATCATGACACCTATCTCGCGGCCATTGCCTAGCAATCGTTTGGCGCCGGTGACATCGAGAAATGCTTCATCGAGGGAGATAGGTTCGACCAACGGCGTCACGGAATGAAATATCTCCATGATGTGACCGGAGACTTCGCTGTAGCGGTGGTGATCGGGAACAACAAATGTTGCTTGCGGTGCCATGCGCCTGGCTTTGGAGACTGGCATGGCAGCACGTATTCCAAATTTTCTGGCTAGGTAATTGGCCGATAGCACTACGCCGCGCGCACCAGCACCAACTACTACAGGTTTGCCGCGCAAGGATGGGTCATCGCGTTCAGCAACCGATGCATAGAAGGCATCCATATCGACATGCAAGATCGTGGCATGTTCGGGTTTCTCAGCCACTGAGGGGTTCACAAACTCGAAGGCTACGCCACTTTTCATGTTCGGTGGCTAGTTCCCACGCACCAGTTGCCCGCAAGGAAATACCTCGCGGCCCGGTCCGTCGAACTTCGCCACGAACTAAGAAGAGCCAGGATCGGTAGAGCAAATCCGCACAACTATTTTGAACATCTTCAAAGAAAGTCGCATCGTTGCAACCGTAACCATCATCTAGCGTTAAGAACATAACGCGCCGCCCAGAACGAACCGGCGGAGTTTGTAGTGCAACCTTGACCCCGGCAACTAAGACCGATGCCCCGGCTCGTTGGTGAATAAGTTCAGAGGATCGGATAGCGCCAATCTCATTGAGGAATTCGCCGTAGAACTCCATCATGTGGCTAGAGATATCCATGCCCATGACATCTATTTCGTGACGCACACGTTCGCTAGCGGTGAGATCTGGCAAACCGCTGGCGGAAAGAGCGGGTGGTAACAAACCTAAAGTCATCTGGCCATTTCCTAAATTCTTGCGACTGCCTGTCAAGCGTTCGAGATCTTGCAAGTGCAGCAAGAGGTCGCGGCGATTAATAGCACCCGTTACACCAGCGGCGTCAGGATCTCCTAAGTGATGCAAAGTATCGAAAGCCCCAACAACAATCAGCGATTCGGTAACAGGTCTGCTGGCGCCCGAACGACGGACAAAATCAGAGAGATCTTGGTACGGGCGACCAGCAAGGATGGTGGAGATCTCTTCATCGCTGATGCCATTGAGATCCGATAGCGCCATCCGAATGGCATACCCACGCGCATCGGGAAGCGATAACGCTGCACCAGTGCTGGGCAGATCAGGGGCTTGATAGGGCGCGCGCGTTATGAGATCGGTACGTTCAACGCGGTAACTGCGATCAGAAATATTGATATCGACTGGGGCGATGGCAATCCCCCATTGTCTGGCTTCATCCAATATCAACCTGCGTGGATACATGCCAGGATCATGAGTAAGAGCACCGGCAATAAAGGCAGCGGTGTGATGGGTTTTGAGCCACGCCGATTGATAAGTCGGCAAGGCAAAAGCAGCAGCATGTGCTTTACAAAAACCAAAAGAGGCAAAGGCGCGCAAAACTTCCCAGACTTCATTGACGACTGAATATTCATAACCGCGAGCCAGAGCTGCGGGGTAAAACCAATCACAGACCGCTTGTTGACCATCGATGGTGCCTAAGTCGCGCCGTTTCTCATCGGCTTCGGCCAAGGTAATGCCACTCATGATCGCAATGATGCGAATAACTTGCTCGTGGAAAACTACGACACCTTCGGTCTCAGCCAAGACGGGTTCGAGGTCGAGATGGATTGATGATCGTTTGCGCAAACCTTGTCTGGAATTGAGAAAGGGCGTGATCATGTCGCTCTTGACTGGCCCAGGACGAAAGAGTGAAATATCAATAATGAGATCGCCGAAAGAGTTAGGGGCAAGTTTGCCAACGAGCTCGCGTTGGCCCGGACTTTCGACTTGAAAGATTCCTAACGTGCGCGTCGATTTAATGAGATCGAAAGTCTTCTTATCATCGAGCGGAATCTCATCGATATTGACTTGGTTGCCATCAACGCGAGCAATCTCGGAGAGCGCATAGGAAATCGCCGATTGCATCCGCACACCCAAGATATCGAGCTTGAGCAAACCAATGGCTTCGACATCATCTTTATCGAAAGCCACCATGGGATATCCACTGGCGTTGCGCAGAATGGGAGCGTGATCCAATAACCCAATATCGGAGAGCGCGACCGCACAAGGATGCATAGAGAGATGGCGCGGTAAGCCATCTAAGCGGCCAGCAAGTTCGATGGCGGTCTTCATTAACGGAGTAGTGAGATTGAGGCTGCGGAGTTCGGGGAGATTCTCTAGCGCTTTAGAGATATTGCGCGCACGAATATGGGGCAAAGCCTTGGCAATGGCATCGATCTCGATGGGCGGTATTCCAAGGGCTGCTCCGACATCGCGAATGGCATGACGGGCGCGATAGGTCTCGACCATAGCGACAGTGGCGCACCGCGATTGATTATTAGGTGTGGACCAATCGGGGTCGGCATAACGGTTAAAAACTGCATCATAAATTTCTAGCCGTCTGGCAGATTCGACATCAATATCGATATCGGGAAGTTCGTGGCGCAAAGTAGAGCAGAAGCGCTCCATCAATAAGCCATAAGCCATGGGCTCGACACCAGAGATCCCTAAGAGATAACAGATAAGAGAACCAGCGCCACTGCCGCGAGCTGAGACTCGAATATCTAACTCGCGCGCCATGTTGGTGACATCGGCGACGGCTAGGAAGTAAGACTCGTATCCCAAGGTGCGAACGGTGGCGAGTTCGTCTTCCAGGCGTTCGGCAGCCTGAACAGAGAGAGCGCCGGTGTAGCGACGATGCAGTCCACTTTCGCAGCGATCGCGCAAGAGTTGGATAAGTTCGGGGCGATCTTTAGCGCCTACCATCGCAGGTTCGGGTAAGTGAATCTCACCGATACCAATATCGCGGCGCACTGAAAGAACGGCGCGTTGGCCCCATTGTTCGGTCGTTGCTAAGAGAGTGCGACCGTTGCGTTCGCCGGCAGCACGAGCTACTTCATCGGCAATACGCTGCATCGATGGGCTATCTTTAAAATAACCCTCGCTGTTGCGCCGTTCGGTATGGCGATGATGCAACGGAACTAAGTTGCGAGTGGCATCTAAGACATCGGCAACGGGACCATCGCTGCGATCGAGCATACGAGCAGCATTAGTAAGAACTGCAGGCAGACCATGATCGCGTGCAAAGCCCAACATCCGCGCAGCTAAAGGTGTGGAGAGTGGACCATCACCACGGACTTGATGCGAAACAATTTCTAGAGCTTGATCGGCAAAGAGTTCGCGAGTGGAGTTATAGATAGAGAGCGCTTCGTCAGTGCGGCGATGTGCGAGCGCATTTGCCAGTTGTGAATCTGGTCCATGCAGAACTAATACTTTGCTGGCATGTTCGGCGAAACGTTGAAGAAGCGGGAAGGTAAGAATATTTTCTTCGCCCAAATTAATTCCGGAAAGCAAGCGATACAACGATGCTAAATGTCCAGACTGCGCCAAGAGCGTGACTCGATATTTTTTATGGAGAAAACTGAGATTGACCCCCAAGATGGGATTGATGCCATGGACTTCACAACTTTGGGCAAAGCGAATTGCCCCAGCCATGCCATCGCGATCGGTCAGCGCTAACGAGTGCATGCCAAATTCGGCGGCGCGTTGGACTAGGGCTGATGGCAGAGCGGTCCCATATTTAAAGGAGTAGCCACTGGCGGTGTGGAGATGAGTAAATGGGGTCGACATAGCGAGGAACCTGGGCGCGACAAATCGATTAGAGCGGACGCGAGGTGGGGCGAATGAGCCAGGTGCCAGTGATCTCATCGCGTTCGATCTCGAAGGTGGTCATAGCTCCTTCGGGAGCAGCCTCGACCCGCCAGATAGCGCGAGCGCCATCATCGAAAATGCTGAACTCATCGGCAACGTTATGGCGGTTTCCGTCATCGATCCGGTTCCACCAGCCACCTGATTCGCGCCATCTGGAGACGATGGCATGGATATGAAAGCGCCTACCCTTGTAGAGGAACTCGGTGGGCTCGCCTTCGGGAGCGAGCACCCGAATCGGCAACGGGGTGGCGCTGGAAACTGGGTTTTCAGGTTGTTCGAACATATGTTCGAAAGATAGTCACCTCTACCGACAGAGGCAAGCCCCGTCTGCAAAACGGACATTTCGCATTCAATGGCACGATTGCGCCATGCATATAGCCCTAGCCCTACTCTCTGGAACCTTTATCGGGATGGTCTTGGGCTTTGTTGGAGCGGGTGGAGCCATGCTCTCCGTCCCGATCCTGCTTTACATCTTTCACTTCTCCCCCACGCACGCAACGACTGCGGCATTGGCAGTAGTTTTTCTCGCAGCCGCATTTGGCACGATCCCAAAGTTTCGTAGTAAAGATGTCTTAGTCAGGGATGCTCTGGTCGTTTGGGGCATCGGCTTAGTGACCAATATTGGTGGGTCGGCCATCGCAAAACATCTTCCGGGAAATTTCATCATCAGTGGCTTCGCAACTATTTTGGTGATCGCTGGGTTTTCTATGTTGCGCAAACCATTCACTTCACATCCCGAGCGGCGCATGCCCATAATCGTCTTGGTGATGGTGGCACTCTTTATTGGAGCAATGACCGGACTTTTCGGAATCGGTGGTGGCTTCTTAGCCATTCCAGTGTTAGTGCTCTTCTTCAATACTCCGCAGAATAAAGCGGCTGGCACTTCACTGCTCATCATTTCTTTAAACTCGGTCACAGCGTTCTTGGCCCACCATTCGATGTGGCATGAGGTCAAGTGGAGTATTCCGATTGCCATTGGTTCGGCGGCCATCGTGGTCTCTACCATCGCATCGCATTACAGTGCCCGCGTACCCGCCGTTAAATTACGACGGTCATTTGCTTGGTTGCTATTTACTATAGCTGCATATTCATTATTGCGAACTTGGGTTCTTAACTAAGTTCAGCTGCGCTCTTAATTGTTCTCGATAGATAACCAGCAAGAATTAGCACTAAACAGGGGAAAGCCATTGCAACGGGCAAACTAAAAAGATCTGCCAAAGTGCCGGTCACGACAGGACCAATGTAATACGCCAACATTCCAATAATTCCAATGCGAGCGATGGCTACCGAAGGTGCAAAGTGCGTCAACTTCCCAGTGGCAGAGACAAAGGCCGGAACCATAGGGCCGATGCCAAGACCGGCAATGATAAAACCAAAAGTGATGACAGCGACGGCTATTGGGACGTTCCAGGTAGAGAGTGGAACTGCGATCGCGATGGATATTCCCAAAGTAAAGCCGCCAATGTAGCCACCTAACTTCACAATACGAGCAGCGCCGTACTTCATCATCAAGTGGTCGCCGCTAAATCTGCCCACAATCATGGCCAATGCAAAAGCGCCGAAGGCAATCACATCGAAGCCCGTCTTAACTTTCATATGTTCATGCAACAAAATTCCCGCCCAGTCTGATGCGGCTGCTTCGGGAATGAGACATCCAATTAATCCAAAACCAATCAACCACAAAATTCCGGTGCCTTTTCCAAAGAAATGAATCTTTACCGATGCGTTTTCACTCTCGCCTAGATGTCCATCGAGTTCGTTAGGAAGGAGATTGAGAAGCACGGGAATAAATGCAACGAAGGAAAAAACCCCGACCGAAACGATATTTTGTTGAGTCGAAGTGTGATGCGCTAGAAAGCCACCGAGCACGGCAGCAAGAAGTGCGCCGACGCTCCAAGAACCGTGAAACCCTGACATGTAGTTTCGTTTCAATATTTTTTCAACCGCAACAGCCTGAGTATTAACAGCATTGTCTACCGCCGAATAGCCAATTCCCATAAGGAAAAGTGCCAACACCAACTGCCAAACATGATGAGAGGCGCCTAATAACATCAAACTCAGGGACATCTCCAGCCCTGCGGCCAAGCCGATTCGACGTGAGCCAAAGGTGTGGATCAATCTGCCGCCCAGTTGTGCGCCAATCAACAAGCCCAGCGGACTTCCTACGAGAACAAAACCAAATTGAGAATTCGTCAGCCCGAGAGCATGCTTAATTTCCGGTATTCGGGGAACCCAGGCGTTGGCCATCACACCCATAATTCCAAAGCCCAGCCAAATCATGGTTCGAGCCCGGAGGGCTAGTTTCTCGGGCACACCTTCTCCTTGCTCAGCTCGTTCACCTTTTGTTAAACACCAGTCGGTACTCTAACGACATGAGTGAGAAACCCAGCGTCCTCTTTGTCTGTGTCCATAATGCTGGTCGCTCCCAAATGGCGGCCGCTTATTTAACTCACCTTGCAGGTGATTCGGTAGAGGTTCGCTCGGCAGGTTCTGCCCCAGCTAACTCCATTAATCCCGCTGTCGTCGCCGCGATGCTTGAAGAAGGCATCGACATCAGCCACGAAGTTCCAAAAGTTCTTACAACTTCAGCTGTCGAGGAGTCCGATGTCGTCATCACCATGGGATGTGGCGATGCCTGCCCGTTCTACCCCGGAAAGCGTTACCTGGACTGGCCGCTCGATGACCCCGCCGGCCAAGGCGTCGAGCATGTTCGTCCAATCAGAGATGCCATTCGTAAGTTAATTGAAGAGTTGATCCCAACCCTAGGCGCGTAATTTCTTCATAATTCTCTTCGCAACCACTTTAGGTTGTGGGATTCTTTTCGCATGAAATTGGTCATTCCTTCTTTGGAAAACCTTCCTGCATATAAAGCAGCGCTAGAAAATGGCTGGAATGGCGACAACGGTCGCGATCGTTTCATTCTTTCTGAGCTAGCAGAAATCGAAACCAATCCCGAAGAATTTGTGGCGAAGAAAACTGACCAAGAGGGAAAAGGCGCCCCGATTGTTTTCGATGATGGCACCAGTGCACCACGCATCCCCGGTTACTACCGATGGATGTGGGATGACGGATTAGTTGGAAGCGTCAATTTTCGTTGGCAACCAGGAACAACTGATCTTCCACCTTATTGCTTGGGTCATGTTGGTTATTCAGTCATTGCCTCTCATCGAGGTAAAGGTTATGCCACTGAAGCACTCCGTCAGATCTTGCCGGAGGCTTTAGCTTTAGGCATGCCTCATATCGATTTAACAACAGATATTGACAATGTCGCTTCTCAAAAAGTCATTCAGAAAAATGGCGGAGTATTGGTGGGCGAATTCGACAAACCAGAAATCCATGGTGGCGCGCCTTCATATCTCTGGCGGATTTACTTATGACAAAGGTAACTCGGCTCAACTCCGTTGAAGAATTTCTCGATGCCACTTTAGATCTGAGAAGTGCAGATCCATTCCGAACAAATCTTGTCGGTAGTGTCGCGACGTCGATCCTGGAAGGTCATCGGACTTATGACGACTATTTCTGGTGGATCGTCACTGGCGATCACGACGAAGTAGTGGGTTTCATGATGCGCACTCCACCACACGGGCTAGTTCTCTCCCCCATGCCGCAAGATGCGATTCCAGATTGCGTTGAGGCAATTCTTGAAGCTGATCCAGATCTGCCTGGTGTAAATGGACCGAAAGCCCTAGTACTGGCATTTGTCAGCATTTATCAATCCAAATTATCCACACCTCGCGAAATCTCAATCGAAAGAGGCGAATTGCTTTATGCCTTAAGCGCGCTCTCGCTTCCAACCGTTTCTGGATACTTGCGGCCGGCCCGCGAAAGCGACACTGATCTCATGCTTCATTGGTATCGAGCATTCGGCAATGAAGTTGGCCTGCCTATGCATAGTTTGGAGCAATCCGTTTACAGTGGCATCGCCCGTCAAGGAATACATATGTGGATTGATGACGACCAACCTGTCAGCATCGCTGGGTTTGCGACACCGGTCGTTTCGCCAGCAGGGACAGTGGCTCGTATTGGCCCGGTCTATACCCCGCCAGAATTTCGAAGTAATGGTTATGCCAGCGCCGCTACAGCAGCGCTTTCGCAGTTGCTTCTGAACCTTCCAGGTCAAGTCATGCTCTTTACCGATGCAGCTAATCCAACTTCCAATGGCATTTATATAAAGCTGGGATACGAACTCCTCGATGAAAATCTCGAGGTTGAATTCCGCTAACCTCTCTCCTTATGGAACAAGTCCGACAAAATCCTTCGGTTCAGCGAGTGCAATCAATTTTGCGCGAACTGGGCAGCGCCGGCGAAGTAACCGTTCTCTCTGATTCTGCTCGGACCGCTCAAGAAGCGGCTGATGCACTCGGCATAGAAATTGGACAAGTTGCCTCCTCTATTGTCTTTAAATTGCCCGACGGATCACCCCTTCTCGTCATTACAAGTGGCCGCCATAGAGTCGATACCGCTCTTGTAGCCCATAACCTAGACGTGGAGAAACTCCATCGAGCCGATGCAGATTTCGTGAAGAACGTTTCGGGATTCTCGATCGGAGGTGTCAGCCCGATTGGCTGGACATCACCTGCAAAGATTGTTATTGATGTGGCATTAAATGATTACGATGTTGTCTGGGCAGCCGCTGGCCATCCACATGCCGTTTACCCGACCACTTTTTCGGAATTGATAGCGGCGACAAAAGCAGAACCCATGAAAGTTGGCGAGTAGTAACTTTGACTTAAAGTTCGGCAGGAGTGGTTCTATTTTTAAAGTGAGTATATGTTCCGTTTGACTTATGAACCCATTTCCTCGTTGCGCGAATATGGCCCCATCTTGTAACCGAAAATTGTGGACGACGTCTAGTTTCTTGAGATGAAGATCGAGAAAGAATTGCGAGAGACCCCTCCAAGAATTTTTCTGCCTTTGACTTTTCACGGGAGTAAACAATCCAGCCCAATGCTTCTAGGGCCTTGCATTGTTCTCGGGAAAAGGAATCGTTCCACAAATATGCAATGTGGCGCCGAATTGCAATTGGGTAGGCAAATTTCTCAAAAAATGGTGTTAAGGCCATAAGTCTTAGCCAAACGGGACCCTCTTCGAATCTAAATTCAATTTCACACTTTTCAGGAAGAATATCCCACCCCAAGATGTCCATCTTCCCTCCGTTAAATACTTAGCACTTTAGGTATCGATGCAACCGGGTTACGCCAATCGAACCACCTTGCTCTTTGTGCGCCGATTCAACAACGTATTCTATGGCGGGATCCCCTAATTTCCACTTACATTTCATGGCTACATTTATTCGAACGGCGTTTTTCCCAGAATTGGAAGCACTTACCGAATCTCGAAATATGAACCAGTGGTGGCGGTAGAGCGTTGTACGAATACTTACCGTAAATCTTTTAGCTTTTAGCACCAATCTTGTGAGCAATTTCAGCGATGTAATCCATGGCCGCAAAAAGGACTCCTGAAATAACAAATGTAATATGAATTGCAATACGCCATTTCAGTCCTGGTTCTACAACCGTTGCGGCGCTCATGAAATCTTTGAGAAGTTCAATCACGGAAATGGCAACAAGGGAACCAATCAACTTTAGTTTGAGGCCAGAGAAATCAACGCTACCCATCCAATCCGGACGGTCAATGTCATTCTGGGCAACTTCGATCTTGGAGACGAAATTCTCGTATCCGGCAAAAATGACGATAAGGATCAAGTTTGCTAAAAGTGTTAAATCCAAAAGCCCCAAAATATTCAGAATTACATCATGGGTTTCGGTATGCATAATCTGACGAGCAAAGGTCCAAAAGGTCTGCACGAACTTCATCAGCAGCAGAACTAGTCCCGCCGAGAGTCCTATATAAAAAGGGGCCAAGAGCCAGCGACTGCCAAAAATAAGTCTTTCGGTCAGGCGTTCAACGATATGGCGATTGTGTGCCTCTTTTTCCATAGGTAAATCCTACAAGGCGAAGTCTCAGTTACAGGAATTGCACTCGAGAGCCCTTCACTTTCCTCTACAGTCCGACGGTGACGATTAGCCCAAGAATTCGAGCGCGCGAGGTAGACCTGGTTCTCCTCCTTGTGGCGTTGTTTTGGGGCGCTAGTTACCTGGCGGCAAAGTCATTGACCCAACATGCACCAGTCATTGTGGTTTTGAGTTTGCGCTTCATTTTGACAGCAATTGGGATGGCCACCATTTGGTTCGTTAAGCGCCCTAAGTTTTCGCGGAATGAAGTGCTGCTCGGCTTGGCGCTAGGTTCGGTTCAAGCGCTCATTATTTATTGCGAGACCGCAGGGGTCTCCCGAACCACGGCAACCAATGCTGGATTGATCATTAGTTTGGCCATTGTCATGACTCCACTCATGGAATCTTTCGCCTCCAAGAACTGGCTACCGCCCAAATTCTTTGCCGCAACCGTTGTCGCAGTAGTTGGTGTCCTGTTATTAGTTTCTAATAAAGGATTTTCCGCACCAAATCTTGGCGACTGGCTGATGTTGGCAGCGGCTACGGTTCGCGCCCTCCACGTAACTTCGATGGGCCACTTCACCAAAGGCAAGACCTACAGTTCAGTCAACATCACTTTGCTCCAAAGCATTGCCTGCGCAGTAATCTTCACAGCCTTCTCCGGCAGCCGTACCTATTCCACTGCTCGCCATTTGCCCAACCACCAATGGCTGGGTTTACTTTTTCTCAGCGGGTTATGTGGAGTCTTCGCGTTTTTGGCCACGCTGTGGGCAATTCGCCAAACTTCCTCTTCGCGAGCAAGTTTGTTGCTCGGAACCGAACCCGTGTGGGCTGTTGTAGTTGGAACTGTGCTGGGCGGCGAGTCATTGACACTCATCGGAATTATCGGAGCTCTCCTTATTATTAGCGCCACGGGTTATGGTCAGAAAGTCGAAAATGTTCACCGAACCGATCAGGCAGTTCTCAGTCTCGAGCCTTAGGCTTCCCGAATGACCCCAAGCAAAACCTGGAAAAAGTCCAAACTTCTCATTCCACTCGGGGCCGCCACCTTGTTGCTTTCTGCCTGCGGGACTCTCGCCAGTAAGCCAACTCCCAGCGCTACACCAATCGCAGTCGTTTATCGCATACCAACCTCATGCGACTCCACTGGGATGCTCAAGGCGATTAAATCTTCAATTGCTAACGCAGAAGTGATAGCAACTCAATGGACACCAGCTCCTGGTACTGAACTTGCCGATGTTATTGATCATGGCGGGATTGCTTGCTCGTATGGTGTGCAGAGCGCTGAAATCGGCGCAACGGCAATGTGGGTGGAAAATAAAGGTCAGATGTTCGAATATCGCATTCCGGCTTGGCTCAACGCCGGTTACAAACGTGTAGATGTAACTGGCTACCCAAAGTCGCGCGCCTATTTGCTCTTCAAGCCTCAATCCCCCACTCAGGAATTTCGGGTCTGGCAACTAGAAATGTTGGTCGATGGCTTCTGGATTCGACTCAGCACTTCTTCTGGCGATACGACAGAAAGCAATCTCCATTTTGTAACTGCCGCAGTGAAGTCGATTCAACCCACTACCTAGTATCTTGAGTATTATTTCGAAACACGACAAAGGCGCGAGGTGATCAAATGAAATTGTCGACCAAAGTGCAGGGCGAGGGTGAACCACTCCTGCTCATTCATGGCATGGGATCTGCCAGTACTGCCTGGAAGTTAATCACTCCCGAACTCAGTAAACATTTCACCGTCATCACTATTGACCTGCCCGGACACGGAAACTCGCCTTACGACCCTGGCCAACACATGGAACCGGTGGCGCTAGCACATCTCGTTTTTAAGAACATGCACGAATTGGGCTACACGCGATTTCATATTGCCGGCAATTCCCTAGGCGGTTGGATCGCCCTCGAAATGGCGGCCATGAACCCCGAGCAAATTATTTCTATTACTGCTCTGGCACCTGCCGGTTTATGGCTCACTCCATTCATGATTCGCCTTCCTGGAGCCGCAGTAACAAAGTACCTGGCCAACAGTCTCAAGATCGTGGCCCCCAACCTCTTGAAATATGAATGGGCAAGAAAAGTCGGTTTCACGACCGTAAGCCCGTTGTGGCGAGAATTGAGTGTTGAAACCTGTACCGATGCCACTTTGGCGATGGGTAGCGCGCTCGGATATTTCCCTGCTTGGGATAGTTTGTTGACCAAACGCTTTGATAAAAAGATTTCTTCGGAGATTCCTATCACCATTCTCTTTGGAGATGCCGATAACACTTTGCCCGCCAAAACATGTCAAGAGAGATCGCTTACTCCAGCCCACTCGCGATGGGTCATTTTGCCCGACAGCGGACATGCTCCGATGTGGGACCACCCCGAAGAAGTAATCGCTGAAATCATGCAGACCACGCGCGTGAAATTGTGATTGTTGCTCTGTATTTTTGGGATGTAAAAATATCTTCCGTGCCACGAGCAATTTCACACATGGCATTGGACCGATTTGGGCTGGCACGATTAAAACGAAAAAAAGAGATTAGTTTCTTTAAATTACTAGGAACTGGCAAAGGCCAGACATTTACGCCTCGAGATGCTGATGCGACGCGTTGGGGTTTGCTCGTTGTTTTGCCCAAGAGCTCAGTCGACAAGTTCGATAACTCTAAATTAATTAATAGTTGGCGTGGGTGTGCTAGCTCGGAATACCGAACTCTGTTATCGCCAATAGCTAGCCACGGGCTCTGGGCCGGAGCAGATCCTTTTCCCCTCACCCAATCGGCTTCCTGGGACGGGAAAGTTGCCGCCATCACCCGCGCTCGAATTGTGCCCGCCAAAAATTTGCTCTTTTGGAGATCAGTTCCACCCGTGACCGCCAGCCTTAAGGGCTCCCCGGGTTTGCTTTCCGCCATCGGAATAGGAGAAGCCCCCATTGGCTTGCAAGGCACTTTTTCTATTTGGGAAAACGCTGCCGCGCTACGAAATTTTGCATATGGCGGTGTGGCTCATCAAGCGGCCATCGCAGCAACTTCGGAACATAAGTGGTATTCCGAGGAATTATTTGCTCGATTTGCTGTTACGCACGAGCGCGGTGAGTTAAAGGCACATTAGTACGGCAGAATTACCCCATGTCCATTCGTCAATTTAGACCCCGCGGAGATCGCAGGCGGGGAATATCGACGAATCAAAGCCTGATTATCTATGGCGGATTTTCGCTTTCTCTTCTCTTGCAGATCTTGTATCCGTTGGTTCACGGACAAACTCTCCTCTTTGTAACCATCGCTACCGTTTACACGGGTGCTGTGGTCATGCTGGCTCATGCTTGGTTGTCATATGGCGCCCGTTACGCAATTACTTTCTTCATTTTAACTTTTGGAATTGCCCTTGGAATTGAGCTGCTAGGAAGCAAGACCGGGTGGCCGTTCGGTCGTTATGCATACGACGCATCGCTGGGAATTCAAATTAATGGCGTGCCATTAATTGTTCCTTTTGCTTGGATCATGATGGCACATCCCATTTTGGTTGCAGCTCGAAAGGTTACTCAAAACTGGGTTTTCCTCTTTGGTGGTTTTGGCTTGATGGCTTGGGATCTCTTTTTAGATCCGCAGATGGTTGCCGCGCACCGTTGGACCTGGAAGGTCGTTGGTCCGCACGTTCCCTTTCAACCCGAAATTCCATTATCCAATGCCGCAGGCTGGCTATTCGCTGGCATGGGATTGATGGCAATTTTGCATGTGGCGCTTCCGAAAGAACACCGAAAGCGCGGCGCAAATACCACGCTGATTGACCTAACGCTGATCTGGACGTGGTTCTCAGGAGTCGTAGGAAATCTCTTCTTTTTCCATAGAACCGGTGTTGCCCTCTTTAGTGGGTTTGTATTTGCTTTCGTATTGGTCCCATATCTCTTTCAAGCGCGATTCGGCCGCCCCGATGATTTGTAACTGATGTTCTCCTGGATTCTTTTTACTTTCTGTGCTGTCTCACTACTCATAACACTCTTCAATGTGTTGACAATGAGAGTTGTCAGCAACATTGCGGGTTCACTCGTTGACGGTTCTGTTGCGATTTTGCTTCCTATGCGGAACGAAGAATCTAATGCCGCCGAAGTCCTAGCAAGTGCCAGCGCACAAACAGGGCTGCCCCACCTTTCCATTATCGCCTTGGATGACAATTCAACTGATCGCACCCTTGAAATCTTGCAGAACGTTGCTGAACCACATCTGAGCGTCCTCTCTGGTACGCCATTGCCAGAAGGTTGGTTGGGAAAACCTTTCGCATGCCAACAATTGGCAACTGCCGCTCAATCTGATTTTCTGGTTTTCCTCGATGCCGATGTTCGTCTTCAACCGCATGCCATAGCCTCGGCTATAACCGCCATGGACAAGTGGGGCTGGGACTTTATCTCCCCCTACCCCAAAGAGATTGCTGTCAGCTTTGCCGAACGTCTGATTCAGCCGCTCTTGCAGTGGTCATGGATGGCAAGCGTCCTCTTGCGGATTGCCGAAAGATTTCCTTCCAGGTCCACCACAATTGCCAACGGTCAATTCTTTCTTGTCAGGAAGTCGGCTTATATGGCAAGTGGTGGACATGAAGTGATTCGTGAGAAAGTTTTAGATGATCTCGAACTCGCCCGCTCCCTGGTATCAGCTGGATTTATAGGGGGCGTCGCCGAGGGAAGCTCGGTAGCTCAATGTCGCATGTATGACCACACGGCAGATCTGATTCGTGGTTACACCAAATCATTATGGACAGCCTTCGGTGGAATCGCCGGAACGATGATGGCGATTGCGCTCTTATCCCTCACCGGGATTGTTCCGCTGCTGCTCGCTCTCTCTGGTGACCGCGTAGCTTGGGCGGCATTTGCCACAATCTGGATTTCTCGATTGCTCGTCGCCGCAAGAACAAGGAGTACTCCATCCACAGCGGCACTCCATCCGCTCTCCATTATTTTCCTCCTTTACTTAATCGCACTTTCTTGGATCGGAAAGTCCCGTGGAGAGCTCATCTGGAAGGGTCGAACGGTGTTCACGGATGGCTAAAGTCGTAGTAATCGGGGCAGGAATTGGTGGGCTCAGTGTGGCTGCTCGACTTGCTCGCGGCGGACATGAAGTCTCGGTCTTTGAAGCCTCCGATCGTTCCGGCGGAAAATGTCGCACTGAATGGTTTGGTGATTACGCATTTGATACCGGCCCCTCCCTCCTGACGTTGCCCGCGGTATACCGAGATCTCTTTCGAAAGACCGGAAAGCGGGTAGAACTTCTTTTGAAGTTTCAACCAGTAGATCCTGCTTTTGACTATCACTTTGCCGATGGGGTTCAGCTCACCTTCCCGAATCTTTCTCTTCCTCAGATCTGTGCAGAGATTGAGTTCAGATTAGGCAAGCCGGCCGCAGCTGAGTGGCATCGCCTCATGCAGCGGGCTGAACGAATGTGGGATGTTGCGCGAGAGCCATTTGTCGAATCAGAACTGGCATCAATCCCCACACTCTTGCGGCGCAAGAACTTCTTGCGCGATTTAAAGATTATTTCCCCACTGACCTCGTTACGTAAATTATCCGCTACGTACACCACCAATCCATATCTCTCCAAGATCATTGATCGCTATGCCACATATTCGGGATCAGATCCACGAAAAGTTCCGGCAGTATTACTCACCATAGCTTTCGTTGAAAGTTCGTTTGGCGCCTGGCATATCGAAGGTGGAATTGGTCAGCTCTCAACCGCTATTGAGGAACGAGCCAAATCTCTCGGCGCCGAATTCCATTTCAACACACCCATAAAATCTATTACCCATGCAAACGGAGTAGCCACTGGCATCGTCACTAGTGATGGCCAAATCATCTCTGCCGACTATGTCATCGCCAACGCCGATGCTGAAATTGTCTATAACCAGATGCTGGAAAAAGATCTCACAATCGTAAATAAGGAGAGAAAAAAGTTGCGCCGGGCCGAAAAATCATTGGCTGGATTCACTCTCATGTTGGGGCTGGACAATTCTAAGATCTCAGATGCCGCACCAAAGTTAAACCATCACAATGTGTATTTTCCCGAAAACTACGACCTTGAATTCGATGAAATCTTTGCCATGAAAAAGCCAGTGACAGATCCAACGATCTATATTTGCGCTCCAAGTGATCCAACAATGGTTCGAGGCGAAAATAAGGAAGCGTGGTTTGTTCTTGTAAATGCGCCTCGCCATGACCCGGTGAATGGTTGGGACTGGAATAACGGAGGTGACGGGTATGCCCAGGCTCTCATCGCCAAACTCGACCGACTCGGGCTACGCGTTTCCGAGCGTCTAGATGTCATGGAATTTCGAACACCTCTGGATCTTCAGAACTCTGTCGGCGCTCCCGGGGGCTCTATCTATGGTACTTCCAGCAATGGATCGCAATCTGCGTTCTTACGTGCAAGCAATAGGTCACCGCTGAGAAATCTTTTTTGTGTGGGCGGCTCGGCACATCCAGGTGGCGGCTTGCCTCTAGTCGGGATCAGCGCTGAAATCGTGGCTAATGCAATTGGAGAAATGCCGGGAACAAATCCCATGCATGCGCGACATTAGTCCTTGGATTCGTCGGCTTTCTTTGTGAAGTTGTAAGCGAACCTCATTACCGAAAGCAGACTCCACGTTTGCATTCCCAGCCAAATGATGGCAATTTGATTGACGAAATCTAAGGAGAGCGCATTTGCCACTAGCGCAATCGCCAGCAGGCTTGCACGAACTGGTCTTTCCGCGATGGAGACGACACCAATCTCGCGAATCCCCACCCCACCCATTCTTGCTCGTGCGTACTCTTGAACCCCAGCCATGAACCAGGCTAAAAATACGACCTCTATATGCCCGCCAATTGCAAAAAAAGTGAGCGCCCAAAATACCTCGGCAAGGCGGTCAACAATCGAGTCGAGAACAGCGCCGCGCAGCGATTCGCTGCCAGTAAGTATTGCCAAGCTGCCATCCAGGCCATCGCAGAGTAGTGACAACGCCAGAAAACCAATTGCCCAAAAGTGTTGGCTGGTTAGCCAGAGTGCAATTGCAAAACCCAGACCGCTCAATGTCACAACGCTGGCTGAAATCTTAAGCAGTGAAATTGGCTTCACGATCGCATAAGAAATGGTGAGCCATCCGCGCACGATGCCATTTATTTCGACATTTCCATGGAGCGAGCTCCATCTATCGAAAAACTTAGCGCGGTTCATGACCAACCAGGTCGAGGTTGCGAGCGATTTCCAATGTGGCTGCGGCAGTGTTCATTGTGTAAAAGTGCAATCCAGGAACGCCTGCTTCCAAAAGTTCTTGGCAGAGTTTGGTCGCGATTTCTACCCCTAAAGATCGAACTGCATCAGGGTCTTCCGCAACGGCGGCAAACTTACTTTCAATATGCGTGGGAATGGCGGTTCCGCCTAGTTCAGCCATCCGCTTCAATTGCTTCACATTAGTCACCGGCAATATTCCAGCAATAACTGGCAACTGCGATCCGCGGAGTCGAAGCTTTTCCACAAGCGTGATCCATCGGGAACTTTCAAAGAAAAATTGCGTGGTGGCAAAGCTGGCGCCAAGTTGTTCTTTCCGAACTAAAACATCTATATCCCGATTGAAATTCCCGGCGGATGCGGGATGTCCATCTGGAAATGCCGCTACGCCTACATCAAAGCCACGAAAACTTACGGCTAGCTCGACAAGTTGATCGGCATGCTCGAAGCCATGTGGTGTTGGCTCCCACGCAGCGCTGGGACCACCCGATGGATCACCACGCAGCGCCAAAATACTTTTTATTCCCGCCTCCTGATATTGCTGCAAGGTGGCTTCCAGTTGAGTCCGAGTTGACCCGACACAAGTGAGATGCGCAACAGTTGCCCAACCAGTTCGATCTGTAATTTCTTTTGTGATTCGAACAGTGCGATCTCGCGTCGAGCCACCTGCACCGTACGTCACAGAAACAAAATCGGCCTGAAGTGGGGCTAATTCAGCCATGGCAGCCCAAAGTCGTTCTTCCCCCACCTCATCCTTGGGAGGAAAGAACTCAACTGAGATTGAAGTTGCCGTCATAGCGAGGCAGGGTACCGTTACGACGTGGAATTATCGAAGGAAGCCAGCCTCTCCGATCTCCGAGCCGCTATTAATCAGGCTCTAAGTGCGTTTATTCAAGAAGAAAATCTCTATTTACGCTCAATCGGACCAGAACTTAACCCAGTCGCCGATGCGCTCGAGCGCTTCTTGCTCGATAGTGGCAAGCGGTTGCGCCCACTCTTTGCCTATGTCGGGTACTTAGGAACCGGGGCAGAGCCTTCGCCGGAAATCATCAAGGCGGCTTCTGCTCTTGAACTCATTCACGTCTGCGCTCTCATTCATGACGATGTTATGGACGGCTCCGACACCAGACGAGGCGCCCCTGCAATACATAAAGCATTTGAACAAATCCATAACGATCAAAATCTTCTCGGCTCTCCTGAGCAATTTGGAATATCCAGTGCAATTTTGCTGGGAGATCTAGCGCTGATCTGGGCATCTAAATTTCTGCATCAATCAGGAATCGAAGCAAGTGCCATGCTTCGCGCCTTGCCACTCTATGACGAGATGCGCGTTGAACTCATGGCTGGTCAATATCTAGATGTTTACGAGCAAGCGCTTGCAAGTGCCAGCGTTGAACGCTCGTTAAGAGTTGCACGTTTTAAATCTGGTAAGTACACGATCGAACGTCCACTCCACTTTGGCGCAGCACTCGGAAGTTCTGCTCCTGCCGGATACCTCGAAAAATATTCTGCTTATGGCTTGCCTTTAGGTGAAGCTTTTCAACTACGGGACGACGTGCTCGGTGTTTTTGGGGATTCCCAAGAAACTGGCAAGCCAGCCGGCGATGATTTACGTGAAGGCAAACGAACCGTTCTGATGGCCATTACTCACGACCGAGCATCAACTGCTCAACGTGATGTCATAAAGAATTTACTGGGCAACCAAGAGATCACTTTAGAAGGCGTCAACACCTTGCGCGCCATCATCACTGAAACCGGCGCTCTGGACGAACTCGAGCGCACCATCGAAGGACTTACAAATCGAGCACTTGCTGCTATCCACGATCCTGAAATTGACGTAACCGCTCAAAAACATCTTGAAGATCTAGTCACTATCGCAATCAAACGGAGCACTTAATTTTATGACCGCAAAAGTAAAAGGACCCACAGATCACGTAGTCATCGTTGGTGCCGGGCTCGGTGGTCTCAGTGCAGCTTTGAGATTAGCGGGTGCCGGTCGAAAAGTTACGGTTGTTGAACGGGAACCTGTTCCTGGTGGTCGCAATGGCCTGTTACAAAAAGATGGATACGAATTCGATACCGGCCCTACCGTCCTCACCATGCCTGACTTAATTTCAGATGCCCTCGCATGTGTCGGTGAAGACATCAAAGATTGGCTAGATCTCATTCCGCTACAACCTTTATACCGAGCTTTTTATCACGACGGTTCGAGCCTGGATGTCTTTCCCGAAACCGATCGCATGCAGGCAGAAATCGCACTGGTTATCGGATCGGATGAAGCCGCAGGCTACGGTCGCTATGTTGATTTCGTCACCAAGTTGTACAAGTACGAGATGAATGACTTCATCGATCGCAATATTGATTCTCCGTTTAATTTGCTGACTCCCAATTTAGCCAAATTGATTGCGATTGGTGGCTTTCGCAAGCTGGCTCCAAAAGTGAACCAATTCCTGAAAGATCCCCGCACTCAAAAGGTCTACTCCTTCCAAGCCATGTATGCCGGCGTAAGCCCACAACAAGCGCTGGCTATCTACGCGATCATCGCTTATATGGATTCAGTCAATGGGGTTTTCTTTCCTAAAGGCGGTATGCATGCTGTCCCCCGCGCCTTGGCTGGGGCCGCCGAAAAACATGGAGTCACTTTCAAGTACAACACAACAGTGACCTCTGTTGAACATTTCAATGGCCGAGCTAAGGCGGTCATTACCGATGATGGTCAACGTATCGAATGTGATGCTCTAATTCTTAACCCAGATTTGCCAGTTGCCTGGCGTGAACTTTTGGGAAGAACTCCACCATCAGTAAAGCGTTTAAAGTACTCTCCTTCGTGCGTCACTTTGTTAGTTGGATCAAACAAAAAATACGAACGTTTAGCCCACCACAACATTCACTTCGGGCAATCTTGGGATGGAGTCTTCGACGAACTCATCAAGAAGAAGACTTTGATGACCGACCCCAGTTTGCTGGTGACTGTTCCTACTCATGATGACCCCTCTCTGGCTCCGGCCGGTAAGAGCTCGTATTACATTCTCTTTCCTACCCCGAATCTAGATGCTGGTATCGATTGGGATGTCGAAGGACCTAAATATCGCGATCGAATGATTCAGACCATGGAATCTCGTGGCTATGAAGGGTTCGGCGACTCCATCGAGGTCGAACACATGACTACACCTCTGGATTGGCAACGACAAGGAATGGAACGCGGCGCACCTTTTGCCAGCGCCCATACTTTCTTCCAGACCGGTCCATTTCGCCCGCGCAATATTGCTCAAGGATTTGAGAATGTTGTGTTTGCAGGTTCCGGAACTCAGCCAGGCGTTGGAGTCCCAATGGTCTTAATTTCCGGTCGTTTAGCCGCCGAACGAATTGTCGGCACTATTCAATAATTTCAGTTAAACGCCGATATCTTCATTCCACAGTTCAGGCTCGGCGGCAATGAAATCACGCATTAATTGCTTGCACTCTTCTGAGTCCAAATTGATGACTTCGACACCATTGGCACGCAGCAAATCTTCGGCGCCCATAAACGTTTCATTCTCGCCCAACACAACGCGCGGAATGCCATAAAGAAGAATGGCGCCAGTGCACATATTGCACGGTGAAAGCGTGGTGTACATCGTTGCTTGACGATAGATCTTGGCAGGCAATCTTCCGATATTTTCCAGACAATCGGTTTCGCCATGTCGGATCGCGCTTTTCTGTTGTACGCGCTTGTTATAGCCCGTACCCAGCACTTTGCCATCTACTACGAGCGCTGCGCCAATAGGAATGCCCCCTTGAGAACGTCCTTCCCGAGCGGCAGCGATAGCAAGTGCTAGAAACTCTTGATCCGACATGGTTCGACCTTTCTTCTAATTATTTCTCGGCCATAACTTTCTTACCGCCGATGAAGGAGTAGAGAATGAACGAGATGGCAAAGCCAACGGGGAAAGCAATGTCGCCAAAGTTTCCGTTGTGCTTTGGCACAACACCGGTGTAGTACTTCTGATTTGCAAAGAGCCAAATCGAAAGAAATACTCCGATGACAAATGCGATTGGTCCAGCAGGGTTTTCGCGATTAGCAAAGAGGAATCGCTCAATACTTGCACCCTTGCGAATCAACTTATCCGCAGCGATAACTCCTAGCCATGGCCCGATCCAGTAGGACATAACCAATAAGAAGTTCTCGAGATTGGAAGCTGGGTTGTCCATGGCGCTCTTGGCTAACAAGAAACCTGCGATACCAAAAACAACAGCAGCAATACCGCGACGCTGTGTAGATCCGAGTTTGAAGCCGATCGTCAAGAACGACATAGACCCAGAATAAATATTGAGAACGTTGGCGCAGATTGAACCGACAACAATTCCAAGGAGAACCGCTTTACCCAACCAGTTGGGAAGGGCGGCAGTGAAGTCAGAGACGGGGTTGGTCTTGGCACCATAGTCACGCATTCCTGCGGTAACAGCAGCAGCGCCGACAATTTGCAGAACCGTGGTTGAGATGAAAAGTCCAGCTGCGGCAAAGCGACCGGTCTTCTTAGGATCTTCGCTCTTTGGCAAATAACGAGCGTAGTCAGAAGCAAATGGATTCCAACCAGCTGCATAACCATAGACGGCACCAACAAATACCAGGAAAGCACCGGGGAATGGCTTGCCGTGGGTACCGAGATGGCTCTTGCTCAATGTTATAACCGCCGCTATACCAAAAACCACAATGAGGTATGGCATCAAATATTTTTCAACTGTCTGAACCAAGTTATGGCCAATGAAAGCAATCGCAACTTGAATCAAAACTACAATAACAAGTGAAACGACATTGCTGAGTTTGGTTAGCGTAGCAAGCGCAAAGGCACCAGACACAGAGTTAACTGCAAACCAACCAATACCGGCAGCACCAGCATTGAAAATCGAAGGCAAGATATTGCCTAGCTTTCCAAATGCGGCACGTCCGATAACCATTTGTGGCACGCCGTACTTTGAACCATCTTGGGTAAGAATGTATTGCGCAAAGGCACCAAGAAAGTTACCGATCAAGATTCCGATTACTGCTTGAGCAAAGCTCAATCCGAAGAAGACACCGAGGGCGCCTACGTAGATTGTGGCAAACTCAAGGTTTGGACTCATCCATGTCGCAAAGAGTTGTGATGCTTTTCCGTGGCGATCTTTCTCTGGGATCGATTCGATGCCACCAGGCTCCACGGCCATAACTTTGTCGCCGTACTCACCCTCACGCATTTCTAGATTACTCATAACTATTTCTCTCCTTGAAGTCGGTGAATTGCTCGTTTGTTGTCTTCGTCGACTTGCGCGAGATAAGGATGCGCGGGGAATTCGCCCTCATCCAGTTGGGAGAACTCTCTATGAATTTTGGGCAAACTCGCCAGTAAACACGCACAAATTCTCAAAATATGGTGAGAAACAGGTCGAATTTCTCCGTAACTGCTGGGCACTCGCGGCGCAATCCCTGTTTGGGGAAGGCTCACGCCTAAGAGTTAGACTTCTTGGATCATGGGTCTACGCGTGGATGAGTTAACGGCTGCTGGGATTACCGATCCGGAATTACGAAAGTCGTATGCTGAATGCAAGCGGCTTAATTCCCTCCATGGGAAAACCTATTACCTAGCAACTCTGCTACTTCCGCCAGCGAAACGTCCTTTTGTTCATGCCCTCTATGGCTTCGCGAGATATGCCGACGAAATCGTCGATGATCTTGCTTCCACCCTCACCATCGAAGAAAAGTCGGAGGTTCTTCATACGTGGGGAGATGGAATACTCGCCGACCTCAAAAATGGCACTAGCTCTGACCATATTGGTCGAGCCTTGGTAGATACTGTTGATCGTTTCCAGATTCCGCACACTTATTTCGAAAGCTTTTTGCATTCCATGCGCATGGATCTCTCGATTACGCACTACGAGACCTTTGAAGATCTTATGTCCTATATCTACGGCTCCGCCGCGGTCATTGGACTCCAAATGGTTCCCATCCTGGGCGCGATCTCCCGCCAGGCAAATTCTGCTGCGGAGAAATTAGGAACCGCTTTTCAATTGGCAAATTTCATTCGCGACATTGGCGAAGATTTAGAACGCGGTCGCGTCTATATCCCTCGCCAAGACCTGGACATATTTGGCGTAACCCAGCAGATGTTGGATGAAAGAATCGTTACTCCAGAGATGAAGAGCGCTCTGCAATTCCAAATTGCACGCGTTCGACGCCTACAAGCTGAAGCTGAGCCCGGGATTGAACTTCTCGACGCTACTAGCCGTCCTTGTATCCGAGCCGCTAGCGAGTTGTACTGCGGCATAGTCGATGAAGTAGAAGCTATCGACTACCAAATATTTACTAAACGAGCTACGACCTCGACCTGGCGCCGGATCAAAGTAGCTTTGCCTGCATTTGTGAAAGCTAGATCGCTTCGCTAATTTTTACGTTTCAATCGTACCCAGAGAACCAACACACTGAGAATAAGTGCGAATCCGAAAAGCAAATCTTCGACCGGCGCCGATGCGATTCGAATTCCGATGATTGCCTCCTTGTCATACATAACAATGTTGCGAGAGGTGAGCCACCAATTTGTTAGCAATTGAAACGGCAAAATAATTGCGTAAGAAGTCCAAAATGATTTCAATCTGATCAACTGGGTCTTCACAAGAAAGAGATCAAGAATCAAGGCAGCCACGACGGCCGAAATGGCAAGGGCCGAATAACTCATTTTTGGTTCCCTCGATCCTGAACCCAATGTTTCTTCACGCTAATCACTGCTTCGAAAGTGAGAATTGCAGCAATAGGAATTATTATAAAAAATAAATACTCTTCAAGAGGAATCTGGAAGGGGCCGTAAACACCAACAATTTGCTTGACGTCGAAGTGCCAATGGTGTCGCGATATTGCGTACGCATCCCAAGAGATAAATACCATTGCAACTGGAAAAATACTGGATACTAAAAGTCTAATTTTTCCAAGAACACGAATATGTAAAAAAAATTCCAGCCAAAATGAACCGACGACTGTGAAAAGCAACATAGCCATGTAGCTGAATTTCAACATGTGCGATTCTCTCATGAGCATTAGTTTTTGCTACTGTTATTCCTTCGGGAGCCACAACATTGGCTGAGAGGATCTGAGCCACAGATCGACCGCCTGACTAGTTCGGTAATGCGAATTGGAAGAGAGTGAGAAAAGCAGTTGAAGGACAAGAATAAGTTTTCCGAAGTCGTGGAAGCTATCGCTTCTGCTCTTTCTGATCCCGGCAAACAAATTGGCAAGACCACTTTGGTAGTCATTGACGGACCAGCCGGGGCCGGCAAAACCACATTGGCCAAGCGAATCAGCGACCATTTCCTATCATTGTCGACATCCACCATAGTCATTCATGCCGATGACCTCTATAACGGTTGGGATGACGCCCTAGGCGAGAGTTTGACCGAGACTTTTACTAAATCACTTCTGCCTGGATTGGAGTCTGGCCAGGCATACTTTCTCCCACGGTTCGACTGGATACTTAACGAATATTCCGACCCCGTCTATCAATTGTCAGCAGATCTCGTCATCGTCGAAGGTGTTGGCGCAGGACAAAAAGCCATGCGCACAGCATCGGCTCTCTCTATTTGGATCGAAGTCAGCGATGAAGTCGGCCTTATTCGTGTGCTCAATCGTGATGGCGCTGGCATTCGAAATCAGATGCGCAATTTCCAAATTTCCCAACGCGCTCATTTTTCCAAAGAAAAGACCAAAGAATCAGCAGATTTCCGCTTCGATGGGGCGCCGTAACCCGCTGAATTAAGGTCGATTGCCTAAGATTTGCAACGTGCCAGACCTATCCGGAGAACTCATTGATGGGCGCTATCAACTTCAAGCGCTGATCGCCGAAGGTGGCATGGCCTCAATTTATCGAGCCCTAGATACGCGACTAGATCGTCCCGTTGCCGTCAAGATAATGCACTCGCATTTGGCAAACGATGAAGATTTTGTCAATCGCTTTATTCGTGAAGCTAAAGCTACGGCATCACTCAACCATCCCAATGTTGTCGCCATTCAGGATCAAGGCTGGAACACCGGCGGCGTGCCGGCCGTCTTTATCGTCATGGAATACGTAGATGGTTTTACTCTGCGAGATCTCATGGTCGAACGCGGCGCCATGCCAGCACCAGATGCGCTGCGATTAATAACTCCGATCTTGAACGCCCTTTCCGCCGCCCATCGCATCGGAATTATCCACCGTGACATCAAGCCCGAAAATATTTTGATCTCCAAAGATGGCCGAGTCAAAATTGCCGATTTCGGACTGGCTCGAGCCGCGAATCTGGGCCAATCCATGACCATAGAAGCGAGTGTCATCCTCGGCAGCGTTTCTTATTTATCTCCCGAACAAGTCCAACGCGGGATATCAGATTCGCGCAGCGATGTGTACTCACTCGGAATTCTTCTCTTTGAGATGTTGACTGGGCAAAAGCCATACGAGGGTGAGACCGCCATCCAAATCGCTTATCGCCATGTCAACGATAAAGTCCCAAAACCATCCAGCATCAGATCCGATATTCCAGACAGTTTGGATGCTTTGATAGTTTCAATGACCTCTGTTGATCCAGATGCACGGCCGCGTGAAGCTAGCGATGTCCTGAATGTTGTGCGCGCTATCCAAGAAAGCATCGACCCTAAGCGGCGCCAGCTAACCCTTGAACTTGATATTCCACCTTTGCCGGCCGTCACCAAGTCAAGCAAACCAAGTAAAGCCACGACGATGATCTCCAGTTCGCCTGCTGCCGTCCCAATCAGTGAAGCGGTGTCTCAAAAAGAAATAACCCCGACGGCCGAGAGCCAATCCGTCATCATTAAACGCAACCGCAAAGAACATATTCGTCGCAACAGAGTGATTGCTCTGCTCTTTGTTGTTGTGGCCATTACCGGCGCTTTCGCTTGGTATGAAATAGCTGGACCTGGTTCCAAAATCGCTGTTCCGTCGGTCGTTGGCCTGTCTACTTCAGATGCAACTTCTGCTCTCACTCCCCTAGGCCTCCGTGCTGTTGTCGCGCAGCAAGTATTTAATGAAAACGTCGCCGTTGGGCGAGTCATCTCCTCTCTTCCAGGCGGTGGTGGTCATCTGGCATCTGGCGGCACAGTGAGCCTCACTGTTTCCAAAGGCCGAGAACGATTGACCGTGCCTTCCCTCAAAGGTCTGACTCCGGATGTGGCAGCAAATCAGATCGCCAGCGCGGGGCTAAAAGTTGGAACGATCACCGAGATTTTCGATTCAAAAGTTGCAAAAGGACATGTAATTGCAATTGCGCCAGGACCTGGCAGCAAAGTCCGCCGGGACTCTCTCGTCAATTTAATTGTCAGCAAAGGTCGAGAGCAGATAGCCACCTCTAGTTATGTCGGACAGAGCGGCGATCAGGCTTTGAATGAACTTACTAACCTGGGCTTTCAAGTGACAAGTACTTACGCTTTCAGCGACACGATTCCCGTAGGCGCCGTAATGAAACAAGCCCCTGCCGGCGGAGTCGCCTTGAATAAAGGCGCCAAAATTTCCCTGATTATTTCCCAAGGGCCGGAAGCAGTCTTTATCCCCAATATTTATTCGCTCACTGCGGGTAATGCCACCCGCGTCTTGGAAAACCTCCAATTACAGGTTGTCGTAAAGAAGATTGGCACAAAGAAGGTCAAGACGGTCACCAACGTCTTCCCTAACGTCGGAGTTAAGGTCAAACGCGGGTCCACGGTAGTAATTACTGTCGGATAGGCTCGCCCCATGGCGACTTCGAAGAAAACTGGACCAGCATGGCCCCGATTGGGAGCCCATGTGCCGACCTCTGGCGGAATGGCCAAGCGCTCCATTGAGTATGCGCGAACCATCGAAGCCGAAGCTATCCAGGTCTTTGCCTCAAATCCCCGTGGCTGGGCGATGCCAGAAGCCAACCCCGATGCCGATCTTGCCTTTCGCACCAAAGCGGCAGAGTTCGATATCGAGACCTATGTCCATGCTCCATTCTTGATCAACTTGGGATCGCCTACCCCAGGTACCTACCAAAATTCTTTAGCATCAACGGCATACTCCCTCCAACGCGGGCGCCAAATCGGGGCTCTTGGAGTTGTGATTCACACGGGATCAGCCGTAGATGAAAGCCATATTGAAAACGCATGGAAGCAGATTCATGACGGCATGATGCCAGTGCTAGAAAAACTCACCGATGAAGATCCCTGGCTGCTCCTTGAGCCAACCGCTGGCCAAGGCCAATCCCTCGTAAAAAAATTAAATGACCTGACCAAGTATTTCGATGCCATGGAATGGCATCCAAAAGTTGGGGTCTGTCTCGATACTTGTCACGTTTTTGCCGCAGGTCACGACATCCATAAAAAAGGTGGCATGACTGAGACCTTAGATCTCCTCGTCGAACTTGTCGGAATCGAACGAATTCAGCTCATTCACGCGAATGATTCGATGGATGTTTGTGGTGCCCTTAAAGATCGCCACCAAAATATCGGTCAAGGTGAAATTGGCGCCAAACCCTTTGAAGAATTAATTGCCCACCCTGCAGTACAAAATGCACCTTTGATTCTCGAAACTCCTGGACAAGAGCCAGAACACGGCAGCGAGGTCGCTCTCTTTAAGAAAATGCGCTCGAAACTGAAGTGAAGTTACAAGAAAACAAACCGGCGATCGCCGGTCTCTTACTGACCGTTGCCGCCATGTGGGGAATCTCCTTCGTGGCGATGAAGAACACGCTTCCGCGCACTGACGTGAACTCTTTTCTGGCGGCTCGTTTTATATTGGCCACGCTGATTCTTATTGTCATCAAGCCCAGCGCACTCAAACGGATCAACCGCGCTTTCCTTATTAAAGGTGTGATCATCGGAGTTCTGCTCAGCAGCGGTTATATCTTTCAAACTTTCGGATTGACCAAGACCACCGTCGCCAAGACTGGATTTATCACCGGTCTTTACGCGGTGTTTGTTCCGTTAATCGCAGCTGGTCTCCTCAAACGCAAGGTCACAAAATTGCAATGGTTTGCGGTTTCACTTGCGACGGCGGGGCTGATGTTTCTCTCCTTCAAGGGAATCAGTATCGGCGTCGGCGAACTTCTCGTTCTCATAAGCGCTGTGCTATTCGCCTTTCATATCGTGAGTTTGGGCGAGTGGAGTTCTGGATTGGACACTTACGCACTAACTATTCTGCAACTAGGCACATCTGCGGTAGTTACTTTTACAGCTAGCCTCAAGAGCGGCTTTCATTTACCGCCCGATTCAGGGGTCTGGAGTGCCGTTGTCTTCACAGCGGTATTTGCCACTGCTTTTGCCTTCATTATTCAAACGTGGACTCAATCATTTATGCCGCCGACCACAATCGCCATTATCCTGACAATGGAATACATCTTTGCGGCAGGTTTCGCCGTGATTTTTTCCCACGAAAGTTTGACCCTTCGAACGCTCAGCGGTGGCTCTATGGTCATCGCGGCTATGTACTTGATTATCTGGGCCGAAGGCCGTGAGAAGATATCTGCATGATCGATCTTCGCTCCGACACCGTCACCCAACCATCCCCGGCCATGCGGGAAGCCATGATTCAGGCTCCGGTTGGTGATGATGTTTACGGTGATGACCCCACGGTCAACTCCTTAGAAGAAAGAGTTGCGGCGCTCTTTGGAAAAGAAGCCGGTCTTTTTACTCCCTCTGGCTCCCTGGCCAATCAATTAGGCATTCGTATGTTGGTAAAACCCGGCGAGGAATTACTCACTGAAGTAAATTCTCATATCGTGCGCGCCGAGCTGGGAGCCGCAGCCACATTCAGCGGCATCACAACTCGCACGTGGGAGGATTCGCGTGGACTCTTCCTCGCTGATCAGGCTCTAAACATTGCCCGACCTAACTCCGGTCCTTATCTCGTATCTACAACTGCCATTGCAGTTGAGAACACCCACAACTTTGGTGGCGGCACGGTCCAGTCCATTGAAGAGATTCGTAAACTTCGCGAGGGCGCGCAGGCACTTGGGATCTTCACTCACCTCGACGGTGCCCGCATCTGGAATGCACACGTTGTCAGTGGAATATCTTTTGCTGATTATGGCCAATACTTCGACACTGTCAGCGTCTGCCTCTCCAAAGGATTAGGCGCCCCAGTGGGATCACTTTTGCTATCAACTAAAGAGCGGATTGCTTCCGCAAGACAATGGCGCAAGCGTTACGGCGCCGGAATGCGCCAGATCGGAATCCTCGCCGCGGCTGGGCACTATGCCTTGGACAACAATATTTCCAGGCTTGCAGATGACCACCGCCGCGCCAAGTCGCTTGCCCACACGGCTGCAAAAGCGTTGCCTGGTTCAGTTAACCCAGAGCACGTAGACACAAATATCGTGGCATTAGATTTAACAATGACGAAAACTTCGGCTGCCGAAGTAAATGCGGCTTTGAAAGCCGAGGGAATACTTGCCAGCGCTTTGGGGCCAAAGTTCTTGAGGCTTGTTACTCATTTAGATATTACTGATGTTGATATTGAGAAAACTAACCAGGTGCTAGGTGAATTACTTCAACGCGCCTTCATGGCGTAACAGCCATTCCTTAGCGGACAAGCCGTAACCGTAGTTACCAAGAGCTCCGCCCGATTTCACGACGCGATGACACGGAATTACGGGCGCAATTAAATTTCGGGCGCAAGCGCTACCGGCAGCTCTTACAGCATCAGGCGAGCCGGCTCGCTTGGCAATTTCGGCATAAGACATTGTCTTTCCTACCGGAATTTTTCGCATTGCTTTCCAAACCGCTTGAGAAAATTCAGCACCTGGTTGGCGAGCTTGAATGCCTCCAAAAGCCTGTAAATCACCATCAAAGTAGTCATTCACTAAATCGCTGATGATCGGGATAGATTTTATGGCGGTAATTTTTCGGGCGGTGTCGTCGTCATCCATTCGATCTAACAAATCGTCGAAACTGCGAAATCCTGCAGCCAGAAGTACGTGTTCATCGCTGATGAGATAGAGAGTTCCGACAGGAGTCTTGTGTGAGGCCTTCAAGAGCATTGTCACATACTAATCGCGAATGCGAAGTTGCGAAATACGCTCGGCAATATCTTTTTCATCTCCTAAAATTTCTACCCGCTTGCGCTTTGAAGTATGACCAGACAAAACCGTGAGGTTTCCTTTGGGAATATTTAGCTCTTTTGCCAAAACTTTAACTACCGCGAGGTTGGCGGAGCCGTCGACGGCTGGGGCTTTGACATATACCAACAGTCGGTCGTTATACATTCCACCCACGTAATCTTTGGATGAAGCGGGCCGAACATAGAGGGGGACTAGCACCTTGACTGGCCTAGCGGTCGCGCAACATTTCGGCCACGAGGAAAGCTAATTCCAGCGATTGCGTGTGATTGAGTCGTGGATCGCAGGCACTTTCGTAACGCATAGCCAAATCTTCATGTGAAATTTGTTCGCCGCCGCCAACGCATTCGGTGACATCATCACCGGTGAGTTCGATATGGACTCCCCCTGGATGGGTACCTAGTTTCTTGTGGACTTCGAAGAATCCCCGAACTTCCTCGGTTACATCTTCAAAGCGGCGGGTTTTGTAACCGCTGGGGGCTTCGTAAGTATTGCCATGCATGGGATCGCAGACCCAGAGAACCTTCGCCCCAGACTTAGTCACGGCCTCGACGAGTGGTGGCAACTTTTCACGGATCAATCCGGCGCCCATGCGGGTAATAAAAGTAAGGCGGCCAGGTTCGTTGTTGGGATTGAGCTTGACAATCATGGCCAGCGCATCTTCAGGCGTGCTCTTGGGCCCCAGTTTGATACCGATGGGGTTGTGAATCTTGGCAGCAAAGTCCATGTGGGCGCCATCTAATTGGCGAGTGCGCTCACCGATCCATAAGAAGTGCGCGGAGACGTCGTAAGGAAGCTGGGTACGAGAATCGATGCGGGTGAGCGCCTTTTCGTACTCCAAAATCAGGGCTTCGTGGCTAGAGTAAAAATCTACGGTCTTGAATGCTTCGGGATCCACGCCAGCGGAGGCCATAAATTCCAATGCGCGGCCGATCTCATTGGCCAGCTGCTCGTATCTTGTTCCAAAGCGCGGATCGTTGATAAATCCCTTGTTCCACTCGTGCACTTGGCGCAGATCGGCAAAGCCGCCTTGCGTGAAGGCTCGAACTAGGTTGAGGGTTGCTGAAGAGGTGTTGTAGACCTGAACCAAACGTTGTGGGTTAGGGGTACGCGCCTCCAGCGTGAATTCCAGATCGTTGACGGCATCGCCACGATAGGCCGGCAAGGTGATATCGCCTCGAGTCTCATTGTCGTTGCTGCGCGGCTTGGCAAATTGCCCGGCCATGCGACCCACTTTAATAACAGGCATACTGGCAAAATATTGAAGCACAGCCGCCATCTGCAAAATAGTTTTGATGCGGTTGCGAATGGAATCTGCCGTAGCTGCGACGAAAGTCTCGGCACAGTCGCCACCTTGTAGCCAAAAAGCTTTTCCTTCTTGTGCTGCTGCGATTCGGGTTTTGAGGTTGTCGCACTCGCCGGCAAAGACCAACGGTGGAAACTTCTTGAGCGCGGCGACCGCACTTTGAACAGGCTCGCCATCTACTCCCCCTGGCCATTGCGGCTGTTGGGCCGCAACTAAGCCAGGAGTGAAGAGGGAATTAATATCAATCGCTGGGGGCGCGATAGCGCTACCCGAATCGTTAGTCAGCATAGTTGTAATCGTAGGGAAGTTAAGCCTCCGTAAGGAGACTAATTACCCGAAGAAGATCTCCGCTTCTTTATAGAGGGCTGGATCTACCAACTTGAGATGGTCGGTAGCGCTGGCAAGAGGAACGCGCTCGATTTTGGTGCCATGAAGGGCCACCATCTTGCCCCAGTCACCTTCGTGAACTGCGGTGATGGCAGAAAGTCCAAAGCGAGTAGCCAAGACGCGGTCAAAAGCAGTTGGTGTTCCGCCACGTTGAATATGACCGAGGACTGAGGTGCGAGCCTCTTTGCCGGTCTTCTCTTCAATTTGGCCGGCCAGCCATTCGCCAATACCCGAGAGCTTGACGTGTCCGAAAGCATCGAGAGTCTGATCCTTAGTAACCATGTCGCCTTCTTGTGGAATGGCGCCTTCGGCAATGACAATGATCGGGGCGTAGGAAGATTCAAAGCGAGAGTTAACCCACTTGCAGACCTGATCGACCGAGAAGCGAACCTCGGGAATCAAAATACAAGCAGCCCCGCCAGCAATGCCAGAGTGCAGCGCAATATGGCCGGCATGGCGACCCATAACTTCAACGATCAAGGCGCGGTGGTGTGATTCGGCGGTGGTGTGGAGGCGATCGATAGCCTCAACCGCGATATTGACCGAGGTATCAAAACCAAAGGTGTAATCGGTGTTATTAAGGTCGTTATCGATGGTCTTAGGGACGCCGACGACATGAACTCCAAGGGCATCTAGCTTTGTGGCAACGCCCAAAGTATCTTCGCCGCCGATGGCAATAAGCGCATCGATATTCATGGCGGCCAAGTTCTCTTTAATGCGCTCGACGCCGTTTTCAATTTTAAAAGGGTTGGTGCGAGATGAACCCAAGATGGTTCCGCCCCGAGGCAAGATGCCACGAGTTGCAGCCAAGTCCAAAGGCATAGTCAGACCCTCGAGCGGTCCCTTCCAGCCATCACGGAAGCCGACAAATTCATAGCCATATTCTTTGACGCCCTTGCGGACGACTGCGCGAATGACAGCGTTCAATCCTGGGCAATCGCCCCCGCCAGTCAGTACACCAATACGCATAATGATCTCCAGATCGAAAATAATAAAAGATGAAAAAATCTCAATTGTGGTCGCCGATGACTGCCTGAAGTCTACCCTTACGCCAGATAGACCTACCCCGCTAACATCTGCCAACCATGATGTGCGGGGCCGAGAGATGAGGAAACTAGAGTAAATATGGCTCTTGTTGCAGGGGTGGATTCTTCTACTCAATCGGTCAAAGTTGTTATTCGCGACGCCGCTACCGGCGCCTTAATTCGCCAAGGTCGAGCCAGTCATCCCGATGGCACCGAAATTGACCCCTCCCACTGGTGGTCCGCCCTCCAGGAAGCCATTGCCGCAGCCGGTGGCCTGGAAGATGTTTCGGCCATTTCGATTGCTGGACAACAACATGGCATGGTGGTTTTGGACGCAGCCGGCGAAGTCATTCGTCCTGCCTTGTTATGGAATGACACCAGGTCGGCCCAACAAGCCACCGACCTCAACAAAGAATTCGGCGGCGATCGCAAAATTTCTGAATCCGTGGGCTCGGTTTTAGTAGCCTCTTTCACCGCTTCTAAAGTTCGGTGGTTAGCCGATAACGAACCCGATAACGCTGCTCGCGTTGCTGCCATCGCACTGCCCCACGATTGGCTGTCGTGGAAAATGACAGGTTCTACCGACCTCAATGACCTCTTCACCGACCGCGGTGATGCATCGGGTACCGGATATTTCGATCCGGAAACTTCTACCTACCGTCTGGATATCGTGGCCAGCGCCGTAGGTGATGAGCGCGAGATCATTCTGCCTCGAGTACTTGGGCCACAAGAATTCGGTGGAACAACAACAACTGGTATTCCGATCGCTGCCGGAACCGGCGATAACGCTGCTGCTGCGCTAGGTATTCAAGCCGAACCCGGAGATGTCATTGTCTCTCTCGGAACCAGCGGTACCGCATTTTCCGTTTCCAAAACTGCCACACACGACCCTTCCGGCTGCGTTACTGGCTTTGCCGATGCCACGGGAAATTTCCTTCCCTTGGTATGCACACTCAATGCCGCCCGTATCTTGGATGCAGCAGCCAAATTGCTAGGCGTAGATCATGACCGTTTGGGCGAACTCGCTCTTTCTGCCGAACCCGGAGCCAACGGATTAACGTTGCTGCCTTACTTCGAAGGTGAACGCACTCCCAACCGTCCCGAAGCAACCGGCGTTCTTAGTGGATTAACGCTTGCTAATTCTTCTCACGAAAATATTGCCCGTGCCTATATCGAAGGCATGCTCTGCGGATTGGTCGATGCCGTGGATGCGCTAGAAGTTTTAGGCGTAGATATCAATCGCATTTTGCTTATCGGCGGCGCCGCCAAGAACCCGGCCATTGGACCAATCGCCGCAGCCCTCTTCGGTCGCACTGTTCTCATCCCAGCAGCCGGTGAATATGTCGCTGATGGCGCTGCCCGCCAAGCAGCGTGGGCGCTTTCCCAAAGCGCGGAGCCACCTATTTGGCAGTTAGGTCAATCTCTCACCTTTGAGGCCGAAGCGACGCCAGAAGTAATAGTGCAATATCGTACGTTGCGTGACCGAACCGAAGGTTGGTAAGCCATGACATTGCGTCCAGAGATTAAGAAGTACCTCGATGAAGGCGCTGCTGCAAATCCACCTCAGGCATGGGAAATTCCTATCGCTAGTTCTCGTAAATTGAGAATGGGTCGGGTCGCTGTAGCAGGAACGCCTGAAGCTATTTACCAGGTAGAGCATAAATTTATTGCCGGTCCCACATCCGATCTGCCTATCCGAATTTATCGGCCTTCGGCACAAGGGCCACTCCCAGCAATGGTCTATTTTCATGGCGGCGGTTGGGTCTTTAATACCCTGGATATGTTTGAACAATGTTTGCGTTCCATCGCCAACAAAGGAAACTTCATCATCGTGGCTGTGGCTTATCAGAAGGCGCCCGAACATCCTTTCCCCATTCCCTTTGATGATTGCTATGCAACAACCAAATGGGTCTTTGAAAATGCGCAAGCACTTGGAATCGATCCCAAGAAAATTGGTGTTAGTGGCGATAGCGCCGGCGCAAATTTGGCATCGGCCGTTGCACTGAAAGTACGCGATGAAGGTGACCTCGCCCTGGCCTTCCAGGCGCTGATCTACCCATGCAATGACTTCGAAATGAAGTACGAATCCGCCACCGAAAATGGCACGGGTTTTGGGCTAACCACCAAGGGGATGCGCTGGTTCTGGGAGGAATATCTGCAATCCGAACTCGATAAACACCATCCCTATGCCGTGCCCATAACTGCCGAATCTTTAAAAGATTTGCCCCCCACCATTGTCGTCACAGCCGAATATGACCCGTTGCTCGATGATGGTTACAACTATGCCGAAGCTCTTAAAGATGCCGGCGTCTTTACGATTTATCGCGAATACGCTGGCCTGATTCATGGATTCATGGTCATGGCTTCAGTTACCCCAGAGGCAGTCATCGCCCAGCACAATTTGGCCGATGAAATTAACGCGCTCCTGAATGGTTAGCGCCGCCTAAAAATCGTATATGATTTCGCACGACCCCCGAAAGGAGCGCCGTGTCGAACCCCAATTTCAAGCGCCAATTTCCCAAGTGGAGCGAGCTCTCCCCGCTTTTGAAGTTTGGCTCACCTTCCCTGGGCGGGCGCGAGCGCCGATTGGCCAAGGCCCTCACCATCTGGGATCTGCGCGAGATTGCCAAGCGCCGCACTCCTCAAGGACCATTCGATTACACCGATGGTTCTGCCGAATCCGAAGTCACGCTCCAGCGCGCACGACAAGCCTTCCTGGATCTGGAATTTCGTCCCAACATTTTGCACGATGTCTCGGCCGCCTCTACTAAGCGCGCCTCTCTCGGCACCGAATTCGGAATGCCAGTCGGAATTGCCCCCACAGGCTTTACCCGCATGATGCACTCCGAGGGCGAAATCGCCGGTGCGCGTGCCGCTGAAAAATTTGGAATTCCCTTCACACTTTCAACCTTGGGCACCAGCGCAATTGAAGATGTTGTGGCCGCATCGCCAACGGGCACCAACTGGTTCCAGCTCTACATGTGGAAAGACCGCGAGGGCAGCATGGCTCTGGTGGAACGCGCACAAAAGGCGGGTGTCAAGAATTTAATGTTGACCGTGGATGTGCCTGCTGCCGGCGCTAGATTGCGCGATGCTCGTAATGGCATGACTGTGCCACCACGACTTTCGGCAAAGACCATTCTCGATGCGATTCCACGGCCAGAATGGTGGTGGAACTTCCTTACCACTCCGGCGATCACGTTCGCTTCCATGAATAGTTGGAATGGCACCGTCGGTGAATTATTGGATTATATGTTTGACCCAACCATGACCTTTGAAGATTTAAAGTGGATTCGCAAACAATGGAACGGCACCATCACTCTTAAAGGAATCCAAACAGTCGAAGATGCCAAAATCGCGGCTGATTACGGCGTTGAAGCGATCTTGCTCTCCAATCATGGCGGTCGCCAACTCGATCGCGCTCCGATTCCGCTGCACTTATTAACCGATGTCAAGAAAGAGTTAAAAAGTGATCTCGAAGTTCACCTTGATACCGGCATCATGCATGGCGCCGACATCTTGGCAGCTATCGCTTTAGGCGCCGATTTTACTTATGTGGGACGCGCTTATTTATATGGGCTCATGGCCGGTGGTCAACAAGGAGTCGAACGCGCACTGACGATTCTGCAAACTCAAATGATCCGACATATGAAATTACTTGGGGTCTCCTCATTGGATGAACTCCAACCCAAGCACGTCAAAATTCTCGCTACCCACCAGGGTCTTGGGACCCTCCCCGTCTAATAAAGGATCATCATGAAGATTGCACGCATCGGCGAAATTGGTCAAGAACGCCCTGTCGTTGTTGCCGGTGAAAACGCCTTCTTCGTTGACTCCCTCATCACTGATTGGAGCCGCGAGGAGATCAGCAATGGTGCAGTGGAGAAAGTCCGCAACGCCGATCTCTCACTCCTACCAAGCGTGCCCTTTGGTTCTTCCCGCATAGGCGCACCCCTAACGCGACCAACCAAGTTGATATGTGTAGGTCTCAATTACGTTGGGCATATACGCGAAACAAATGCGGCCACCCCGGCAGAGCCCGTCATCTTTATGAAGGCGCCCGACTCATTTATTGGGCCAAATGATGATGTCGTTATTCCGCCCGGAAGTACTGCCACCGATTACGAAGTTGAACTCGCGATCGTTATTGGTAAGCGCGCCCTGTATTTACATGACCCCAGCGATGCTCCTGACTACATTTTGGGGTATTCCGTTTCGCAAGATATTTCCGAACGCTATTGGCAACTGGAAAAATCCGGCCAATGGGTAAAGGGAAAGTCTTTCCCTAACTTCAACCCCATGGGACCTGTCATCGTCACGAGCGATGAGATTGATCCTCATGATCTTCGCCTATGGTGCACCGTCGATGGTCAGATGCGCCAGGATTCACGAACTAGCGATCTGCTATTCGGCATCAATCACATTGTCTGGTACATCAGCCAATTCATGGAGCTCTTTCCTGGCGATGTCATCAATACCGGTACACCTCAAGGAGTTGGCATGGCCAGCACCCCAACCTCGTATTTAGCGAACGGCCAGGTCATCCACACAGGTATTGAAGGTATCGGCGAAATTACTTCAAATGTCGTCGACTACCGTCCTTAAAGTTTTACCGCCAACCCTGAATCCATAGACTCGTACAACGCTGCTACCAACTTCAGCGTGCCCACAGTGTCGGCAACGGAAGACCGCAGTGGTGCACCCGTTGCGATCGCGCCCATGACTGATCCCATCGTCCCCATAAATGCATCAGGGAACCAGCGAGTGGTCACTGGGTAAGGAGTCCAACCATCGGTACCCGCTACTTGCGAATTTACTTCTAAAGTATCTACGCGACCAACGGGATAGTCATATAACAGCCCCATAGTGCCGCGAATCGAACCTTTATCGCCATCAATGCGGTACTCGGCATAGTTATCGCCACCACGATTAATGTGATTGGCATGAACTAGGGCAGTTACGCCCTGATCAAATAAATAGGTAGAGATCGTCCGAGTCTCCCCCTTGGGATACTGATCTTTAGTGCGCCCAGCAGCGCAGAAGACTGTGTTTGGTTCACCTAAGAACCAGCGAACCACATCGTGATAGTGAATTGAATGCAGCATGACTTCTAAGCGCTCTAGGTCCTTAGCCCAAGGCCAGAGTTCCCATGGAGTGATCAGATTGACGTGAAAGGTCATATTAGTGACAGTGCCCACCCAGCCGAGTTCGACCATCTTGTGGGCAGCGGCCATTCCCTCTTCGAAACGAAGTTGGTGATTTACCGCCGCAACAATCTTGTTGGCAGCAACTGCATCTGCCATGCGAATTCCATCTGCAACTGTGGTGGCCATTGGTTTCTGAGCCAAGATGTGGCGCTTGGCATCTGCAACTTTTAGGAAAATTTCGGGTTGAGCAACAGCCGGGACTGCAATATCAACGACCAGAGCGGTTGGGTCAGCAAGAAGTTCGTCGACATCTTTATAAACCTTTGCAATGCCATGTCTGGCCGCAACATCTGCGGCCTTTGAGAAATCAACATCGGTTATTCCGACTACCTCGAGCCCAGCCTTCTTATAAGCAGGAAGATGTGCGCCATCAACAATCCCACCAGCGCCAATAATTGCAATGGGAACTTTATGGCTGTCGGGAATTGTGAGATCGCAGAATTTGGCGACTTCGGAAAAGAGATCAATCATGGCTTTATCTCCCGGTGTTTATTGGTTTTCGGCTTGAGAGGTGCGATAGAGAACGGTCTGTAGATGCTCGGTGTAAAGCACAAGTTCTTCGTTATCAGCACGGAAGACCTCGTAACTCACCCTAAAGAGACCCATATTTTCGTACTTAGGTGTCTTCTCCAACAAGGTACGCATGGCGTAAATAGTGTCTCCGATGAAGACAGGTTTGATGAAGCGCAGTCGGTCGTACCCATAACTAAAGGTGTTGACATTGTTGTGAGCAAAGAGGCCCATTCCGTAGCTAAAAACTAGAGCTCCCGGAACGATACGCTTTTTGAAGAGACCTTCCTCCCTTGCCCACTTGTCATCAGCCACATAAGGGTGCAGATCCAAAAGCAACGAACTAAAGAGCATAACCTCACCCTCGGAAATAGTGCGTCGAATAGAGCGGTCGACTTCACCTACTTCATAATCCTCATACAACTTCACATCTTGATTCCACACTGGTACTTGATATCGCGCCGTTGGATCTGGATTGGGGTTTTGCATCATTTGCCTCCTAGGAGTTCTCGACGAATGTCTTCGGTGTGCTCGCCCACGTGTGGAGCGCCTCGAGTTGAAGTGACGGTTCGACCATCTATACGCATCGGTGATCTCGTTGTAGTGATCTCAACTATCGATGCACCATCACCCGATGAGCGCTGGGTCGTTTGAACCATATCGAGTTCGGCAAATCCTTCGTGTGCGACAAGTTCTGGCAAAGATAGAACTGGGGCACACCAAATATCTGCGGCATCCAAAATTGCCAACCAGGCTTCGGTGGTTCGCGTTTTCAGCTGGGTAGCTAGTGCCTTCATGATTTCTTCCTGTTTGCTCCACCAGGATGTTGGGTCTTCGTATGCAGAAAAATCTAACTCCAACAGTTGGCCCAACTGTGGAATAGGCGTCATAGCAATAGCCAAGTATCCATCGGAGGTTTCGTATAACCCATATGGCGCTGGCAAGAAGGCGTGGGCTGAATTCTTGGCACCACGTTTGACGATGACATTGGGGTCGAACATATGCGCGCTGAGAAGTTCGAACTGAAGATCAAGCATGGCTTCGATCAAACTGGATTCAACCAATCCCCCGACACCGGTGCGCTCTCGGCGCAAGAGCAACGCGGTGACACCATGAGCCAGATGAGTCGATGTGAAGATATCGGCAACGGCAAGACCCACAGGAATCGGTGGATTCTCTTTTGACCCGTTAAGCCAGGGCAGTCCAGAGATGGATTGCGCAAGCAGATCTTGGCCTGGTCGGTCTTTCCACGGACCGGTGCTGCCATATCCAGATGCACTTCCGTAAACAATGCGCGGATTCACTTTCTTTACATCCTCATAGCCCAAGCCCAGCCGTTCGATAACTCCGGGACGGAAGTTTTGAATAATGACGTCCGCTTTTGCGACCAACTTCCAAACTTCGGCTAAGCCCTCAGAAGATTTGAGATCTGCGGCAAAACTTTCTTTGTTGCGGTTCATGATGTGAAAGCTCAATGTATCGCCATCACTTTCCAGCCCGGCAAATGCAAGCGTGCGCCCAATGTCTCCAGTACCGGGTCGTTCGATCTTAATGACGCGTGCACCGAGATCGGCCAAACGCATAGCCGCAACCGGGCCAGCTAGAAACTGACTGAAATCTAGGACCAGCATTCCATCAAGCGGAAGTTCTGGTCTGGACGCTCTCGGGCTCACAAAATTCTCCTTCTACAGTTATCGGGCGGGAATGATCAGTCGGTGTGAAAAATTTCGGTGATATCAGACCACCACTCGCCCTCTTTGCGGTCAGCAACTGGCGTCTGCAAAGGTTTGCAAACATCCCACCACTTCTGCGTTGTTGGATCAGCAGCCATCGCCGCCATGTCACCTTCGAAATCGTTTCCGACGTACTCAAAATAGGAGAAGAGCAATTCACCATACCGATAAATGGAATAGTTGCGAATATTGCTTTTGGAGATTTGCTCGAGAACGGCTGGCCAAACGTCGGCGTGAAGTTTTTCGTATTCAGCGCGATGTTCAGGCTTCATTCCAATGACCGAAGCAAAACGTTGCATCTGTTTTCCTTTCTCTATTCTTCGATGGCTAAAGGTTGTAGAAATGTTGAGCAGTCTTATGGCGAATCCACTCTTGATCGCTGGCTGAGAATCCGGAAATAACTTCGACTTGGGCCTTCCAGACATCTACATAATTGTTCATCAGCACAATTACCGGCCAGTCCCCACCAAGCATGGTGCGATTGGCTCCATACGTAGCAACAATGAAGTCCACATACGGTTGCCAGTCAGCGACAGTCCAATCCGGTGCCGAAGCAGTATTGAGGCCGGATATTTTTGCGTAGACATTGGGATATTTGGCGGCGGCCTCCATGAGCGAGGCCCATGGTTCCCAAACCTTGCCCTTGATATCTGGTTTGGCTAGATGGTCGATAACAATCTTCAGATTCGGAAAGTTCTTGGCTAATACCGGGACATTCTCGATGTGAGCAGCGTTGACTGCTACATAATCAAAGGAGAGTCCGGATTTTTCAACTAAAGAGAGGGTTTCTTGGACTGCCGGGCGCAGAATCCATTTGTCATCGGATTCGTACTTCTTATCCGCATAATTATGCGTCAGATTTCGAATTCCTTTAACCAAAGGATCTTGTACGTACAGATTGAGAGCCGCGCTCGCTTCATGGGCGCGATCTAGCGGCACATAAGCCACCACTCCACGAACGAAATCGCTGCGATGGGCAACATCTAACATGTAGAAAGTGTCTTCATACGTGTCAGCGGCTTGGACGAGAACGCTGCCAGTTACGCCGGAGGCCGGAATTTCTGGAGCAAGTCGCTCGGGACGAAAATCGTCATAGAGCGGACCATAGGCAGGTTCGATCCAGTCATAAGCGCGCTCACTCATAACCCACAAATGTTGATGGGTATCGATCAACTCATTACTTGCCATTTCTCTTCCTCTCACTTGAGCCTAAGAACAGTTACAACAAACGGTATTCATCCCAAACTTCGCGGACACTGCGTCCACCCTGTAACTCCTTTAAAACAGTGCGCTCTCCTTGAGCACGTTGATTGGCAGCGTCAAAAATATTGGTGATGTGTGCCCATGGAACAACAACGATTCCGTCCCAGTCCGCAATGATCGCGTCGCCTTGGCGGACTTCGACTCCACCACAAATAACTACTTCATGGACGCTGGTGACCCGCATCCGACCCTTGTAATCGATAGGACGAGCTGAAGCGCCAAAGGCGTTGAAATCTACATCGAGAATGAGATTGGTATCGCGCAGCGGACCATCGCAAACGACGCCAGTGGCACCTCTTGATTTTGCGGCAGTGGAAAAGAGCTCGCCCCAATAGGCCGAGCGATCCGATTTGCCGGTGGCAACGACTGCAATCTCACCTTCCCGCAACGAGTCCAAGTAATCGATAGCCGGGCCATAAGGGTCATCCAGGTCATAGATTTCACTTGGAGAGAATTCAATAGTGGATGCCAGACCCACGGCGCGCATGCCTGGAAGTAGCGGCTTAATACTGGAATCCATGACGTTGTTGCGGATGCCAACTACATCGAGGGCATCAGAGACCATAGCCGAACGAACGCGAGGATCAACATTGAGTGTGGCCATTTCACTTGCCTTTCTTCTCGACCATGTAGACATGAATGAAAGCGACAACGGTTTCGCCTTGTTGATTGGTAATACTTACTTGTTCATCGACAATGCCGAATTCATTGGGTTTTTTGGCATGGTCTCGCTTGGCCACGATTTCAGCGCGCGAGGTGATGGTGTCTCCAATGAAAACGGGTGCAATGAAACGCACCTTGTCATAGCCATAGCTAAATGCGACTTCGTTTATTTCGCCAGCAAGAGAGCCAACACCTACGGAGAGAATGAGCGTTCCGTGAGCCACACGCTGGCCAAATGCTTGAGTTTTGCACCATTCGGCATCCATGTGGTGCGGATAGAAATCACCAGTCTGCCCAGCGTGAAGCACAATATCCGCTTCGGTGATAGTTCGGCCAGAGCTCGTGCGCGAACTTCCGATTTCGTAATCTTCCCAATATTGCTGGATCACTTTTACTCCTGAATATATTTCTCATACATACCGGAGATCTCTTCTACGGTTGATTGCGTTATTTTGCGATCGACAAGGGCGCTATGAATGACCTGAGAAGTCTGGAACTGCACGTCGGGCCAGCCCAAGACGCGAGGACGCACCCAGGCTCGTTCCAGTGTGCGTAAAGTATTTCGGAAGAAGTTATGGGTCATGGCATTGGCGCTTTCGCTCTTCCACGCCACCACATTTCCGGGCTGCCCACCGGCTGCCACATAAGTTGTCGATTGCACGTTGGGTAGCGAAAGCAACATCGCAACTTCTGCCGCTTTGGCCACATTCTTAGTCGCACTAGAGATAGCAATACCCGCACCGCCCAGCTGCGAACCACTGGCCAACCCATCGAAAGAAGGCAGGTCGTCGTACGTGATGGTGTTAATGCGGAACCCAACGCGCGAGTAGTTGGTATATCCATACATACAAATGCCGTAGTCATAATCCTCGGTGGTGCTCAAGAGCTCGGCCACATCAATCGGGTTACTGGCGGCACATAGATCTGGGACCGATGCGGCGAGTTCAACCATGAAATGTAAAACCTCGGTCGCGATTATGGGATCGACATACTGACCAGCGTTGGCAAGCGGTTTACCTTTTTGAGCCATCAACGTCGCAAAGGTACTGAAAGCATCCACGGGTTTGTAGGGCCAAAGCAGACGGCCACCTTTTGCCAGTGACAAAACATCGCTCCAGAAAATAGGTGCGCCGTCGGTTTTATCGGCGCGAAAAGCCGAGACTTGGGCTGCGGTATCTATCGCCAAAGCCCATTGTTTGCCGCGGTATTGATAGGAATCATGGGAAGCGCCGACGCTGGTGCTACGCAGTAGATCCAATTGGCTAGGCGATGCCACATCATCAAAAGCGATAACGGCGCCAGCAGCCACGGCATCTGGGACATGCGGATGATCAATAATCATCAAATCAACATCTTGAAAGAACTCAGAGATATGTTGGTCGCCGAAGGCTAAAAGGGATCGGGCTTTCCAATGGACGGATGTCTGAGCAATCTCTTGCAAGAGCGAATTGGAGGCAACCACGCTATCGAGTCCGCGTGGATGATCCCAAGTCATCCCCTTTAGCACGATGCTCATGGGATTACTTCAGAGCCTTGTTAATTTCGTCGGCAAAGTAATCGCGAATAGTGATTCCCTGTTCGATATATTTTCCATAGTTGAAAAATCCGTGAATCATGTCGGGAAGTTCCTTATAGGCAACGGGAACACCAGCCGCAACGAGCTTCTCTTTATACAGCTCGCCATCATCGTGCAGAACGTCAAAACCCGCCGTTAACACGATAGCTGGTGCCAGACCGACGAAGTTGGTACCCGACAACGGAACCGCATAAGGGTTGGTGCGATCTTCGGCAGTGCTTAGATATTGATCCCAGAGCCAGATCATGCCGGCGCGAGTCAATCCGTAATTGGTGGCGTTGGCAAGATAGGACGGGGTATCAAAATCGACGCCGTTGCACGGATAGATTAACCATTGATAAGCCAATGGATATTTATTTACATCGCGAATCTTGATTGCAACACCGGAGGCAAGATTGCCGCCGGCGGAGTCCCCACCAATACCAATCTTTCCAGTGGTTATACCGATCTCGGCAGCATGCTCGTTGACCCATTCCCAAGCGGCGTAACAATCATCGAAGGGAATTGGAAATTTATGTTCGGGTGCTTTCTGGTAATTGACTGAAACGATAATCGAGTTAGTTCGCTTGGCCATGTCAGCAAGTTGCGCTTCGTAAAGCCGAATGTAATTAAAGACCCATCCGCCACCGTGAAAATAAACCATTCCGTTAAATGGTCCGGCACCAGGAGGTGTAAAAATGCTGATCGGAAGGTCCGCAGTCGGCGAAGTGAAATAGAGATGCTCAATATGAACGGAAGGATCTATAGGACCGCTGAGATCGCGCTCTGAATGTCCGTTCGAGCGCCCGTAAAAAGTACCCATCTGGGTGACATCGGGTTGGCCTTCTCCCATTTTAAGAAACGCGGCGCATTGTGGGTGTAACTCAGCCATTGCCTCCCCCATTCGTTGTTAAGAACTTATTTAACGCGCTCCAGGCGCTCTGCGGAATATCTGTATCAAAAGCGGCAATATTGGCCTTTACCTCTTGCTCCGTGCGACACCCGACCAAGACCGCTTTTATGGCTGGATGTTGCAACGGAAATTGGACCGCTGCTTGTTCCAGGCTGACACCAAATTCTTCAAAAAGAAGCTCGAGGGCTTGGGCTCGAGCAATGATCTCTGGCGAGGCTGGCGCATAATTGAAATGCGAGCCAGGGACCGGATTTGCCAGCACCCCAGAGTTGAATACCCCGGCAGCAATAATGGAAACGCCACGATCAATAGCAGCCGGCAAGAGATCCAGCGCGGCACTCTGATCCAACAAGGTGTAGCGGCCAGCAATTAATACAAAATCGATATCTGTCTCTTGAACAAATCGAGTGGGAATAGCGCTTTGGTTCATACCTACACCAATGGCCTTGATAATTCCTTGATCGCGCAACTTAGCCAACGCTGGAAAAGCCTGGCCGATAGCTTCATCTGCAAAGTCATCGGGGTCATGAATCAACACCATCTCGACGCTATCAAGACCTAGGCGGACCAAACTTTCTTCCAGCGATTGAACCACTCCTTGAGCGCTGAAATCAAAGACCCGCATCGTGGATGTATCGGCATCGGCAAAATCGGGATCATCCGAGCCGTCGCTGGGCACCAGCAATCGTCCGACTTTGGTAGAGATGGTGAAACTTGAACGTGGCAAACCGGCCAACGCCGCACCTAGCCTGCGCTCGGCCGTGCCTTTGCCGTAGTGCGGTGCGGTATCAAAAAAATGAATCCCTGAGGCCAAGGCAGTACGTACCAACGCACTACCTTGGCTTTCAGAAACTGAAGTAAAGAGTCCACCCAAAGGAGCAGTGCCGAGACCCAGCTGGGTGATCTGAGCACCTCGACCAATATCTACTTTGCGTGAATGTTTCATGGTTATGCGTTACTTACACTCAGTGCGGTCATTTTGGCTCCTTGGAGGACAAATGCTCTTCCCGCTTCTAAACGTGCGATGGGCACACGAAACGGAGAACATGAGACGTAATCAAGACCCAAGCTTTGGAAGAAGTGAATGCTCAAAGGATCGCCGCCATGTTCGCCGCAAACACCTAACTTCAATTTTGGTTTCACTTTGCGCACTTCTTCACAAGCAATGGTGACGAGCAATCCGACACCATCTTGATCTAAAGATTCAAAGGGGCTAAAAGGAAGTAGTTCGAGATCCAAGTAGCGAGGCAAGAACGAGGATTCAGCATCGTCTCGACTAAAGGCCCAGGTCAACTGAGTTAAGTCGTTGGTGCCGAAAGAGAAGAAGTCAGAATAATCGGCCAACTTTGCAGCGGTGATAGCAGCACGTGGAGTTTCGATCATGGAACCGATCTTGATATCCAAGTTGCTGTCATTTTCTTCCAATACCCGGTGGATCTCTTCCTCCAAGGTCGCTCGGAAATAGAGGAGCTCACGCTGGCTGGCAACCAGAGGAATCATGACCTCGGGTCGGACAATGACGCCCTGACGTTGTGCGGCAAGTGCTGCTAATGCGATAGCCCGAACCTGCATGGTGAAGAGCTCTGGGATGAGCACGCCTAGTCGAACTCCACGCAGACCCATCATGGGATTGGATTCGTGCCAACGATTAACTGCCCGATACATAGCGGCTTCTCGTTCAGAAGTGACTTCTCCGCGCGCTTCCTGGTTGGCAATCTTGACTGCCAAAGTCGTGCGATCGGTCAGAAACTCATGAAGGGGTGGATCTAATAAGCGAATGGTGACGGGCAAGCCATCCATCTCAATGAAAATCCCCAGGAAGTCGGCAAATTGCAACTTCTCCATTTGCCCAATGATTTCGTGGCGCTCGTCATCCTTTTCGGCAAGAACCAAAGCCTCTACCAACGAGCGACGTTCGCCAAGAAACATGTGCTCGGTACGCGTCAGGCCAATTCCTTCGGCGCCGAGACGTCTAGCCACATTGGCATCTTCTGGGGTATCGGCATTAGTGCGCACGCTCATGGTTCGGACGGCGTCGGCGTATCTGAGGAATTGGTCAACCGCAGCGATAACGGGCGAGAACTCCTGTGGATCCAACTTTCCTTCTAGATACGTTGTCACTGGAGATGGAACGACGGGAACCGAGCCGGCAAAAATAACACCCGTCGTGCCATCGATAGAGATCGTTTCGCCTTCGCGAATGATGAGATCTCCGACGGAGAAATACTTCTCCTCGTGATGCACGATGATTTGTTCAGCGCCACAAACCGCGGCGCGTCCCATTCCACGTGCAACAACTGCCGCATGGGAAGTCTTGCCACCACGGCTGGTCAAGATGCCTTGTGCGGCAACCATTCCGGAGAGATCCTCGGGGCTGGTTTCGCGACGAACCAGAATTACTTTCTTACCATCGCGAGCATGCTCAACGGCCGTTGCTGAATCAAAGACAACTGCACCTACGGCCGCCCCTGGTGAGGCGGCAATGCCTCGAGTAATTTCCTTTTTATCAGTTCCTTTATCAAATTGTGGGAACATCAATTGGCTCAGTTGTTCACCATTAATTCGAGTCATGGCCTGATCCATGGTGATCATGCCTTCGGAAACCAAATGGAAGGCGATTCGGAACGCAGCTTCAGCGGTGCGCTTGCCTACGCGCGTCTGCAAGATCCATAACTTTCCGGATTCGATCGTAAATTCGATGTCACACATATCTCGGTAATGAAGTTCGAGACGATGCATGATCTCTTGCAATTGTTTGAAAGATGTAGGGTCGATCGCTTCCAAGTCGGCTAGTGCCAATGAGTTGCGGATACCAGCAACTACATCTTCACCTTGCGCCATCGGCAGGTAGTCACCGTAGGCACCAAGAGCGCCGCTAGAAGGATCTCGAGTGAAACAGACGCCAGTGCCTGAAGTTTCGCCAATATTGCCAAAGACCATCATCTGTACGTTTACAGCCGTACCAAGATCATTAGAGATACGTTCGCGCCGGCGATAGAGCTGAGCACGATCAGAATTCCAGGAATGAAAGACCGCTTCTATTGCTTGTTGCAATTGGGTCTTGGCATCGTAAGGAAATGGTTGGCCGGTTTCTTGTTCGATAACTGCGATGTGCTTTTCGCCTAGTTCGCGTAGCGCCTCTGGTCCAAGTTCCGATAAATCTTTGGCACCGTGGCTGGCTATAACCGCCAGGCGTACCTCATCGAAGCGTTCATTAGAAATCCCACACACAATTCGACCGAACATATCGACGAAGCGACGATAGGAGTCCCAGGCAAAACGAGCATCTCCGGTTAAATCGGCAAGTGCTTGGGCGATCTCGGGTGAGATACCTACATTCAAAACGGTTTCCATCATGCCGGGCATCGAGAACTTGGCACCCGAGCGCACGGAAACAAGAAGTGGATTAGTGGGGTCGCCAAATTTCTTGCCAGTGCTCTTCTGTAGATTTTCAACGGCAATATCTACTTCTTCCAAAAGTTCGGTAGTTACACCGCCAGATGTAAGAAACTCTTGGCAGGCTTTTGTCGAAATGGTAAAACCATCAGGAACCGGAATCCCTAACTTAACCATCTCGGCTAGGTTGGCGCCTTTGCCACCCAGCAGATCGCCCATGTTGCGATCGCCGAAACTAAATGGATAAACCCTGGTCTGCATATAAGGCAGAACTCCTTCTTTTTTCGTACCTGGCCATCATCGCTGTTGACCAAACACCTAGGTGACTAGGCCCGTCCATTACTCCTTAATGGATCCAGCAAGCATTCCACGAACGAGACGCTTCTGGCTGAGCAAAAAGACGATCATGATTGGCACAGCGACCAAAACACCGGCCAAAGCGATTTCTGGTTTCAGAATCGGCACTGAAGTCGCGCCAACACCAGGATTAATCGCCGGGGTTGAGTAGAAAAGGAAGCCCAGGCCTAGTGGCAAGGTGTAGTTCGTGCTTGAGGGCAAGAAGATGTAGGGCATAAAGTAATTAGCCCAGTTGCCGATGAAAGCAAAGAATGCCAATAGCGAGAGCAATGGGCCAGACAATGGCAGCGCGATCTTTAACCACAATTTAAAGTCATTGCAGCCATCCAGACGAGCAGATTCATAGAGCTCTGGCGGAATGGTGGTCGTGTAGTAGATATACGACAAGAACGCCCCGAAGGGATACAGGGATGAGATCAAGATCACTGACCACGGATTGTCGATCAGCCCGACTTTGTCCATTTCGACGAAGAGTGGAATAACCAAAGCAACGGGTGGCACCAACATCATCAACAACGTGCTGATCAAAAAGACGCGTTTGAACTTGATCGTAGAGGCTGAGATGACAAAGCCCGCCAAGGAGGCAGTAATAGTTGCAATAAAGACAATGGCAGTCGTATACAACACTGAGTTAACGACCCAACGTCCGATCACGCCGTTGTCGAAGAATTGCAGGTGCTTCCACGCGTGAATGTATCCGCTGAAACTGCCAAAAGAGAGCGGGTTCTTATGGGTAACTTCTGGGTCAGTCTTAGATGGCGCCAAGATCAACCAAATCATTGGAATCACGCTGATAATCGCAAAGAAAACTAACCAACTATTGACCAGGCTAATTCCCCATCGACTATTCGTCCGAATAGCGCTCTTCTTCTTGCGCTTTGCGACAGTCTCTACTGGCTTATCTAGAAGTGTCATTTTATCCTTCCGCTTCTATTTTCTGACCACGGACTCGTTTAGCGTCCTCGAACATATCGGTCTTGTAGATAACAACGAGCGCACCTAAGAGCGATGGAATCAAAAGCATGATCGAGAGCGCAGACGCGCCACCAAAGTCACCGCTCGTAAATGCCAAGGTGTAAGAAAGTTGATCGAATGACCACGCGTTAGCGATGCCTTGGTAAACCGAGGTCGTTAACAATTGTGGTTCAACGAAGATTTGCAGACCACCGGCAAAGACCAGTACTCCCATATAAATAACGTACTTACGAATCAGAGGTAATTTAATCCGCACCGCTAATTGAAATGCGGAGCAGCCATCGACTCGAGCTGCTTCCAAAATTTCTGTCGAAATACTTTGCAGGGATCCGTATTGAATCAAGATCCAGTTACCAGCCATGGCGAAGAAGGCCATAAATGCCAGGATGTAAACCAAGTTCTGGGTTTGCCAAATTTGGGTGGCTTCTTTAACGCCGAAGAGATTGATGATCCATTTGAATGGGCTGAGTGTTGGCTCGAGGATCACGTACCACATGAGAACTGCTACAGCGCCTGAGACCGAAGCCGGGACGATGTAAGCCATTCTCAGATATTTTTTCCACTTTGCTGTATTCATGTCCAACATGAGGGCCATACCAATAACAAAAATAATCATTAACGGAACAAAGATGGCCATAAAACCGGCGACATGCTTTGCGGCGGTACCGAAACGAAAATCGTGCAACACGATATTAAATGCATCAAATCCACCATTGGGATTTGTCAGAGATTTTGCAGGGATTTCGAAGAAAGCCATGATCAACGGAACGATGCCGAAGAAAAAGAGAAATAGTAAATACGGCGCCAACATGATGTACATAAAAGTATTTTTTTGGCGATACCGTTTTGTTTTTGCCATTACCTGCCCTCTCGTGCATTAACTAATGCAAAAATGAAAATTAGTTCTTTGCGAAGAAGCGGCAGGTTGGTGATGAAACCAACCCGCCGCAGCTTCAGCGTTTAGAAACTAAACGCTTACTTCGTACTTACTTCATAGCCCAACTGCTGCGCGAGGTTAGAGATATATGTCGCGTAAGCATTGAGAGCATTTTGGATATTTCCATCCTTAGCCAAGGCTGGTGAGAAAGCTGCACCCCATGCACCGTTGGTGTCATAGCGAACTGGCTTCTCGCCGGAAAATACCTTGTTAGCTTGTGCAGCCATTGCAGGATATGGGCTTGAGGCCCAGAAGGTATCTGCATTGACCTTGGCGGCCCAGAGAGCATTTCCTGGTCCGTAAGCTGGGAAGGTTGGAGCTCCATGGCTGCCATCTGGATTTGTGACAGTTACTAGGTTGCGCTTGTCGCCAACCATGAACATTGCAAATGCAACGGCTTCCTTAGGGAACTTGGAGTGAGGGGAAACGGTATAAATACCGCCGCCGTACTCACCAGAGTATGCAACCTTCTCGCCATCCCAGATAGGCATTGGAGCGGCTGTCCACTCTCCGGCCTTAACTGCGTATGAAGAAGCTGGACGAAGAACGAAGTCTCCGTACCATGAAGGTCCGATGTTGGCGACAAGCTTGCCGGCTTGGCCGACATCCTTGATAAATCCAGCATCAAATGGTGAACGTGGGTCATAAACCTTGGCATCGATCAATGGTTGCAGTGCCTTGGTGACACGGGTGCAATGTGGATCTTTGCTGTTGATGACTACACGTGTTGCTGACTTCTCTGCGTTCAATGGGCATTGTGATGGCCAGAAGTAAGAGGAGTTAGCTGCTTGATCGCCAAGAGCACCAAGAGAATATCCTGGGTGGTTCTTAGCAAGGTCAGCACCAATTGCAAAGAGTTCGCTCATCTTGGTTGGAACGGTGTAACCGAATTCCTTGAAGAGTTTGGTGTTATACCAAAGCACAGATTGTGCCAAGTCGTTCTTGATGCAATAGGTCTTTCCGTCAGCGCCCTTACACCAGTTGTTTCCATTACCAAAGGCCTTCCAAGTAGCTGCTGGAAGCAAGCTATCGAGAGCCATGGCATTGTTGATGATTGGGTTTCTTAATACTGCAACGTCATTTGGTGGGCCGAAGACAACATCTGGCCAGCCTTTTTTAATGCGGTTGAACAACTGTACTTTTGCGAGCAGATCACCTTGCGCGTGGAGTTCAACTTTAACGTTGACTGTTGGCGCCATGATCTTCGCGTACAGCTGAGCACCAGGAAGACGTGGTGCGTCTACCCAGATCAGGATTGATGGCTTAGCGGCTTGCGCGGCAATTGGGGAAACCATGGTTCCACCAATGACTGCAGCGGCAGCAATCGCCAGTAGCGAATACTTGCGTTTCAAGTGTTGCCTCATTTCTCTCGACTAGGGCCAGCAAGAAACTTGCAGACCGGAGTGCGCCGAACATTAGTAGGAAAATCATATTTCGTATAGTATTTTGGAGAAATCTTCTCTACTCTTCATTCGTGTCGCGGTGGTCTATTTGAGCGCAAATTGACCCCTGTAAACGAAAGTCGGGCGGGTTGTTATAAAACAGTTATAAATCACGAGCGCGCAGCAGCGAGATAAGAGGCAGAAATGAAGATTACGAGCGTGGACGTTGTACTTGTCGATCGCCCTGCCCACTCCCCTGCATTCGTTTGGCGGCAAGGTTTGCCTGGTTCGGACCCAGCCATCACCGTCGGCTGGCTCGTAATCCAAACTGATATTGGTATCACTGGCTTTGCCCAAGCAACTCGAGGCGTGATTCTTAAAGACTATGTAGAGCGACGTTTTCGCGCCGAATTAATCGGACAAGATCCTTTGAATCGCGAATACCTGTGGGAGCGCGCTTGGGAACTTGATCGCATTGAACGATTCGCGCCAAACATGGCTCACGTTGTCGACGTTGCGTTGTGGGACATCGCCGGTAAGGCCGCCAAACTTCCCATTTGGAAATTGCTGGGCGGATATCGCGAATCCATTCAAGCTTATGCATCGACCGTTACTTATTCTTCTATTGAAGAATTTCTTGATATCGCAGACCAATGCCTTGCCCTGGGCTACCCCGCTATCAAATTGCATGCCTTTGGTGATGCCAAGAAAGATGCGCTGCTCGGACATAAGTTGCGCGAACATGTTGGCGATGACATTCCATTGATGTACGACGGCTCTGCTGGTTTTGATTTGATGGACGCCGTTTACCTTGGCAACGCACTCTATGACGCCGGCTTCATGTGGTACGAGGAGCCAATGAAAGAATTTTCCATCACTGCTTACAAGTGGTTGGGTGAACGAGTTCGGATCCCGTTATTGTTGGGTGAAGTCACAGATGGTGCGCATATGAGTGCGGGTGATTTCGCCGCCACCGGAGTGGCGACTGGCTTACGTACCAGCACCTTCCTGCGCGGTGGATTTACCGGAGCAATGCGAATCGCCCACCTGGCCGATGCATATCACCTTCGCGCTGAAGTACACGGCATGGGCCTAGAAAGCGCTCATCTCTGTATGGCAATAAAGAACAACACTTATTACGAATCATTGGTTTGGGGCAATCCAACTTCGCGCGAATCCCTGGTTGATGCCAATGGATTAGTTCATGGACCAAAAGATCCTGGTGTGGGCTACGAGGGCCAATGGGCCGAAAGTGGCGTACCTAAAGGCCTAGAGAAGTATTTGGCTTAGATAGATGACTCTAACAATCACCGACGTCCGCGCGTTTGATGTGCGCTTTCCTACCAGCACCATGCTGGATGGGTCCGATGCCATGAATGCCGATCCTGATTACTCGGCCGCCTACTTACGCATCTACACCTCGATCCCCAGCCTCTCCGGCGATTCGCTGGTCTTCACCATTGGCCGCGGTAACGATGTGCAGATCAAAGCCATTGAAATCCTGGCGGCGCGAATTATCGGACTGACAACAGCCGATGCTTTCACCAACATCGGCCAGATCGGACGCGATCTTTCTTCCGATAGCCAGTTGCGTTGGTTAGGTACCGATAAAGGCGTCTTTCATATGGCGCAGGGTGCGGTCGTCAATGCCTTATGGGATCTCTTCGCTAAAGAGCGCGGAGTTCCATTGTGGAAGCTTCTTTCCGATATGACTCCGGAGCAAATTGTTTCGGCTATTGATTTTCGCTATATCAGCGATGCATTAACACCAGAAGATGCCTTAGCAATTTTGCATTCGGGGGAAGCAAATAAGGCACGTCATGAAGCCCAACTAGTCGACGTAGGCGTACCTGCTTATACGACTACACCTGGCTGGTTGGGCTATGACGATGAGAAGATGCTTCGGTTAACAACCGAAGCGATCAACGATGGTTTTACTTTGGTGAAGTACAAGTGCGGAAAATCTATTGATGATGATCGCCGACGTCTAACCAAGGTACGCCAACTTGTCGGCCCTAACTATCGCATTGCAATCGACGCCAACCAGGTCTGGGACGTTGATGATGCAATCGCTTGGGTCAATCAACTTCAGGAATTCAAATTAGAGTGGATCGAAGAACCCACTCACCCCGATGATGTGGTCGGTCACGCTCGGATTGCTAAAGAGGTGGCCCCTACCAAGGTGGCTACTGGCGAACATGCCGCAAATCGAATCATGTTTAAACAACTTCTACAGTTGAACGCAATCTCTGTCATGCAAATAGATGCCACGCGCGTCGCTGGCGTTAATGAAAATATCGCCAATATCTTGCTGGCAAAGAAATTCGGAATTCCCGTCTGTCCCCACGCCGGTGGCATAGGCCTCTGCGAAATGGTTCAGCATTTAGCCATGTGGGATGCAGTTGCCGTCTCCGGACATCACGACAAGCGCGTCGTCGAATATGTCCATCACTTGCACGAGCATTTTGTCGAACCTGCCAAAGTGGAAAATGGTTTCTATCGCGCCCCGGTCCTGCCTGGATCCGGAGCGCAAATGTTTGACGCCAGTATCGACCACTATCTCTTCCCTTCCGGTCCTTACTGGTCACAAAACCAACAGAGTGGAGAAAACACATGAGCACAGAGTTCTCAGGACTCACAGCCGTTGTTACTGGAGCTGGCTCCGGAATCGGACTAGCCGTCAGTAAGGCGCTCCACGAATCTGGCGCCACCGTCTTTGGTCTAGATATCCAAGCTGGTGCGATGGCCCCTTATGCCACCTGGATCGAGTGCGATGTCGGCATCACCGCAAGCGTCACCACTGCTTTTGAAAAAATAAAGTCCATGACCAACGTCATAGATGTCCTGGCAAACAATGCCGGCGTTGGCGCTGTTGGCACCGTGGCTGATGCCACCGACGATGACTGGTCACGAGTCATGAATATCAATGTTGCCGGAATCGGTCGCGTCACCACCGCGGCCTTGCCGCTCCTGCGCGCATCCACAGCAGCCGCCATCGTCAATACCTGCTCTATCGCAGCCACAGCGGGCCTACCCAAGCGCGCCGTCTATAGCGCCAGCAAAGGCGCAGTTCTTTCTCTGACATTGGCCATGGCTGCTGATCTTGTCGGCGAGAAGATTCGGGTCAATTGCGTTAATCCCGGAACTGCAGACACTCCGTGGGTCGAGCGCTTACTCTCACTAGCCGACGATCCAGCGGCCGAGAAGGCTGCTCTTGAAGCACGCCAACCTTTAGGACGACTGGTGTCAGCCCCCGAAGTAGCTCGAGCCATTATGTACTTAGCCAATCCTGCCCAAGGTTCGACCACCGGCACCGTTCTAGCCGTCGATGGTGGAATGCATGGTCTACGATTGCCTAAGTAGTTGCGGATAACGGCGAAGTTAGCGCGACCGGTGTAACTGGAGCCTCCATTGAGTAGATCATCTGCGCAACCATCAAAAACTGGTCCTCGTCGCTCCGTACTGTCCGATGAAACCTACGAGATGGTAAAGGCCATGGTCTTCTCGCATGAGATCGCACCGGGTCAACGCGTCAATATCGATGCCCTCTCCTTGCGCCTGGGCGTTTCCCAAACCCCTATTCGTGAAGCACTGGCTCGGCTCGAATCTGATGGCTTGATTGCCAAAGAACCACTCAAAGGATATTCCGCGACCAATTTGCTCACGCTAAAAGAATTTGGTGATCTCTTCCGTTTTCGTCTACTCATTGAGCCCTGGGCAGCAGAACAAGCCGCCAAACATATTGATGCTCACGGTAAAGCCGCACTAAAAGAAGAGATGCAGATTGCCAAAGAGGCGCTGAAGTTTGATGACAATAGCAAAATCGAAGCTCTCACCGAGCACGACGCACGTTTTCATTCTCTTATCGCAGAACTCAGCGGCAATGAATCACTACATCAAGCATTTGAACGGATGCATTGCCACTTGCACCTGTTCCGGCTGTTCCTGGCCAATCAACGCAATTTAGTATCGGGTGAAGATCGTCCGGCATTCGTCTCGGAATTATTCGAGCAGTATTACCAATCGGGCTCGGGCCAACTGGCAATCAAGCAACACAATGAAATCTATAAGGCCATTACTAGTGGTGATGCCAAAGCAGCCAAGTTAGCGATGCATGAACACATTGAATCTTCGTTGAAACGCTTCTCTCCTGCCGCTGAAGCCATCAACGATCTTTAAAACTTCTATATAAATAAATTCTTAACACGTTCACAAAACCCTTGACTCACTACGCCTACTATTAGGTATGCTTCAATCCTATAGGATTTTCTCATTCCAATTCCAGGGGGGCTCATGTCCGACAGCGTTATCGCCAATATTGAAATTAGAGCATGTAGAGGCGGAGATGAACTCAAGAATCTAGATGCTGTCTCGGCGGTGCAATTGCCAGGTGGCTCTCGCCCAGATTTCACCGTGATCACGGTGACAACTACCGATGGAGTAACTGGCACCTCCTTTGGTTTCGGCGCGCTCGATGCCAAGGCTGCAGCCGCCACTATGTCGCAGGTGAAGCCTTTCTTCATCGGACGCTCGGCTCACGATGGCGCCAAGAACATGAAAGATTTCGAACTCTTCGATCGACGTTGGAACCACGTTCCGATTTATTCCTATGCCCCCTTCGACAATGCTTGCTGGGACATCGTCGGCAAGATGGCGCACCAACCTGTCTACCGATTACTGGGCGCATCACGGGAAAAAGTTCCACTTTACGTGTCGTCGATGTTCTTGCCTGGCCCCGATGAATACGTCGCCCAAGCGCTGGCCGTTAAAGCCAAGGGCTACAAGGGCTACAAGCTTCACCCACCAGGAATCTTGGACTTGGATATTGCTTGCTACCGAGCCGTACGTGCTGCCGTGGGCGATGACTTCACCCTGATGGCCGATCCAGTTATCTCCTATACCTATGAGCAAGCGCTGAAGGCTGGACGCGAACTCGAGAAGTTGAACTATCGCTGGTTGGAAGAGCCGCTGCTGGACGTTAACTTCAATGGCTTGCGCAAACTTCGCGAGAAGTTAGATATTCCAATCTGCGGCACCGAAGTAGTAGCCGGTGCTCATTATTCAACCGCCCATTACATCAAAGAAGATCTAGCCGACATCGTCCGCACCGATGTCTCCTGGCGCGGGGGCATTACCGCCGTCATGAAGACTGCCCATGTGGCCGAGGCCTTCGGGGTGCAATGCGAACTCCACACCACGATCTATCACGGGCTGGAACAAGTCCAGATTCACCCCAGCCTGGCCATGGTCAATTGCGAGTTTTTCGAGACCTTATTCCCCTTCGACGACTTCCAATTCGGGACAAAAACCCAACTGGATATCCAGGACGGCTATGTCATGGCTCCCAAGGGGGAAGGCCTCTGTATTGAGTACGACTGGGATTTCATAGATGCCCATACAGTTGCTATCCTTTAACTAATCAACTGACATGGTTCCAGGGATGTTCCGCAGCGGAAGGTTAGTGTTTCACTAGCTCTAAGCTAAGCGACAACATTAATTAGCGGAATATTCCTGGCATGTCTTTCTAATTGCTCCTCCACCAATTTTCGACCTCGCGGCTCAAACGCTGTGCTGTCTCCCCCAATATGTGGGGTAATCAAAACATTCGGTGCACTCCATAGCGCATGTCCTACCGGCAGCGGTTCCGGATCGGTGACATCCAGCCCAGCATAAATTCGACCACGCTGCAGTTCAGCAACCAGAGCGTCGGTATCAACAATTGCACCGCGCGCCACATTGATGAGTACAGACCCAGCTTTCATCGCGGCTAAGCGCTTGGCGTTAATGAAGTGATGATTTTCATCCGTTAACGGCATAATCAATATGACGATATCCAGTGTTGGTAAATAAGTATCGAACTCATCTATTTTGATACTTCCGCTACTACCCGATTTAGAAAAAGCAAATGTTTCAACGCTGAAAGGTTGGAGCATTTGCTCGAGCAATTTTCCGATGCTGCCATAACCAACAATTCCGATACGCGAATCCGCTAGCGATGTTCGGGTCTCATGTACCCATGTGCCAGTTGATTGATTGCGGAAAAAATCCGCAAAACCACGCCGCGATCCGATTGCTAGGGCAACTGCAAGTTCGGCTGTCGATGTGTCATGAACTCCGCGGGCGTTGCATAAGGTGACGCCAGATGGCAACAGCGGAAGTGCATCGTCATATCCGGCGCTATTCAATTGAACCACCTTGAGATTTGGCATCTTCGCCATTGGCAGCAACCCGGCTCGACCTGCCATGTATTTCGGAACAAAGAAGGTGACTTTCTCGAGATCGGATTCGTACGGCGCAATGCCATTTGTGGAAAGAGCCTCTAGGCCAATCGGGATTTTAATATCCGACCATTCTGTCCAAATCATGCGCGCGTCCTATCTCTTTGCACCATAACAAAGAGCACCGTAGCAGCAACGAGCATTGCCGCCGTTATGGAATAAGCCGCAGAAAATCCCCAACCATCACTGACCGTGCCGATTACCCACGGCCCAATTCCGATAGCAAGCGCTGCGCCAATAACGTTGGCAGAGATGCCGAGATCAGCGCCCTTGGGGCTGTCGGAGGCAAAGGCCAGCGCTATTCCTCCGAAAGGCCCAATGCCGATGGCGGCAATAATCAATCCCAACACCGTTAAACCGCCGTTGGAAGTTGCGATGATGACCGCCAATCCCACCGCAGTCACAATGGTGGAGAAGGTCCAGATCTTCACTACGCCGATATCTGCCCGCATAGAAAAGCCCAATCGTCCAGAGGCAATTCCGAAGCTAAAAATAGTAGCCAAAACCAACGCTGCCGAGTTGCCTAAACCTCGTGCGATAAGAAGATCCAACGCCCAGGCACCGGCGCCAATTTCCATGAAGTTTGCCGCTAAACCCAAAGACATCATGAGTGAAAATTCTTTATCAAAACTCTTCTCGGTCGCCGATTTCACGGGCGAACGATCTGGAATATTCGGAACCGCTTTCATAGAAATCAGTCCTACGACCAACACAAAGATCAAAAGAACCAGCCGCCAGGATGCTCCCCTGCCCACCAACGCACCAATGATCGTTGGTGCGAATGCACCGGTAGCCGTTGCGATTCCGGTGGTGCGCAACATGAGCGGCAATGAACTCCCTTTTGCTTGCCCCAGCGTTGCTGCGTTGGTGTTATTTACAAAGGTGGCACCGATCGCACAAAAGGAGTACCCGGGAACAGTTACCCAGATATTTGGCCCCCAGGTATAGAAGCAAGTTCCGACCACAACAATGAGCCAGCCCATGCGCATCACGATTGTCGGGTTGTAACGAGAAATAATCCGAGCCAAGAAAAAGGAACTGAGCATCAAGAGCGAGGCGAATGTCAATTGGTGAATGGATGCGATGGCGCGCGAAATATGAAGATCGCGCCGCACCAATGGCACGGTGTAGCCCAGGCCATACATCAAAAAGCCCATAGATCCTGATAGAGCTAGGAGCCGACGTTGAATGCCTTTATCCAAGGGTCCGGCCGGTGATAGTGGCTGGAACGCTGACATCGCTTTGCTGTGGCGTGAATGGACCTTCATACGTTGGATCATTTGCGAATCGCTTCACATTCAAAACCAATGAAATCGAAGTACCTGCCGGAAGATCTACCTGCAGATGATTGCCACCAACGGTAATTGACTCGCCGCCTCTTTCCGATGCGCTGATGATCTGGTGCTCGCCAAACGCACCTGCTTGAATGACCAAGCTGCGAGCACTAGTTGTTGAAGTATTCACCAAGGTTAATTCGACAAGATCGGCTGTGATCTTTTCGACCAGCGCTGCGACATCCGCCGGCAACCCAGGACGGCCACCTTCAACATCAAAGTATCGAACCGCAACATGCAGGTGTCCCCCGTGATAAGCCGGCATAGGGCCCCCAAGAGTCAGATGAATCAGTGCCTCCAGAATCGCAGGTTGCAAGATCTGCCAATCGTGGATCGACATCGCTTCGCGATAGTGATCCATCGTGAAGGGATTCCATTCTTCGCTGCGGAAGCGCTTGATCTGGAAATCCACCGCTTCTAAGTTGTTCTTCAAAATTCGTTCCGGGTAATCCGGCATATATCCACGGATATATCCAAACCAGGCGGCAGTATGTTGCGGACGAGCACTGCCTAAAACATAACCTTCGGTCGAAATCTCCTCATTGCTGGGATGCCAACCGCGTTCTACCCGCTGGGCATCAGCTTCATCCATCGAAATGTTCCAGACGATGATGGGATCGATGGCTCGTTGAATGCGGTAGTCGCGCCAACCCGAATCAAAATGACGATTTGGTAATTTGATGGCGCCATCTTCTTCGATGCGCTTCTCCCACAACATATCGATCTGCGAGCGCACCAAATCCAGATGGCTCATATCGCCTTTTGTCAGCAAGACCGCATTGGCACCAGCGACCGTTAGTGGTTCCAGGATCGTCAAAGTGCCATGTGGCCAGCGCCAGCCGTAATAACCACCCCACCACTTGCCATCGTTATAAGTACCGATCTTTCCATCCAGACCAATGTTGTCCGGAATGACACCGCCGTTTTGCTTGGTGCGTTCCACCCAAGCGGCGAGATATTCCAGGGTCCAGGTCTTGTACTTCTCATCGTGGTCATACATATAGGCATGCGTCATTAATCCAGTTGCAGTCAGATTTACCGGCACATCGCCTTGCCCCATGTGCTTATTGATCTTCTCCAGAATTTCGCCATAGATGGCATCGTCATGCCAAGGTGTGCGCTTTTGGTAAGGATCTTGTCCGGTTATATCTTCAAAGGGCGGTAAGTACTCTTCCAAGATCTGACGGTTAGGACCCCAGTCCTCCCAGGTGTGAATGTAATGCGCGCCGCCGCTGCCGTTGATGGGCGCCTTAATAATTTTATGTTCCGGATCCCAGTTATCCACCTTGGGATTGTCGCCGTTATACAGCGCCGCAAACTTTCGCGTCCGTTGCCGATCTTTTAATACGTGTGGGTTGGCCAGCGCAAACCAGTAAAAACCCAATAACGCTTCGCCGTGATGCATCCAGTCGTACGCTTCATCAAACTCATCGACCACCTGTCCGTATTCAGTCCACTGCCAGGTAATCGCATCCCAGATGTCCCGATGGCGCTTATCTAGGCGTTCATCCCCACCCATGATGTAGTGCAGCGTGAAGTTCATAAAGCCTTCATACGGATCATCAGATCCATCAAAGCCCGGCCACTCGTTACGCCAGATCAAGGTGTTATCGCTGTTGGTATATCGATCGGCAAATTCCAACGACGATTCGTTGATGATCGCAATCAGCTTTCGCTCGAGTACCGCCCATTCGGGAGCCGCACCAACTTTGCTCGCGCGAATAGTCGGGAATTTCTTGGAATTGGTCATCGAGAACCCTTCATTGGAATTACGAAATCCTATATGATCTAAAGATGAGCAACAAGGATGTAGCCCCTGCAATTCGCGTTGCGTTAATAACGGGCGGCACCACTGGAATTGGCGGCGCTACTGCTCGTGAACTTGCGGCCAGCGGATATCACTTGCTCGTCACCGCCTTATCGGACCCTAACAACATCCAAAAAGAGATTCGTGATGGGGGCGGCACCATTTCATTTGTGAAATCTGATTTTGCTCACGCCGAGCGCACCGCCAAAGAGATCGTCGATGCGACTATCGCGCTCTATGGCCGTTTAGACCTTCTGGTTAACTGCGCTGGCACCATCAGTCACAAAAACCTCGATGAGGTCACCAGCGCCGACTGGGATCGCATCTTCTCCATCAATCTCAAGGCACCTTTTTTTATGATGCAACAAGCCTTTCCCTATTTGAGGAAGACAAAAGGCAACATCATCAATGTTTCCTCCACCAATGCCGTGCGCCCGGCGCGCAAGAATCATCTTTACGATTCTTTGAAAGCAGCGCTCAACAATCTCACCAAAGGTTTTGCGCTGGAATACCGCGAAGCCGGCGTACGGGTAAATGCGATTATGCCCAGCGGCGTGCGCACTCCGCTCGTCGATCAATGGCTACGTGAATATTTAGGTCGCGAACCCAATGCTGCCGATTTTGAAAACCCGGCGATTGCCGAACCAATTCAGATCGCCAAAGTAATTGCCAGCTTGGCCAGCGATGAGATGGCCTGGATCAATGGCGCCGAACTACCCGTTGATGGCGGATACGGACTGGGCTAACTCTTTACCGGCTTCGATAATCCACGTCCTGGGATCTTCCATCGCGGCTTCGACCGATCCTGCTAATTCCACCAAAGACCTGCCGCCAATGCCATCGTTCGGAAATTCCATTAGCGATGAACCGACGCAATATCCCACAGGCTTTCCCAGAGCGGCGCTAACTTGGCGCACATAGCCCACTACTTTGCCACTAAAGGATTGGTGATCTAGCCGGCCCTCCCCCGTAATCACAAAATCTGCCGCAGCGATTGCCTCCGGCAAACCAACAATGGCTGCGATCGCAGCAGAGCCCGCCACATATGTTGCGCCCCAACCAGCGCGCAAACCATAAGCCGTGCCTCCGGCCGCACCACTGCCAGGTGCATCTGGAAATTTGCAGACCTTCATAAAGTTCTTCAAACCATCTTCCAAAATGACGACTTCGTCATCATTCGCACCTTTTTGTGGACCAAAGACCACAGCGGCACCTTGCTCGCCCACCAAAGGATTGGATACATCGATCCAGCACACCACACCACCTCGTGGCGGCTTCACAAAGTTAGTGGTTTCAATCTCGACCAATTCGTTCAGGCCGTCGCCACCCAACGGAATCTCATCGCCGTATCCGTCGTAGAAACCAAAGCCCAGCGCGCGAAGAGCACCGGTACCGCCATCAGTGCTGCCCGAACCACCCAACGCAATCGCGATTCGTTCAACCTCGGGATTTTGACGAACATCATTCAAGACTTGCCCTAGCCCATAAGTGTGAGAATTCAAGGGATCTAGAGCTTTCATGGACGTTATCCCGCATGCCGATGCCAGTTCCACAATCGCAGTGCCATCATCCAACAAAATCCATTGGGCACGATTGCTGCCGCCGTCAGCACCAACCACCGAAACGGTAAAAGTATCGACATCATCGCGAACGCCCGTGATCGTTGTTAGAGATCCTTCACCACCATCGGCCATAGGAATCAAAATCAACTTGTCTTTGGGTCGTTCTTTTTTCCAACCTTCAGCAATCCACTTGGCCACATCGTTATTGCTGGCCGATCCTTTAAAGGAATCTGGGGCGATTACGACGGTAGCCATTCCCCCACTCTATTTCAGTTTGGGAGATTCGAGCTTCTTGCCCTCAGTAACTTCATGCCAGAGCAAGTGCCACTTGTGGCGTAGCACGAAGCGTTGATCGATTTCTTCCTCCAGCAAAGTTGTGACCGTTGTTTGGTACTCGCGGGTGGGCTGTTCGCGGATCGCCAGCCATTGGCTGATCACGAAGGAATCTTGGTGATCTCCCAAAATATTCTGCATCTCTTCGTATTGCTTTGCTCGCTCTTTGAGCTTTTTCCCCACTACCGGTGCACAGGCTTCGGCCAGATACCGGGCACGCTTTATCTTGATCCGAAGTTCGTGGAGTTTATGGTCGCTTGAATCTTGGCGAATCTCATCGCCCTCTTTTTTAATGGCTTTCCAGGTAACTTTGTTCAGTTCCTTAAGCAATTCCACCGGTGAACTCTCTTGATTGAGCACCTTTATCGTGTGCATGTTCCATCCAGAAATTTCATTTAACAAATCCGTGCACTTTTGTGATTCCATGGCAATCTTCAAACGCGCACGATCTTTTCGGCTGTGCAGTTCCAATAACCCCACCAGAGAATCGATGACATCAGGGTTTAGATCGCCTTTCAGGCGCTCGGCACTAGCCAACAGTCGAAGTTTTAAGACATCTCCGTCTCTCACAGGCATGATGAATGAGTCCAACCAAGCCAATTTAACTCGAGACTCCCCCGCCCACTTTTCATCCAGAAGCGGCCTAAAGGAGCGCAACAGGGAGCGCAATCGACGCAACCCAACGCGAAAATCGTGAATGGCATCGACATCATCAGGCAGATGAGCAATCTGACGGTGCGGGGTTATCAGCGCGATGGAAGATTGGAATGTGTCACAGATGAACTGATCCAGGGTTAACCCCATTTCAGAGAGTTTATCCACGACATCCATCCCACAATTATCTCAAAGTCAGGTTACGGGAAATCAAACAGCAGGTGCCCAAAAGATATAGCCCTCTCGCAAGTCTCCCTCGAAGACTGTGCGAGGGGGCTACTCCCTCTTTAGGTTGTACTAAGTGCTTATTACTTCAGTGCACCCGCACCGGTTGAGAAGTAGGTCGGGTTCTTATCTGCCTTTGCAATGTCTCGAGCCGAAGCTGCGACGTATGCATCGGTATAGGTGGCACGTAGGTCAACATTCTTCATGTCAGCTGCGGTCCAAGCACCGGAAGCCAGCTTGCCTCGACCATCGATGGTCAATACTGACCGTGGTCCAAGAGATGGCATCTTTCCAGTTGGGTTGTACATGACCAGTTCGTCATTCAGCGCCTTGATGTAGGTGTCGATTCCAGTGCCGGCGTAGTAGTCGGCAGGAACCTTTGCTGCGATCTGAGCTGCAGTGTGAGTGGTGATGAAGCGCGTTGTATCCATCATCGCGTCAACTACCCGTTGGGTTAGGTCAGGGTGAGCTGCAACCCAATCTTCGCGTCCGTAAACACAGGTTGCTGGAAATGGTCCACCAAGAGCAGCCTTGGTCAACGATCCATAACGCATATCAACGAGCACGTAACCAAGTCCCTGTCCCAAAACTGCTGAGATCGTTGGCTCGGTTGTCATACCGCAATCAATTGCCTTGTTTTTCATAGCAGCGATGAAGGTAGTACCCGCACCAGCTACATATGAGTGCATTGCAGATTGTGGAACTCCGGCTTTGGCACCCAAGGAGAGGGTCAGGAAGTTGGTGGACGAACCTAGGCCAGTTACGCCGAGGCTTACTCCGCCTTTTTGCTTTGCCCAGTCTGCAGGGCTATTGATTGTGCCCTTCAGATCGGAACGGCAAAGTTCTACTTCACCTGGGGATTGCAACAAGGTAGCCACGTTGATCGTGTTCTTACCCTTAATGCGAAGATCGATATTGTGATCGTAGAAACCAAGAACAAAGTCAACCGAACCAGTGAGCATGTCATCTTCTGCGCTCGCTCCGGCAGCCTCATCAGTAAGTACTACGTTAATGCCGTACTTCTTGTAGTAGCCCAGCTGTTGCGTCAGCATGGCATGTATATAAATCTGCTTAGACAGACCTCCAACTTCAATACGAACAGTTGGGAGTGCTGCCTTCGCGGGTGCAACAACTACCATTCCGAGGCTTATTGCAATTGCGCTAACAAGTGCAAGCCGTCGATTTACTCTTTTCATATTTCTCCTTTTCCTGGGTGGTTAGAGTTCATGTCCAGAAACTTGTGTGGGGCGCCAATTCAGCAGGCGATTTTCTAGTTTGGTAATCAAAAATTCCGCAGATAATGCCATGATGGCGATCAAGACCATCGCGGCGTAAACGCCGTTGGGATTGAAGTTTCCTTGGGCTGTGGCGATCAGAAGACCAAGGCCACGTTGGGCACCCAAGAACTCGCCGACGATGGCACCGATCAAGGCAAAGCCAAAGCTGACGTGCATAGAAGCGGTGATCCAGGAAAGTGCCGAAGGAAAAATAACTCGACGAAGTACATCTTTTTTAGATGCGCCCAGCAGTCTGGCATTAGAAATCAACTTATTATCGGCTTCACGCGTTCCTTGAAAGGCGTTAAAGAAGACCGGAAAGAAAACCAAGACGAAAGCCAAGGCAACTTTAGAGACCGAACCCAAGCCCAACCACAGTACGAAGATCGAACCCAAGACCACTCGGGGAATGGAATTTGAGATCTTGATATAAGGAGCGAAGATTTCGGCGGCAGTCTTATTACGAGCCAAGAAAACACCAAAGATGATTCCTAAAATCACGCCGGCAAAGAAGCCATAAGTCGCTTCGTAGAACGTCACCCAAGCGTTGACCCAAAGGGAACCGATAGAAGTGCCATTCTGGATCCAGACATTGAGTTGATGCAGTACACCAGTGGGCCTGCCATAGAAGAAGGGATCCAAAATCTTCTTATCAGCAAGTATCTGCCAACTACCTAAAAGCAGGACAGCAAAGCCTAACTGGAGAGTATGAACCTTGATGCGGTGATTGCGGCTCTTTGCCTTTATGGCAGCTTCTGTTAAATATTCCTCGGCCATGGTTACTTCTTCCCTGAAGGTGCTATTAGTTGACGTTGGTAGGCCAAATCGACTTCGTCCTTCAACACGTTCCAGATCTCGTGGTAGATCGATAGAAACTCTGGTGTGAAGCGAATATCGCGAGCCTTGCGCGGACGCGGGAGATCAATGGTGAAGTCGGCTTTCACTTGTGCGGGACCAGCCGTCAGAACGATGACACGGTCGGCCAAAGCAATGGCTTCTTCTAAATCATGGGTTACAAAGAGCACCGTAGATTTGGTCTGCTCCCATAGCCCCATCAGCTCATCGGTCATAATGCTTCGGGTCTGCACATCCAAAGCGCTAAAGGGTTCATCCATGAGAAGCAGCGATGGTTCATTGATCAAAGATTGCGCAAGAGCTACTCGCTTCTTCATTCCGCCCGAGAGTTGATGCGGATAGTTATTTTCAAAACCTGTGAGGCCAACCTTGGCAATCCAGGATTTGACGAGCGCATCATGATCTTTTAGTTTGCGAAATTTAGGACCAGCAGCAATGTTGTTGTAAACATTCATCCACGGGAAAGTCGCATCGTGTTGGAAGACAAATCCAGTCGAAGTATCAATGTCATGAACTTCGGCCCCATTCACGGTCACTTTGCCGATGCTCGGTTGTTCCAAACCTGCCAGCAAAGTCAATGCTGTTGACTTTCCGCACCCGGTTGGACCCACCAAAGCTACAAACTGTCCCGCCTCTACTTCGAACTCTAGGTTCGCCAAAGCTTGGTACCACGTGCCTTTCGGCGTTCTAAAACGCTTGGACACCTTCTCGAATTTAACTGCGCTGCCACGATTCATGGCGTGAGATTAAGTCCGACTACCTGCAAAGCAATGGTTCTTCTTTAAACTGGTGAATTATCTACTTATTCGGCGTTTTGCTCATTAATCTCAGTAGCGAGGCTAAAGACAAAGCCGCGACCAGCAGAGAGAATTAGCCCCTTATCTAGGAGGTTGATCTTGGTTACTAAGCGCGCTTTTCTCTTGCGCATAGCCGGCAATCGCCTCATCGTCGTACTCATCGCTGGAATTCTCGGCCTGGTACTGGCATACAACACTGCCCGATCAGCACAGGACAATCAGTATGAAATGCGTGCCCTAGCAATTGCTGAAGCCACAGCCGCGATTCCCGAACTTCCCGAAATGTTGACTTCAGGCGACCCAGCAGGTCGTATTCCCGAAATCGCTGAAACGATTCGCAAAAACACAAAAGCCACATATGTAGTCATCGCAAACGATAAAGGCATCCGTTTCTCGCACCCCAACCCTCTGATGATCGGTCAACGTATCGATGGCCAACTTCTTGCACTGCAAGGCAAGTCCTACACAACTATTAATAACGGTTCATTAGGCAGATCCGTAAACGGCAAAACCCCCATTTATAACAACGCCGGCAAAATCGTGGGTCTTGTCTCTGCCGGTATTTTGGTCAGCCAACTAACAACTGAAGGCAGCTATCTACTTCATGGCTTCCTCATATATGGCTTAGGTTTTCTCTTCGCTGGACTAATCCTCTCCGAGTTCTTTGTGCGCCTATCCCGCAACCGCAGATTGGCTGAAGAATTAGAAGAAGTCACCACTCAATTCCAAGAACGCGATGCCATGCTTCATGCCATTCGCGAAGGCGTTATTACTCTCAATGCGGATAAGAAAATAACGTTGATTAATGATGAAGCAATTCGCTTACTCGATCTGAGCAATGCAGTGATTGGCAAGCGCATTGCCGACGTTATCCCGGAAGGACGTTTGCGCGCACTTCTGGAGGGCGATATTGCCGAGGGCGATGACTTGCGCGTTTTGACCGACAAGTTCTCAATCCTTATCAACCGTCGCGTCGTTACCGAGAAGAACGTTGTTCTGGGTTCGGTCATCACCTTGCGCGACAGGACTGAACACATCGGCCTCTTGCGCGAGCTCGAGAGCGTCCAGAACTTTACCGAGGCGCTGCGTTCGCAACAGCACGAATTCGCTAATCGTCTTCACACCATCAACGGTCTTCTAGAACTGAAAAAATACGATGAAGCATCTGAGTTCTTAGGCGAGATCGCCCTGGTTCAAACCAGTCTCGCTGAAGATTTAGGTATAAAACTCGGAAATTCTCTGATCACCGCGCTGCTCATCGCCAAGGTCGCCATCGCCCGTGAACGAGGTGTCTCACTTGCCGTAGAAGTAACCGCTCCTATCGACAACATCGCCATCGATCAAAATGCCCTCGTGACGGTGGTTGGCAACCTGATAGATAACGCCATAGATGCTGCAGCCGGCTCACCTAAAGCCGAAGTCACAGTCGTCTTTTCTAATACTGGCGAAGGTGGCAAGTTCATTCGCGTGCACGACAGCGGCCCCGGTCTTCCCGAAACGGATCCCTCCATCGTTTTTGAAGATGGTTATTCCACTAAATCTACGAGAGGCGCCGGCCATCGTGGTTTAGGCCTAGCCATCGTTCAACGATTGGTTCGACAAGCTGCCGGTTCCATTACTGCTCAAAATGAAAATGGTGCGACTTTCATTGTCGAACTTCCTTCCATCCCCGCAAATGTCCTACGCGGAAGCAAGCAATGATCAACACCTTGATCGTCGAGGACGACTTTCGCGTCGCCGAAATCCACACTGCTTACGTCTCTAACATCCCCGGTTTCAAAGTAGTTGGTACGGCCCACAATGGCACCGAGGCTTATGACCTAGTCGTTGAAAAGAAGCCCCACTTGGTTCTCCTTGATCTCTATTTGCCGGATGAACACGGTCTGGCGCTCTTTGCCCGGCTACAACAGCTCCCCCGTGGTTCCAAGACCGATGTCTTCATCATCTCTGCCGCCCGCGACGTCGCGAGTATTCGCGAAGCTCTCCAATTAGGCGCCACCCAATACATTATGAAGCCTTTCAATCAGCGCCAATTAGCGGAACGTCTGCTTGCCTACAAGGCCGCACGAGAACGATTGGATACGGGATCTGAAATTTCTCAAGATGAAGTAGATCGACTTTCGGCTTTGATGCGCGGTCCAAGGCTTTCACAACAAGCCGCAAATATCCCAAAGAATCCCACCACCACAACGATTCTAAAATACATTCAAGATTTAGCAGATGCGGTATCGGCCAACCAAGTATCAGATGAATTGGGACTCAGTCGTGCAACCGCCCAGCGCTACCTTTCACAAATGGTCGATAACGGCCAACTGGAACTGACGTTGCAATACGGATCCACTGGCCGGCCCATTCATTTGTTCCGCATTGCCAAACGCGTTTAAAAAGTAAAACCCCTCATCGGATTTGATGAGGGGTTTTTGTTTGAGTCTTGTTTAAGCGGACACAAGTTCAGTGCTCAACGTCGAAGCCGAAGAAGAAAGTTGAAGCTTCGATAGCGCCGATGCCTTAAATCCTTTAAAGAAGAGGAAACTCGCCAGGCTTATTTCCCAAGCAAACACTGGGATAGTAGTGAAAACTGTTGCCTTTGATACTTGATCAATAACTCCGAAGAGTTGAAGAGTCGCAGATACGAAGAGGAGCGCTCCCCCGAACAGTCCAAGCAATGGAATAAATCGAGCTACTAATCCTGAGCGACGAAGAACGAAGG